>NZ_JADBGC010000013.1:0-285646 GCF_014892245.1 Microbispora sitophila | reverse complement strand
CGCGGGTCCGGCTCGGGTGTTCCTGACATTCGCGGCGAGGGCGTTGTGAGCCTTGTCAGGGAGCGCGATCAGGACCGAATGGAGCTGGAGCGGCGGGCTCGGTGCAAGGCCGAGCCCGCCGCGGTCATGCAGAGAGGCAGTGCAGCGTGGCCGGGTCATCGAACGCCTAGGCGCGCCGGCCGATCACATTCGCGTTGAGCATGCGCCTCCCAGGGAGCCGGTGCCGGATCGGCTCGCGGATCGCTTGATCTACACCGTGAGGTCAGGCGCCCGGCGACGCGATCGACTCCCGGAGGCGGATGGGCATCGGCACGCGATGCACCTCGCCCTCCCCGCCGTCGTCCTCGCGGTCACGGCCGATTTCCGTGAACAGCACGTCGACCGCCTTGCGGCCGAGCTCGTAATGAGGGAGGGCCACCGTCGTCAGCTGGGGACGCATCCACGAGGCGATGGGGTGGTCGTCGAAGGACACGACGGAGACGTCGGCGGGCACCTCGAGCCCGAAGTCGTCGAGTGCCTGGTAGGCGCCGAGGGCGACCCGGTCGTTGAAGCAGATCAACGCCCGCGGGCGCTCCTTCTTCAGCAGTGCCCGTGTCGCGGCGAGGCCGTACTCCGGTTGCCAGTCGGGACAGACGTGGCCGCCGGCCGGTTTGACCCCCGCTTCGGCGAGCACCTCGCGAATGCCGATGAGCCGTTCGACGGCCGCGACGCTGCCACCCGGAGGGACGTTGCGCCGTCCGGGGCCGGCGCCGATCAGGTGGATGCCCTCGCGATGGCCGGCGTCGAGCAGAGCCCTCGCGGCCACGCGTCCGGCCTCGATCTCGTCGGGGATGACCGAGGGCAGCGGTGACGGCTGCTTGGGGAGCGCGTTGAGCAGGACGGCGGGGGCGGCCGCCATGCCCTTCGGCACCTTGATGGTTCTCGTGTACATCGCGGCCAGGATGATTCCGTCCACCTGACGGTCGTGCATGGCCTGCAGCAGGAGCCGCTCGAGTTCGGCGTCCCCCTCCGTCTCACCGATGAACAGCATGAAGCCGCGCTCCCGCGCGGCCTCGAGGGCTCCTTTGATCATGTCGCCGGCGAGCCGCGACGTGGCGACCGTGTCCGAAACAAAGCCAATAGTCCGAGTTGTCCCAGTTCGTAGACCTACGGATACGATGTTCGGCCGGTACTGCAACTCGGCCGCGGCCTTGAGGACGCGCTGCTCGACATCCTGAGAGATGCGCAACTCCCGGCCGCGCCCGGACAACGCGAGCGACGCGGTGGTCGGCGAGACGCCGGCGGTCTTGGCTACATCCGCCAGCGTGACCCGTCGTGGGCTCACCGGGTGACCTCCTGGGATGTGGGGGTTGACACCCCGCGACACGTGTGATGAGACTATCGCACTGCTAATCCGATTTAGCAAACCTGAGTCCTGGGGCGTCCGGTGTGCGCCGGCGAGTCCCCGAGCAATCAAGGAGACGCAGATGTCGCGTCGAATTCGCTGGAGCGGGGCCGTACTCACGGTCGTGGTGGGAGGGGCGCTGGCGGGCTGCGGGGCGCCCGGCGGCGACGCCCCTCAGCCGGAGGCCACCAGCGCGTCCCTGGCGGCCGCGCCGACCTGCGGGACGGCGCCGGTCACGCTCAACGCCTATATCGAGACCGGCTTCCCCCTGCCGAAGGAGCTCAGCACCGAGTTCTCCAAGCAGCATCCGAACGTGAAGTGGAACATCCGCGAGGACCAGTTCGCGGTGATCACGCAGAACGCGCCGCGCGTCCTCGCCGACGATCCGCCGGACCTGATGCGGCTTCCCCAGGTGTCGGAGCTGGTGAAGAACAACCTGCTGAAGAACCTCGACGGCTACGCGAAGGCGTTCGGCTGGGACGCCTGGCCGGCCTCCCAGCTGGAGCAGATGCGGATGGCCCCCGGCGGGAAGACCCGCGGCGAAGGGTCGCTGTACGCCATGGGGCTGAACTTCAGCATGACCGGCGTGTTCTACAACAAGAAGCTCGCGGACAAGATCGGGATGTCGTCCCCGCCGGCCACCCTGGCCGAACTGGACGACGCGCTCGCGAAGGCCAAGAGCGCGGGCATCACCCCGATCGCCCAGTTCAACGGCGGAGCGACCGGCGGTCTCGCCTTCCCGCTGCAGGACCTCATGGCCGCGTACGGTCCCTCCGGGCCGATCAACGACTGGATCTATCAGAAGCCGGGCGCCACGATCGACACCCCCTCCAACCTGCAGGCGACGCGGCACCTGGAGAAGTGGATTAAGGCCGGGTACTTCTGGAAGGACGTCAACGCCGTCGACTACGCGACGATGATGAGCCGCTTCATCAAGGGCGAGGGCCTGTTCATGTTCAACGGCGACTGGGAGTCGGGGAACCTCGACAAGCAGATGCCGGGCGACGTGGGCTTCTTCCTGATGCCGCCGGCGCAGCAGGGCGGCAAGCAGGCCGCGATGTCGGCGCCCCTCGCCTTCGGGATCAGCTCCAGGGCGAAGAACGCCGACTGCGCGGCGTTCTTCCTCAACTGGGTGGCGACCGACCCGAAGGCGCGTGAGATCGGCGTGAAGGTCGGCGGGTCGCACCCGATGGGCCCGGCGGACGCCCCCATGCCGGAGGTGACGAAGGGCACGGTCACAGCGAGCACCCTGGAGGCAGGGGCGAAGATCGCCGAGGACAACGGCGCGATGGACTTCATCGCCAACGCCACCGGCGCGATCTACGCCAAGAGCTGGACCCCCCAGTTGCAGAAGCTGGTGGCCGGGCAGCAGACCCCCGAGGCGCTGCTGAAGTCGGTGCAGAGCGACTACACGAGCCAGGTCGGGGGGAGCTGAGCACCGATGACACGGCCGACTCCCGACAGCGCGGTCGATCCCCCTGCGACCCGCCCCGGCCGGGCAGCCGTGACGAGGAAGCGGAGCCCCGCCCGCGCGGCGGGGCTCCGCACGCCGAGTTGGGTCGGCTGGCTCTTCGTGGCTCCGGCACTCGGCGTCTACGCGGTCTTCGTACTGCGCCCGATCGCGCTCACCGTCCAGTACTCGATGTACCGATGGGACGGCATCGGCCCGTCCACCTGGGCCGGACTGGGCAACTACGTCAGGGTGTTCACCGACCCCGACCTGTTCGCCTCCATCCTCAACGCGGTCAAGCTGATCGTCTTCTTCAGCGTGATCCCGGTCGTGCTGGGCCTGGTGATCGCCTCGACGATCCGCCGGATCGCCACGAGCCGGCTCGCGCTGGTGGCGCGGACGATCCTGTTCCTGCCGCAGGTCATCCCGCTCGTCGCCGCCGGCATCGCCTGGAGCTGGCTGCTGTCGTCGAACGGACTGGTCAACCAGCTGCTCACGTACGCCGGACTCGGCGGCGTGGCACGCGCGTGGCTGGGCGACTTCTCCACGGCCCTGCCGGCGGTCGGCGTGATCGGGGCGTGGGTGCTGCTCGGCCTGTGCACGATCCTTCTCCTGTCCGGCATGAGCAAGATCGACCCGGCGCTGTACGAGGCGGCCCGGATGGACGGAGCAGGGCCGCTGCGCGAGTTCGTCTCGATCACCGTGCCCAGCCTGCGGCAGGAGATCGGCGTCTGCGTCACGGTGACCGTGATCGCGGCTCTGGCGAGCTTCGACATCGTCTACGTCTCCACGCAGGGCGGACCGGGGAACGCGACCATGGTCCCCGGGCTGGAGATCTACTACCTCGCCTTCTCCGAGCGGCAGGTGGGCATGGCGTCCGCACTGGCCGTCGTGCTCATGGTGCTCGTCCTCCTCGTCGCCCTTCCCATCCAGTGGCTCACCAAGGACAGGTCCTCATGATCGTCGGACGTCGGGAGACCTGGACAGGAAGGCTGCTGCTCGTCCTGCTGATGGCGGTCACGCTCATGCCGTTCGCCAGCCTGTTCGTCACCGCCCTGCACCCGTCCGGCAGCTACCCCTCAGGCCTGGAGTGGCCGCGCGATCCGCAGTGGGGCAACTTCGTCAAGGCGTTCCAGGCCGCGCGGATGATCGAGCTGGTGAAATCGAGCACGCTCATCGTGCTCGGCGTGGTTCCGGTCTCGCTGCTCCTCGGGACGCTGGCGGGTTTCGCCATCGGTCACCTGCGGATGGCGGGACGGAATCTGGTGTTCCTCGCGTTCGTGCTCGGGCTGACGCTGCCGTTCGAGGGCATCATCACGCCGCTGTACTACCAGGTGCGCGACATGGGGCTGCTGAACACCCGGTGGGCCATCATCCTGCCGCTCATCGGGCTGTTCATGCCGTTCGCGGTCTTCTGGATGCGGGCGCACTTCGTCAACATGCCCGACGAGCTGTCCGAGGGCGCGCGGATGGACGGTGCGAACGTGTGGCAGCTCTTCTGGCGCATCCACGTCCCGCTGGCCATGCCGGCGCTGTCGTCCCTGGCCATCCTGTTGTTCCTGTGGACCTGGAACCAGTTCCTCCTGGCGATCGTCCTCGTCGACGACCCGCTGAAGCGGACGATGTCCGGGGCCCTGGGCGCCTTCCAGGGGCAGTGGGGAACCGACATGCCGCTGCTGTGCGCGGGGTCGCTGCTGATCCTGACCCCCACGCTCGTGATCTTCCTCATCTTCCAGCGCCGTTTCGTCACGGCTCTGCTCCAGGGCTCCCTGAAGGGGTGACGCGCATGGACGGAGCCGCCCCGTTCTACGGGGGGATCGAAGCGGGCGGGACGAAGTGGGTGTGCGCGGTCGCCGACGCCGGGGGAGGCCTTCTCTCGACCGAAGTGATCCCCACGAGTACGCCGGAGACGACCATCCGCGCCGCGGTGCGGTTCTTCGGGGACCATCGACCGCTCGCCGCGCTCGGGATCGGCACCTTCGGCCCGGTGGATGTGCGACCGGGCTCGCCGACGTACGGCCGCGTCCTGGCCACGCCCAAGCCGGGCTGGTCGAACGTCGACGTCGTCTCCCCTCTGCGCGCCGCGCTCGGCGTACCCGTCCGCCTGGACACGGACGTCAACGCCGCGGCGCTGGGGGAATGGCGCCGGGGAGCGGGCGCGGGCCTCGGCACGTTCGCCTACATGACCGTGGGCACCGGCGTCGGCGTGGGTGTGGTGGTGAACGACGGGCTCCTGCACGGACTTCTGCACCCTGAGTTCGGCCACATCCGCGTCCCCCACGACCCGGTCAGGGACCCGTTCGCGGGGAGCTGTCCGTTCCACGGCGACTGCCTGGAAGGGCTCGCGTCGGGTGAGGCGATGCGCCTTCGGTGGGGGCGCCCCGCCGAGCGTCTGGACGACCCGTCGGCCTGGGAACTCGAGGCCGAGTACGTCGCCCTCGCCGTCATGAACCTGACCTACGCGCTGTCGCCCGAGCGGATCGTCGTGGGTGGGGGCGTCGCCAAGCACCCCGCGCTGCTGCCGGCTGTGCGGGCGCGGCTGCTCGCCCTCGCCGCCGGCTACCCGGGGGCGCCGGTGCCCGTCGGCCCCGCGGCGATGGACGAGTACGTCACCGGCCCATCTCTCGGCGACCGCTCGGGAGTGGTCGGAGCCGTGGAACTCGCACGCGCGGTGGGGCCCGCGCCGAATTCATCCGTTTTCCGTGACGCGCCGGGAAACGCCCCGCGCGACTGAGTTGGAGGTTCTTCGAATGGCTCCATGGGGGCGGCGAGACGGCACGCCCGGACCGGAGATCCGGTCCGGCGCGTACGAGGCGCTCGCCGGCGGACGGCGACGTGACAGGGGAACCGCGTGAACGGCGAGCCCGCGCGCTGGACGCGGCGGCACCTCGCCGAGCCGACCGGCGGTGCGGCGACGACGGCACCGGTCATCGGCCTTCCGGCGCCGCCGCGCGTGCTGCCCCACGACGACGTCTGGGATCTGTGGCCGATCCAGGAGGAGGACGGCTCGACGTCCGTGGTGCGGGGCCGCGAGTTGTGGATGGCGCTTTCCGCGCCCGCCCTCGGCCACCCCGAGGAGCGTCACGACCGCGCCCGCCTCCGGCTGCTCGCCAGGGATGGCGACGGCTGGACCGACCTCGGCCACGCCTTCGCCGACGGCGCCTCGCCGGGCAGCCGCGAATGGTCGGGATCGGCGGTCCGCAGACCGGACGGCACGGTGTCGGTGTTCTACACGGCGGCGGGCCGGCGAGGGGAGGCCCGCCCGACGTTCGCCCAGACCGTCGTCGAGGCCCGCGCCCGGCTGGTGACCGAGGGCGGCCGGGTCCTGCTGGAACAGGCCGCCGAGCACCGGGAGGTCCTCCGCTCGGACGGCGTGACGTACCTGCCGGCCGACGACATCGAGGGAGGACCAGGGCGGATCAGGGCATTCCGCGATCCCGGCTGGTTCCGCGACCCGGCCGACGGGCGCGAGTATCTGCTCGTCGCGGCGTCCGTCGCCCCGTCCGCCGACGCGGACCACGCCTTCATGGGTGCGGTGGCCCTCGCCGCCGCAGGGCCGGATGGCTGGTCGTTGCGGCCGCCCCTCCTCGTGGCCGAGGGGGTCAACCACGAGATCGAACGGCCGCACATCGTGGTGTACCGGTCGTCGTACTACCTCTTCTTCTCCACACACCGTCACTCGTTCCACCCGCCGGGGAGCGCGCCCACGGGGCTCTACGGCTTCGTCGCCCCCAGCCTCACCGGGCCTTACACGCCGCTCAACGGCTCGGGGCTCGTGCTGCGCAACCCCGCGGAAGAGCCCGACCAGGCGTACGCCTGGCTGGTTCTGCCCGACCTGAAGGTCGTGAGCTTCCTCAACTACCGCTCCGTCGGAGGGCCGGATCCGTGGAAGGCCGGGCCCGCCGAGGCGAGGGGCGCCTTCGGCGGGACGATCGCGCCGGTTCTCGAACTCACCCTGCGCGAAGCCGCCACCTCTGTGGTCGTTCCCGTGTCCACGGGAGCAGGGCGTTGAGCACGTCGCGCGGCGCGGCGGCGGGAGTGCTCGGGGCGGCCGCCGTCGCGGCCTCGGTGGCGGCGTCGGTGGCGCGTCGTCACCACACGCTGTCGGCCGTCGCGCCGGAGCTGAGGACACCGGCGCTGTGGCTGCCGCTCCCGGTCACCGGCAGGCTGAGCCTGACCCTCGCCCGGCGGCTTTCACGCCGCACGACGCACCCGGTCGCCGGGGTGGCGGTCACGCGGCACGATGTCCCCGGCGGACGGGACGCCTTCGTGTACGAGTCGCCGGGCCGCCGGCGCCCCGGCGGGGCGCTGTTGTGGATCCACGGGGGTGGCACGATTCTCGGCCACCCCGAGAGCGACCACGAACTGTGCAGCCGCATCGCCCGCGACCTGCGGATCGTGGTGGTGAGCGCACGCTACCGGCTCGCTCCGGAGCATCCCTTCCCGGACGGGTTCGACGACTGCTTCGCCGCGCTGCGCTGGCTGCACGACGCCGCCCCCGCACTCGGCGTGGACGGTGCGCGCGTCGCGGTGGGCGGAGCGAGCGCCGGCGGCGGACTGGCGGCCTCGGTCGTGCAGAAGGCGCACGATCACGGGCTTCCGGTGGCGTTCCAGATGCTCCTCTATCCCATGCTGGACGACCGTACGGCCCTGGTGCGCGACCATCGGGGACGCGGCAGGATCGGGTGGACGCCGCGCTCCAACACGTACGCCTGGACCTGCTATCTCGGTCGTGGGTCGCGCGTCGCCGAACCCCTCGTCTACGCCGCGGCGGGCCGCCGTGAGGATCTCCGCGGCCTACCGCCCGCGTGGATCGGCGTCGGGGACCTCGACCTGTTCTACTCGGAGAACCTGCGCTACGCCGAACGGCTCAGGGCGGCCGGTGTGCCGGTCGACCTCGTCGTCGAGCCCGGCATGTACCACGGCGCCGACTTCGACCACCACGCGACCGTGCCGTCCATGCGCGCGTTCCGCCAGGGCATGCTCGACGCTCTGGCCGCCGGGCTCACGCTCGGCCCGGCGACCGGGCGGTCATGAGGGAGCAACGGCACCAGCGCGTTCGTCAGGTGCTCTCGATCGGATCGGAGGCCTGCCCGTCGTTCTCCTCGTGTGAGGCCTTGTGGTGTGAGGCCGGCACCACGAGCTGTTCGGCGCCCTTGTCACGAGTCACCCAGAGATAGACCAGCGCGCCGACGAACAGCACGATCGAGGTCCACTGGTTGATCCGCAGCCCCAGGAGCGTCACCGCGTGGTCCACTCCGCCCACCGGGTCGATCCGCAGCCCCTCGATCCAGAACCGCCCGAACGTGTAGCCGGCGACGTAGAGGGCGAAGAGGCGACCGTGGCGCAGCGTGAACCGCCTGCCGGCCAGGATCAGTCCGAACCCGAGTGCCGCGTCCCACAGCGACTCGTACAGGAACGTCGGGTGGTAGAGCACGCCTGGCTCGCCGCCGTGCGCCTGGTCGATCTCCAGGCCCCACGGCAACGTGGTCGGACTGCCGTACAGCTCCTGGTTGAACCAGTTGCCCCAGCGGGCGATGGCCTGCCCGAACGCGATGCCGGGCGCGACCGTGTCGGCCACGGCGCCCAGAGACAATCCCCGGCGGCGGCAGGCCAGCCACACGCCCACGCCTCCCAGGGCGACCGCGCCCCAGATGCTGAGCCCGCCTTCCCAGATGAACAGCGCCCGGTAGGGCTCCTTGATCGCGCGCGGGCCGAAGTAGGTCTGCCAGTCGGTGATGACGTGGTAGAGGCGTGCGCCGATCAGGCCGAAGATGACTGCGGGGACCGCGATGTCGCTGATCCCGCCCTTCTCGCCGCCCTGGGCGCGCCAGCGGCGCTCGCTGAGCCAGGTGCCGAAGACGATCGCGAGGATGAAGCACAATGCGTAGGCCCGGATCGGAACGAATCCGAGATACCAGACCCCTTGGGAAGGGCTGGGAATCGAGGCAAGGGGCATGCCGGTGAGGCTAGTCAGCGTGAGGCCACTTGGCCGCCTTGGTGACCTGATCGCAAACCTTCCGCGACATGACGCCTACGCCGGGAGGGCCCGGGGGTGGAGTCCGGCCGGACGCCACCCCCGGTGATCCTCGTCGATCAGGCGATGACGCAGGGGCTTCCGTTGAGGGTGAACGCGGTGGGCTTGGCGGCGTTGCCGGTGTGGGTGGCCTGGAAGCCGATCTCAGTGGAGGCTCCGGGCGCCAGCGTGCCGTTGTAACTGACGTTTGTCGCCGTGACCTGTCCGCTGGTGGGGGAGTAGGTGGCGTTCCATCCGTTGGTGATGGTCTGTCCGCCGGGCAGGGCGAAGGTCAGCGACCAGCCGTTGATGGTGGAAGCGCCGGTGTTGGTGATGGTGAGGTTCTCCGTCAGCCCGTTGTTCCAGGCGTTCACGGTGGCGCTGACGCGGCAGGCGCCCGAACCGCCGCTGGGCGACGGTGACGGGGAAGGCGACGACGACGGGGACGACGACGGGGACGGGGACTGGGAGGGCGAGGGGGAGGGAGACGTCGACGGACCGGACTGGAACTGCGTGAAGAACTTCCACACCTCTCCCGAAGTCCAGGTCCTGGCACCGCTGGTGGAGGTGGACCCGTCGTTCGGGGAGGGGGTGTGATCCCCGTCGAACGCGGCCCACACGACCGGGTATCCGGCCCGGCACCCCGAGTAGGCGGTGATGATGTGCGTCAGGCTGCCCTGCGCCGGCTCCCGCGGAGTCATGGGGGTGCAGCCGTTGTTCGTGACGAACCTGTCACGCAGTGACCGTCCCTGCGAGATGTTGAGCACCGAGTCATGGGTGCCGTGGATTCCCATGTACGCGACCGGCTGGGTGCCGCCGTTGCACCCGCTGAGCTGCGCGCCGGAGTAGACCGCGACCGCACGGAAGACCGTCGGCCGGGCACACGCGACCGCGAAGCTCATCGCGCCGCCGTAGCTCCATCCCATGGCGAAGCGCTGCGTCGTGTCGACACAGAGATCGCCCTCGACCCGCTTCAGCACGTCGTCGGTGAAGGTCAGGTCTTCACCGTTGGTGTTGCCCCAGCCATTGTTGATGCCCTGGGGCGCGATGAAGATCGTGCTGTTGTTCGAAAGTTGCTTGAGCCCGTAGTAGGACCAGACGGCTCCGTCCGATCCGCCCGTGTCGACAATCTGGGCGGTGCCGTTCAACCAGTGGTACGCGAAGATCAATCGGTAGGGGTGGTTGTTGTCGTAGTTGTCGGGAATCCTCAGGATCCAGGTGCGATTCTTGCCGCTGGTCGTGATCGTTTGTGAACCGCTTCTCAGCGTCGGGGTCTTGCCGCATCCGGCGGTCGCCGCTGCGACGGCGCTGATCGAGGACGGCGTGGTCGCGCCGAGGCTGTCGCTCAGTGCCATACGTCCCGTGGTCAGGACGAGAAGTGCGGCGGCCGCGATGGCGGTAAAGATGGATCTCTGTCTCAACTTCACGCAACTCCTTTTGCCGTTCGAAAATCGACATGCGTCGATAGGGAAGCCATTTGTTTTTCCTTCACCCGGTGGATCGTCCGCAGTCGGCATGTGGATGCCGGCCGTGCGGCCTCCCCGGACGGATTCGAACGCTAAGTGAGCCCACCGTCAGTCGACCCGCAGGAGCGCGGCGACCGACCATCGTCGGCGCGCGCGTGCTCGCCTTCCCTCCTGCTGCAGAAGAGCATGGCGAGTTCAGATGCCCGTTAGCGCTGGCATGGCGTTCGCCGGAATCTGCCGATCCCGATCAGTTCCGTCTGGCGTTGAGCCAGCAGACATGTTAACGCTAACAGTGACGGGGGCGGCCAAATGCTCCTCTCTGCCGGGCGACTGGAGGTGGTGGCGAAGCGGAGCAAATATGAAGTCATGAGATCTGTCAAGAATTTCGCCTTCTCCTCGGGAGTCCCTCGCCGGTAACCGTCCATTCCCGCGGTTCTGACCAGGAAAGAAGCAGCGGCTGCCGTTGCCGCCGGGATGAAATTTTCATCGTCGGCGCCTCGGCTACTCCGGAGACGAGGCCGCCATTCGGCGCGGTGCCGTTTCCGTCATCCCATCGCCGAACGGCTGGGCGTTTGGCATCACCCGGTGGCGCCGATCGTCGGCATTTGTCGCCTGGAAAACACCTGGACGATTTTGGCGCGGGCGGTCGAACGAGGGGCGGTGTCGCGTCGTCAGCGGGCGAACTTCTCGATGGCGGCCGGGCTGACCGGAGTGAAGAAGTTGACGAGGTTCCCGTCGGGGTCGCGGAACAGGAGAGACCGGTTGCCCCAGGGCATCGTCGTGGGCTCGTTGACGAACTCCTCGACGAAGCCGACCAGGTTCTGATGCACGCCGTCCACGTCGTCGACGAGGAACTCGATGATCACGCTGCGGTTGCCGGCAGGCCGGGCGGCGCCGGGGGCGAAGAGCGGGACGGTGCGGGTGCTGCCGATCGCGAGGGTGGCGGAGGCGGTCCTGAGCTCGGCGAAGTCCTCGCTGGACCAACTGGCCCGCACTCCCGTGGCTCGCTCGTAGAAGTCGACGAGGCGCGCGACGTCGCCCGTGATGATGCGGATCGATACGAAGTCCATGGTGATCTCCCTGGTTCGTGGGGGTGTCCTCCCGCGGCACACTAGAGCGAATACCGGACAGAAACCGCCCAGTATTTTCACTAGATTGTTGTGACGTGGCTCGACCTACTCATCGCGTGCTCACACTGCTGGAGCTTCTGCAGTCGGGCGGCATCCGGACCATGGCCGAGCTCGCCGACCGGCTCGGCGTCGACGAGCGCACCGTGCGGCGATACGTGGACCACCTGATCGACCTCGACGTGCCCGTCGAGTCCGTGCGCGGCCGCTACGGCGGGTATCGGCTCGCCCCCGGATATCGCATGCCTCCGCTCATGCTGAGCGACGACGAAGCGCTCGCCGTGCTGCTCGGCCTGGTCGCCGGCCGCCGGTCAGGGTTGACGACGACGACGGGCACGGCGAGTGAGACGGCGGCGGCCAAGATCCGGCGGGTCCTGCCCGAGCGGCTCGCCCGCAGGCTCGGCACCGTGCTCGAATCCCTCGCCTTCACGGCTCCGCCCGGCGAGTTCGCCGCCCCGGAGACCGCGGTCCTGCTCTCCGTCGCCGATGCCGTGCGTCATCACCGGCCGATCTCGATCAGGTACACCGCCGCCGACGGCCGGCGCAGCGAACGCACGCTGCATCCGTACGGGCTCGTCGCCCATTCGGGCCGGTGGTACGTCACGGGTGCGGATCCCGAGATCGGCGAGGATCGGACCTTCCGGCTGGATCGCATCGCGGACGCGAGGACCCTGCCCGGTTCGTTCGAGCCGCCCGCCGGGCTCGATCCGGCGCAGCACGTCCTGTCGGGGTTCGCCAAGGCTCGGTATCGGCATGAAGTGGTCCTGCGAATGCAGGGAACGGTCGAGCAGATCCGCGCCCGGCTTCCCGCCGGCGTCGCGACCGTGGAGGAGTCCCCGTCCACGGAAGGCGCGGATCCCGAGACCGAGGGCTGGCTCCGCGTCGAGGTGCGGGCGGAGCGGCTCGACTGGTTGCCTCCGGTGCTCGCGTCGCTCGACCGGCCGTTCGTCATCGAGCGACCGGACGAGCTCCGCGGTCTCGTCGTCGCGCTCGCGGAGCGGCTCGCGGCCTCCGCCCGCAAGGTCCCGCCCCCGCCGGGCACAGGCTGAAGCGCAGCGCTTGCAGGAGAGTGGGGACGTCGACGCGCCTCAGTCGACGGAGCAGTTTGGGGTCGTTGCGCCTCATCGCGGATGGCGCGTAGTCCGATCGGCAGAGATGCCCTTGGCGGCGGCACGCCCAGGGACATCTCCGCCGAGGATGTATCCGCGGCCCCGGGGTCAGACGCCGGGGCGTACGGCGGTGAGGAAGCTGCTCCTCCAGTAGCCGTTGAGCTTGTCGACGCTGACCACCGCGCCGCTGTGGGGGGCGCTGATCACCTTTTTGTGCCCTATGTACATGCCCACGTGGCCGCCGCCACTGGTGAAGATGAGGTCGCCGGGCTTGAGATGCGCCAGGGAGACCTTCTTCTTGACGGCGCTGAGCATCGACCACGTCGTGCGCGGGAGCTTGACGCCGGCCTTGCGCCAGGCGAACTGGACGAGCCCGGAGCAGTCGAACGCCCGTGGGCCCGTGGCGCCCCATATGTACGGATCGCCGAGGTGCCTTTTCGCCACCTTGATGGCGTGCTCGGCCTTCTCCTGCTGGAGAGCGGACTTGGTGACCTTCGTGTTCGCGGAGTCATCCGCCGTGGACGCCGCGGGGGCCGCGCCGTTGTACGGGGTGGTCACCGTGGCGGGGGGCTCGGGTGGGATGACCGTCGAGGCCGTTGGCGGGGCTGCCACCGCCCCCGACGCGGCGGCCGCGGGGAGCGCGCTCAAGGCTCCTACGGAGGCGGTGAGTGCTGCGCTACTGATCGTGACGCAGGCGATGCGGAGCAGAGTGGTGGAGTTGGTAGACAGGGGATCTCTCCCTAGGGTCTTCCGCTTGTGCCTACCGGGTTAGCTGACGGATTCGGGCGGGGAAGTCGCCCTACGACGCTGACGCGCCGATTCACCCCAGACCTTCGTCGAAGGTCGATTGGTTCCCCGGCTCCGGGCCTCCTTGCTGCACGGATTCGGCATCACCGGCGCCCAGGGGGGCGGGAGGGCGTGGCGACGGTGACAGTGGATGGTCGATTTCGAACACCGGCCGGGTTCGTAACGGCGGCGTCACGTGGACCCCGTCGTAGGGCAAGGAAACTACCAACTTGCCCCATATTGTCGCAAAGGCCCCAAACGGGTAAGGATCGCGTAAAAAGGATCAAAAGCCCAAAACCGCAGGTCAAGGAGTGTCTGCACGGCGGGGAGTGTGATGCGCGTCACACGCGTCGAGCGCTTTGCGGGCCGTCAACGCACGCGCGTATAGCCAGCGAACGGCGCGCCGGAACGACCTGGCCGACGTCTCCTGTGAGTCGTACGTGCTGAGGTTGGGCAGGGAGGGGATGTCGGCCGCCTAGTCGGCGGGCAGGCCGTTGCGGCGGGCCAGAGTGCCCAGGGTGCTTCGCAGCGCCTCCGTCTCCTCGGGGCTGAGGCCGGCGGTCAGTTCCGTGTCGAGTTCGGCCGCCGCCGCGGCGCATGTGGCCAGCAGCTCCCGGCCCTCGCCGGTGAGCGCGAGTGTCTGCCTGCGGCGGTCCAGGGGATCGCGTTCACGTCGTACGGCGCCGAGCTCCTCCAGCCGGTCGGCGAGCGACACCACCAGGCTGGGTGCCACGTTCATGAGCTTGGCGATGTCGAGCTGAGAGGTCGCCGTTCCGGACTCCAGCAGCGCCAGCAACCCCACGTGTTTGGGCTTGAGGCCGTGGTCGGCCAGGCGTGCCGAGAACCGCTCGGTCATGACGGCCCCCAGCGTGCCGAGCCGGAAGGCCAGCGTGGAGGTCAGCTTGACATCGTTCATGCCCATAATGCTACCGTCTCAATATCATTCAAACTATGAACGATTAGGAGTCAGAACGGTGCTGAATCCCGCCTCCGTCCACGTCGTGTTCGCCGACCTCCAGGACGGCATCGTCGACGTCAGTGCCACCAATCCGGCCTCGTCCGTCCGCCGCGCGGCCAGGGTTCTGAACGGACTCGTCACAGCCCTCGGCATACCGTTCACCGTCTCTGCCGCACCTCGCCCGGGCGGCCCGGTGATGATCGAGGAGGTGCCGGACGGTGAGCCGTACGTGCGCACCGGACCGTCCTGCTGGGACGACGCCGTCTGGCGTGAGGCCGTCCTGGCCGCGGGCCGTCCCACCCTGGTGATCTGCGGGGTGACGACGGAGATCGTGGTGCTGCGCACCGCCCTCGACGCGCTCACGCACGGCCTCGGCGTACAGGTCCTGGTAGACGCCTGCGGAGGCGTCACCGCCCGCACCGAAGACGCCGCCCTGCGGCAGATCGAGGCCGCGGGCGGCGTGGTGACCTCCGTGGCGGGTTTCGCCGCCGACATGGTGCGCGACTTCACCACACCCACCGGTCGGCGGGTGATCACCGCCCTGCACGAACTGGTATGACTCGCCGACCCTGGCCGTCGATCGCCCCGGCTCGCGCAGCGCTGGTCTCCCTACGGCTTCACGAGGGCCGTGGTCACTACTTCGGCGGTTTCGGCAGGCCCGTACGGTCTCCCGGGACATTCCGTCCGAGCCGTACGACGACCGTGTCCGAGCCGGGATCGACCTGGACGACCTGACCGCCGAAACCCAGTGCCCAGTGCATGTCGTGAGGTGCGCCGTCGACCAGGCGCCGGCGCGGGGCGGCGGAACTCCGCTCTCGCGTGCTGGGCTTCAGCGGGTCGACGACGGGACCGCGGGCGTTCATCCACCACAGGTAGCCGTACGCGGCGTTCAGCTTCTGCGACGGCCGGCCGGTCGCCGCCTCGCCCAGACGTCCCCGGGGGCCGCGTCCTGGGCGAGACCGACGGCGAAGCCGGTGCGACCGGCGGCCCGTACGAGGCGGCGGTAGTCGGTGTCGACATCCCAGTGCCGGCCGGAGACGTTGGTCAGGATGTCCTTGATAGTGACGTCTGCGGAGGGGGTGCCCGCCCATTCGGGGACGTACTCAGACACCTTGTCGTCGATGGAAAGCCTGCCCTCCGCTTCGGCGATGCCGACCAGGGTGCCGGCGTAGGACTTGGTCGCGGAGAAAACCTCCTGGCTGGTGGTCGTGTCGGTGCCGTTCCAGTGCCAGTCGGCCACGAGTCGCCCATGCCGGATCACGACCAGGCAGTTCGCGCCTCTCCTCCCGGCATCGAGAGCGATCTTCTCCAACCCGGCGCGATCGAAACCGGCGTCATCCGGGCTGATGCGACGCCATTCCGCTCCCGGATAGACGGTCGTGGCGGGACGGAGGGTGGCCGACGGAGTGGGAAGACCTGTCCGCGTCTGCGGTGGTGTGGTCTGGGACCCGGCCGAGCACGCCGAGCCGAAGGCGGCGGCTGCGAGAGTCGGCGTCAGGACGCCCCGCGCGATGAGGGACTTCGCTCCCCCGCATGCTCACCTCTCCGCCTTCGGCCACTCCTACCGGTTCACCGTATGGCGATTTCAGCCGGTCAGCGCGTACGCCAGAAGGTGCCGTCGGCCGAGGGGTCGTCGGGGTCGCCCTGCGGCACGGTGAACCCCGCACCCCACACCGTCGCCGTCCCGGGCCTGCGCGCGATCGAGAACAGAGCGGCGTCGGTGCCGGCCTTCCGGGGGAGCGGAGTGCTCCGCCAGGCCGAACCCGTGACGTGCCACAGGGTGGGGTTCCAGCTGCCCTGCACGACCCACACGCCGCCCTTGCCGTCGGGCTCCACCTCCGTGTACGGCTGGGCGTTGACGGCACCGACTGAGGCGAGCCATGAATGGCCGTTCCAGCGCATGACCAGGGTGCGGCTGTAGGTCACGTCGTCACCCTCGTCGTCGGCGCCTTCCCAGGTGACGCCGCCGACGGCCCACACGTTGCCGGGGCTCACGACGGCGATGTCGTTGAGGACCGCGGCGGCGTCGGGCGCGGGACGCGTGATCGCGGGCGTGGGCACCAGCGCCCAGGACCTTCCGTTCCACCGCATGATCGCGGGACGATCGCCCTTGGTTCCCGCCGCCCAGACGTCACCGGCCTTGTACGCGTCGACGGCGGCGGCGCGGGCCGGCAACCGCACGCTCTTCCAGGAGGACCCGGTCCAGTGCCGGGCCGAGGCCGAGGACTCGGCGACCGCCCAGACGTCCTTCGCGCCCGTTCCGTCGGCGTCCGTCGCGGAGAAGCCGCTGCCGAGCGAGGCGGTGGACCACGCGCGGCCGTTCCACCGAGCGGCCTTCCCCGGACCGAAGACCCACACGTCCCTGTTCGAGCTGGCCGTCACGGCCGTCAGTTCGTACGGCGGGCTGCCGGGGAGCACCTTCCACGATCCGCCGTCGAACCACTGGACCAGGCCGCGCTGCCCGCCGTTCACGACCCGGTGTCCGGCCGCCCACACCGACCCGTTGCCCAGGGCCGTCACGTCGTTGAGGGCGTCGTCCCCGGGCAGCGTGTTCACCCTGGTCAGCCGCCACGCCGGCGCGCTCTCCCCGGTCTGGCCGCCTTGCCGGCTCACGCCGTGGGCCGCCACGGCCGGCAGGCACGCCAGCCCGAGCGCCGTCATGGTCGAGACGAATACGGTACGCACGATGCTTCCCCTTCCGCTCACCAGTACGACGTCTGATGGAGGGGAGCCGTTCACACGTCGCCGGTGGCAAGGGCCGGACTCACTTCTTCTCCGTCCACGGCTCGTAGTCGTCGTCCCCGGGGAGCACCCAGACCTTCACGTCGGGCCTGGTGATCGTCCGTAGCGGTGTCGCCTTTCCGGTCGTCTTCGAGACCCGGTAGACCGCGACGCCCGTCCTGGTCTTCGACCGGACGATCAGGCGTCCCGCCTTATCGAAGTCGAGGTCGTCGACGTACTGTCCCCGGGGCAACCGCACGGTCACGGTGCCGCTCGCCTTGCCGGTACGCAGGTTGAGCAGGCGCAGCTTGCGAGACTTGGGCCACGAACCGACAGGCGCCGCCGCTGTCACGTAGTCGTTCGCCAGGGCCATCGGCGACAGCCGCGTCTTCGACCGCAGCCGGGTGCGCAGCCCTCGGTCGAACACCGTCACCCGACCCCCCACCCCTTCCATCAGCAGCCGGTTGCTGTCCGGGCTGAAGCCCGCGAAGCCCCACTGGTCCGTCCCTCCGGGCAGCGGCAACGTCTTGCCTTTCCGCAGGTCCACCAAGACCCCCAGTCCCGGCGCCGAGGTCCCGGTGACCACGAAACTGCCGTCGTCCGACACCGACGGCCACTCCTCGCCGGTCGTGTACGCCTCGATGTTCCGGATCGCTCTTTCCTCGCCGTGCAGAGTCCGCTCGACGAACAGTCCGTCCGACTTACGGAAGTAGAAGAAGTGCCGGCCGTCCCCGCTGATCAGGAACGCCGTCCGGGTCCCGGCGTTGACCGTGTCGCGGGGCGCCACGGCGAGCGCTTCGGGCACCTTCACCACGTCTCCGTTGGTGAGCACCAGTTCCCAGGTCTGCGTTCGCTGGGCGTACGCGATCGTGACCGGCGTGGCCGCCGCCGCGGGCTGTCCGTTCAGCGGAACAGCGGTCAGGAGAAGTGTCGCGAGAACCGTACGCAATCTCATATGGGGTGAGATGCCGGATAACCCCTCAATGTTGCCGGGCCCGAAACTACACCGGTCGGCCGGTATAGTTTGGCCCTGTGCCAAGGCCGAGTTCCAAAGACCGACTGCTCGACGCCGCCGCCGAGGTCCTGCTGGCGGAAGGGGCCGAGTCGCTCACCCTCGACGCCGTCGCCCGGCGGGCGGGCGTGTCCAAGGGCGGGCTCTTCTATCACTTCCCGACCAAGCAGGCGCTGGTCGCCGCCATGGTCGAGCGGTTGACGAAGGTCTTCGACGAGGCGCTGGCGCAGGCGGGTGGCCGGCCGGGCGACTTCCTGCGCGCGTACGTCGAGGCCACGATCCCCGAGAGGCATGCCCCCGCTGTCCCCGCCGACCGCGTCACCGCGGCGCTTCTGGCGGGAGTGCTGGTCTGTCCGGCGGCTCTCGAGCCGCTGCGTGAGCGGTTCGCGGCCTGGCAGGCCCGGCTGGTCGACGACGGCATCGACCCGGCCGTCGCGACGGCCGTACGACTGGCGGTTGACGGCTGGTGGGCCGTCCGGCTGCTCGGACTGAGCGAACCCGGGCCGGAGCTCCACGAGCGAACCCGTCGCTACCTGATGGAGGCGATCGACCATGCTGCGCGTGACTAAGGCGTTGATGCTGGTGACCGACCTCGGCTTCGTGGCCTACTTCACGATCACCGGCCTGGGCCTGATTCCCCCGCAGTGGGCGTTCGCCGACTACGCCGACCCCTTGATGGTCGCCTGGAACTGGTCTTTCCTCTGGATCGACCTGCCGGCCGGCGCCACCGGCCTGGCGAGCCTCCGCCTCCTGCGCCGCGGCTCGCCGAGCGGTACGCCGCTGATGCTGGTCTCGCTCGTGCTGACGACGGCCTCGGGGCTCATGGCGATCGCGTTCTGGACCCTGCGCGGAGACTTCTCCCTCGCCTGGTGGATACCGAACCTGTATCTCATGCTCTTCCCCGTCCCGGCGATCGTGCGGATGACGGTGTGCACGGCTACGAGGCCGGCGCTCGGTAATCCCTGAGCGTGATCGCGGTCGCGGCCCTGCGGATGGGTTCGGTGACCCGCTCGATCATGCGGTTCTTCCCCGGCAGATGCGGCATCAGCCGCAACATCAGCATCTGGAACCGGATCTGTGCCGCGGACTTCAGCACCATGCCCTTGAGGTTGTTCGCGGCGAGCTTCTGGTTCTCCTCCACGAAGTGCCGCATCTCGCGCTCGTAGGCGGCGAACCCCGCGGCATGGTCGCCCGCCGCCTCGGCGAGACAGCCCGCGAGAACGTAGGCGCCGACCAGGGCCAGGCTGGTGCCCTGGCCGGACGCGGGTGAGGCCGCGTAGGCGGCGTCGCCCACGAGCGCCACCCGGCCCGACGACCAGCGGTCCATGCGCACCTGGCTGATCGAGTCCAGGTAGAAGTCCGGCGCGTCCTCCAGGGCGTCGAGGAGGCGCGGGACCTCCCAGCCCTGGCCGGAGAAGACGTCGGCGAGCAGTTTCTTCTGCTGAGCGGCGTCCCGCCGGTCGTACTCCAGCGGCGGCGAGGAGAAGAGGAACATCGCCTTGGCGTCGTCGCCACGCCCGGTGCTGTACATCCCGGTGCTTCTGCCCGGTGCCGGATACATCATCTCCGTACGGTCCAGGCGGAGATGGTTGGGCACCGTGAAGATCGAGATGTAGTGCCCGAGATCGTGGACGAACCGGGACTCCTCGCCGAAGGCCAGTGCCCGCACGTTGGAGTGCAGGCCGTCGGCGCCCACCACCAGGTCGAACGTACGAGGGGAGCCGTTCGCGAAGGTGACGTGCACGCCTTCGGGGGTCTCCCGCAGGGCGGTGATGGAGTCGTCGAAGACGTACTCGACGCCGTCTCGGGTCGCCGCGTGCAGGAGCCGGGTGAGGTCGCCGCGCATGATCTCGACGTCGTCGCCCTCGCGGCCGCCGAACAGTTGCGCGCTCATCGTGCCGATCTGCCGGCCGCGCGCGTCGACGAAGCGTGCAACCCGCATGTCCGTGCTGTGCCGCCGCACCTCGTCCAGCAGGCCCATGCGGGCGGCGACGTCGAGTGCCGCTCCCCGAATGTCGATCTTGTAGCCGCCGTCCCGCGGCGAGGGTGCGCGTTCCACGACGGTCACCGCGAAGCCGTGCTCGCGGAGCCAGAAAGCCAGCGTCAGTCCGGCGACGCTTCCGCCGGAGATCAAGATGTTCGCCATGCCGTGAACTGTACAAGCGTCTCAGTCATCTGTCTAGTACAGATGTCCAAGACATTTGTGCTGGCATGGGCTAGGCTCTGAGCATGGGAAACCGGGAAGATCTGCTCGCGGGCGCCAAGCGGTGCCTGATGGAGAAGGGATACTCCGGCACCACCGCGCGTGACATCGCGGCGGCCGCCGGCACGAGCCTCGCCGCCATCGGCTATCACTTCAGATCGACGAAGGCCCTGCTCGACGCGGCCCTCATCCAGGCGATGGAGGAATGGGGAAAGGAGATCGAGCAGACTCTCGCCGCCGACGCGTCACTCGGCGGCGCCCCCGCGCAGCGATTCGAGGCGACCTGGACGCGGATCATCGAGTCCTTCGCCAGGATGAGACCGTTGTGGGCCATCCAGTTCGAGCTCATCGCCCAGATGGATCGGCTCCCTGAGCTGCGCGAGGCGTTCGCGACCGCCAACCGGCAGGCGAAGCTGGGGCTGGCGGCGATCTTCGAACACCTGGATCCGGCCGCGGACGTACGCCAGGCGATGGCCGTCGGCGCGTTCTACCAGGCACTGCTCGGCGGGATGGCGGCCCAGTGGCTCGTCGATCCGGAGCAGGCTCCGTCGGCCCGCGATCTCCTCGAAGCGCTGCGTACGATCAGCGCGGGGCTCGGGACGGAGTGACCGGCGGGAATCGTGGCTCTGCCGCTTGAGGCCGGCCGGGCGGCGGATGGGTGCGCTCCCCGGCAGGCCTCTCTCGGCGGGCGTGTCAGTCCGTCGCGGTCAGGGGTCCGTCGGCGTGCGGAACCCGTTCGGCGGGGATGACGCCCAGGCGGCCCGCCTGGTAGTCCTCCATCGCCTGGATGATCTCGGCGCGGGTGTTCATCACGAACGGCCCGTAGTGCACGACCGGCTCGCGGATCGGCTGCCCGCCGAGCAGCAGCACCTCCAGGTTGGGCTCGGCCTGGGGCTGGGCGGTGTCCGCCGCGAGGGTCAGTGACCCGCCCGGCCCGAAGACGGCGAGCTGTCCCTTGCGGACCGGCCGCCGCTCGGCGCCCACGGAGCCCTGGCCGGCCAGGACGTAGGCGAGGGCGTTGAACTCCGGGTTCCACGGCAGGTCGAGCCGGGCCCCGGGGCTGACGGTCGCGTGCACCATCGTGATCGGGGTGAACGTGACGCCCGGTCCGGCGTGCCCGTCCAGCTCCCCGGCGATCACCCGCAGCAGTGCGCCGCCGTCGGCCGAGGCGAGCAGCACCGCCTCCCGCCCCCGGATGTCCTGGTAGCGGGGCAGGTGGAACTTGTGCGCCCGAGGAAGGTTCACCCACAGCTGGATGCCGTGGAAGAGCCCGCCCGAGACCACCAGGTGCTCCGGCGGCTTCTCGATGTGCAGGAGGCCGGACCCGGCCGTCATCCACTGGGTGTCGCCGTTGGTGATGGTGCCGCCGCCTCCGTTGGAGTCCTGGTGCTCGAAGACGCCGTCGATGATGTACGTGACGGTCTCGAAGCCGCGGTGCGGATGCCATGGCGTGCCCTTCGGCTCGCCGGGGGCGTACTCGACCTCGCCCATCTGGTCCATGTGGATGAACGGGTCCAGCGCGGACTGCGGCACCCCGGCGAACGCGCGCCGTACGGGGAAGCCCTCACCCTCGAAGCCGCTGGGCGCGGTCGTCACCGAGCGAACGGGGCGTGGGGCCGCGACGGCCGGATCCGGTGCGGCGATTCGTGGCAGCGTCAGAGTGTCGGCGGTGACAGCGGGCATGGCCGCCCTCCTAATTGAATCTTCAACTTCCGTCGCCTTGCAACCACCCGAGATCGCCGGACATTCCCGCCCGCGGATCGCCCTGCGCCCGCATATCGTCACGGCCAGTGGGGAGGGACTGGTATGGCTGGAACCATGATCTCCTTAAGTCGAACCCTCCAGGTCGCCGTACTGTCCCTTGCGGTCCTCCCGATCACCGCTGTCGCGATCGCCCCGCAGGCCGCGGCCGACGCCCGCGGGCGGGCCGATGCCGGGGCGCCGGCCCGCCGCATGTTGGCGCAGCTGAAGGTCGCGCAGCCGTTGTCGCTTCGCGGTTACAGCCATCGGCGGTTCCAGCCGCGATGGGCGCACCACAAGGGGGAGTGCGACGCGCGGGAGGTGGTGCTCACCCGCCAGGGCCGGGGCGTACGGAGGAACGGGGCGTGCCAGGCCGTGAAGGGCGTCTGGCACAGCCCGTACGACGGCAAGGTGCTGAAGAGCGTGAAGCAGATCGACATCGACCACGTCGTTCCCCTGGCGTACGCCTGGCGCTCCGGCGCCAAGCGATGGAGCCAGGCGAAGCGGCGGGCGTTCGCCAACGACCTCAGCCGTCCCGAGCTTGTCGTGGTGAGCCACTCCGTCAACATGGCCAAGGGAGGCCAGGGACCGCAGAGCTGGCGTCCGCCGCGCCGTGCCTACTGGTGCCGCTACGCGACCTCATGGATCACCGTGAAGCACCACTACCGGCTCTTGGTGACCCGTGCGGAGAAGGTCGCCCTGCTCAACATGCTCCGCACCTGCGGGAGGTGAACGGAAGGCAGTCCGGGCGCGGGTCCGTCCCGAGGTCAGCCGCCGCTCGCGGCGCGGGCCTGCTGGATGACCTTGCGGAGGGCCGGCGCCGCCGGGCCGCCGCGTTCGGCCAGCAGGGCGATGCGCTGCTTGTGCGCCCGTCGTCTGGCTCGCGGGAGGATCGTCCCGAGCTCTCCCGCGGCGGCCAGGCCGACAAGGGCCGCCTCCCGCTCCCCGACCCGGGAGACCGGGCCGGTGAGAGCGGCGGCGACCTGCGTCGTGAGTCGTTTCACCACGCGCGTGTCGCGTACGCGGACGTAGCTTCTGTTGAAGATGAGGAACGGCTGGCGCAGCTCGACCCTGACCCAGCGTCCCGTCTCCAGTTCGTCGCGAACCGCCCGGACCGTCGCGCGGCCGTCCTTGCTGATCCAGTGCCGCCATGGCCGGGGCCCTGACTGGGCGATCTGGTGCAGCAGGCCGTCGAGGACCGGGTCGGCGAGCGGGGCCTCCGACACCACGCGCACCTTGCCCCCGTCGTCGGCGATCCGGCCGGTGAGCAGCAGGTCGGTGAGCGCGGCCGCGCGGAGCAGGTAGGGGAAGCGGTAGTTCGTCACCACCCGCTCCTTGCGGGGGTCGTAGGCCAGCAGGTAGAGCTGGGCCGTCAGGGAGCCGGGGACGTCCACGGGGTTGCCTTCCTCTCAGTCGTCGGGCGGATCGGCGGTGGGAGCCTCGGGAGGCGGGGTCTCCTTCTTGGCGGGCCGGCCGCGCCGGGGGATGCGACCGGCGTCGCCCGGGAGCCGTCCCGCCTCCGACAGCGCCCGGCGCAGCAGGAACTCGATCTGAGCGTTGGTGCTGCGTAGTTCGTCGCCGGCCCAGCGGGCCAGCGCGTCGTGCACCGCGGGGTCCAGCCGCAGCAGGATGCTCTTTCTCTCGGTCGCCACGGTCTAGTGGTACAGGGAGCCGGTGTTCACCACGGGCTGCACGTCGCGGTCGCCGCACAGGACGACGAGCAGGTTGCTGACCATGGTGGCCTTGCGCTCCTCGTCGAGCTCGATCACGTCGTGCTCGTCCAGGCGGGCCAGGGCGGCCTCGACCATGCCGACGGCTCCGTCCACGATCCGCTGGCGGGCCGCGACGACCGCTCCGGCCTGCTGGCGGCGCAGCATGGCCTGTGCGATCTCGGGAGCGTACGCCAGGCGGGTGATGCGCGACTCGATGACCTTGACTCCCGCCGACGCCACCCGGGCCTGGATCTCGGCCGACAGCCGGCCGGTGATCTCGTCCGCGTTCTGGCGCAGGGACAGCATGTCGTCGTGCCCGTCGTACGGGTAGCTGCCGGCGATGTGACGCACCGCGGTCTCGGTCTGGAAGGCGACGAACTCCACGAAGTCGTCCACTTCGAAGACGGCCTTCGCCGTGTCCTCGACCTGCCACACCACCACGGCGGCCATCTCGATCGGGTTGCCGTCGGCGTCGTTGACCTTGGTGACGTCGGTCTCGTGGTTGCGGATCCGGGTCGACACCCGGCGCTTCTGCGTGAAGGGCACCACGAACCGGAGGCCGGGCGTGCGGACCGTGCCCACGTAGCGGCCGAGCAACTGGATCACCCGCGCCTCACCGGGGGCGACCGCGGCGAGCCCGGTCAGGACGACGAGGGCCGCCAGGAGGAGCAGCGCCCCGGCGGCGATCAGGGCGGCTCCCGCTCCGCCGTTGCCGTCGGCCGCGAGGCCGGCTCCGATCGGGATCAGCGCGGCCGGGCTCAGCAGGCCGATCAGGGCCAGGATCAGCATCGGCCACCCCGAGGCCGCTCGCGCCGTCCGCTCGTGGGTCTGGGGGGCCGGCATGTCGACGGCGATCTGCAGGTCTGTCATGTCTTCTCCTCGGTGTCTAGCACGACACTAGCAAAGTGATATCACTTTTTGCCAGACCCAGTCTGGTCGCCGGGGACGCAACCGAACCCTCAGTCGTTCTCAAGTGGAGATCGCTAGCTTCGCGCCATGACGAAACGATCTGTCGCCGTGGCCGCACTCGCGGGGCTGGCCGTCCTCGCCGCTCCCACCGCGGCCTCGGCGGAAGCCCTGACCGCTCTCTCCGGCTCGTCGGCTTCGGGAACCAAGACCTTCGCCTTCCGCGGGATGAACCTGAGGATCCCCGCAAGCTGGAAGGTGCACCGCAAGGGGGACGAGGTCGTGGTGACGACCGGCGCGTGCAAGCGGCCGGAAGCCTTCGCCGCGAACTGCCGGTCGTTCTGGGTGCTCGGCCCCAAGGAGTTCACCGACGTGCCGGTCGGGGGCGGCTCCTTCACCTATACGGGCAAATACCAGTGGTATCCGTTCAGCGCCCCGGTGCCCTGTCCGTTCGACCCCAAGACCGGCTGGAACCCCGGCGACAAGGCCGGATCGAGAGGCCTGTTCCCGATCGGCAAGGGCCACAAGGCGAAGTACGCCGCCTGGCCCAACGCGTGCGTGACGAACAACGGCGCCCACCGGACGAAGAGCTTCACCACGCGGGAATGGTTCCTGCCCTCGTCCAAGATCCTGATCATCGACGTCTGGAACACGCCGGCGTTGCCGGGAGTGCTCAAGGGCGCGACCTGGAGCTGACCGCACGCCGCGCCGCCGGCGAGGGCCGGCAGGCCGGTCACAAGGTGACGACGACCTTGCCGGCGGGGTGTCCTTCGATGAGACGGCGGATCGCGTCGGGCGCTTCGCTCAGGGGATAGGCGCGGTCGATCACGGGGGTGACGGCGCCCGACTCGATGAGCCGTGTGAGTTCCTCCAGGTGCTCGGCGCGCTCCCTGCTCATCACCGGGCGCAGCCGCTGACCGACGAACATCGACAGCAGTGGCGCCCGGAACGTGCGTCCCATGCCCCCGGTGAAGCGGTATGCCGCGTGCCCGCCACCGACGATCACCAGCGTCCCGCGCGGGGTCAGGGCGCGCCGCAGCAGGGACAGCGGCCTGTTTCCCGCGGTGTCGATGACGACGTCGTAGCGTGCGCCGTCGCGGTCGATCTCCTCGCGGGCGTAGTCGATGACGTCGTCGGCGCCGAGCGACCGGACGAGCCCGGCCTTCGCCGCCGAGCACACGCCGGTGACGCTCGCGCCGTACGCCTTGGCGATCTGCGCGGCGAACGACCCCACGCCCCCCGTGGCGCCGATGACCAGCGCCCGCTGTCCCGGCCGGACGCGGGCGACGTCGCGGACGGCCTGCAGCGCCGTCATGCCCGAGACGGGTATCGCGGCGGCCTGCTCGAACGTGAGGCCGGCCGGCTTCGGCGCGAGCCTGCTCTGCCGCGCGCTCGCGTACTCGGCGTACGAGCCGCTCTCGCAGGTGCCGTACACCTCCTGACCGGGCTGGAAGCGGGTCACCCGGGCGCCGACGGCCGCCACCACCCCGGCCACGTCACGGCCGCGGACCGCGACCTTGGGCCGGCGCAGCCCGAAGCCCGCGAGGCGCATGAGGTAAGGACGGCCGGTCATGAGGACCCACACGCCGGGGTCCACCGCGGCGGCGCGGACCTCGACGAGCACCTCCTCGTCACCGATCGAGGGGCGGTCGACGTCGCGTAAGCGGAGCACGTCCGCCGGGCCGTACGCGTCCTGGACGATGGCTTTCATGACGTTCCTTCCGGGAGGTCGGGATACTGGAACACGTCGTCGAGCGGAACACCGAACACCCGGGCGATCCGGAAGGCCATCTCCAGAGACGGGGAGTATCGCCCCTGTTCGATGGCGATGAGGGTCTGCCTGGTCACGCCGATGCGTTCGGCCAGCTCGGCCTGGGTCATCTCGTCGTGGGCGAACCGCAGCGCGCGGATGCGGTTCGTCACGCGTGTGGGCTTCACCACTCCGGAAGGCTCCTGCGATAGACGATGATCTTGGTGATTCCGCCGAGGACCGCCGACAGCACGAAGCAGAGGTAGACGACGTTCGCGATCCAGAACCGGTCCCATCCGGCCATGGCCATGAGCATCGCCGCGAGCGCGCCGATGACGACGAACGCCTGACCGGTGTGGTCGCCGAGTCGTCCGATCTCCCTGTCGCGGACGTCGACGACCCGCGAGGCCCCCGGCCTGACGATCGCCATTCCGATCTCGGCCACGATCGACGCGGCGATGGCCCCGCCGACCGACCACAGCAGGGCGGCGGTGTACGGCACGTCGGGTAACGGGCCTCCGTCCGCCCGTCTGAGGACGGCGACGACGTACGCGGCGTAGGCGAGCACCGCGACGACCAGCCTGATCCAGGCGCGCTTCTCCACGTGAGTCATGATCGGCACCCTTCGATGTACAAAATCTTTGACATCACTAAGGTAGCGAATCTTTGACCTCGTGTACAGAATCTTTTACACCGGGGAGGTCGTCAGGCGTCGGCGGGCACCTGCTCGGCGCCGATGACCTTGAGAAACTGAAGGGACTCGTAGGCCGGGGACCCGGGCTCGGCGGTGAAGATGACCACCTGCTGCTCCTGGTCGGGCACGGTCAGCACGTCGAAGTCCAGCTCGATCGGCCCGACGCGGGGGTGCCGTACGGTCTGGCGAAGGTGCCGTTCGATGTGGAACCGCTGGGAGTTCCACAGGCGGGCGAACTCCTCGCTTCCGGCCAGCAGCTCCTCGACCAGGCTCTTCAGCTCACGGCTGTCGGGATAGCGGGTGACGGCGACGCGCAGGTAGCTGACCGCCGTGACGACGAACCGCTCCGGGCTGCCCATGCCGTAGTGCCGCCGCTCCGGGTCCGGGTGGAGGAAGTAGCGCCGGATGACGTTGCGCTCCTGGCCCGCCAGAGCGGAGAAGTCCTCGAACAGGACCGCCGCCAGCGGGTTCCAGGCCAGCACGCCGCAGGTGTCGTCCACGACGATCGCGGCGGCGTCGGTCAGCCGGTTGAGCAGGTTCAGCGTGCTCGGCCGCACCTCGCGTACGGGTTCGGCGGACCGGCTCTCCTCCCGTTCCCCGGCCAGGTGGAACAGGTGGGCCCGTTCCTGGTCCGACAGGCGCAGGGCGCGGGCGATGCCGTCGAGCACGCGCCGTGACGGGTGCCGGCCCCGCGCCTGCTCCAGCCGGGTGTAGTGGTCCACCGAGATGTAGGCGAGCTGGGCGACCTCCTCGCGCCGCAGCCCGGGGGTGCGGCGGCGGCGTCCCTCCGGCAGGCCGACGTCGGCGGGGCTGACCTGCTCACGCTTGCCGCGCAGGAACTTCGCCAGGCCATGCTTGTCCATGCCTGTGACGGTACGTCTGGAATCGAATGCACGCACCGCGTAGCCATGGACTCCTGGTCCCTGGTTGTGCGGGACGGCCCGGGTGACCGTGGGGTTGGCACCGACCGGCGGCGAGACACGGACGCGCCGCCGGTCACCGACCTCATGGAAGGCATACGATCATGCGGATTCTCCTCACGGGCGCGAGCGGCTACGTCGGCGGCGTCGTGACAGAGCACCTCGTCCGGGCCGGGCACGAGGTGGTCGCCCTGGCCCGGTCCGACCGGGCGCGCGAGCGGGCCGAAGGGCTGGGCGCGAAGGCGGTGCGCGGCAGCCTGCGGGACCTCGACGTCCTGCGCGGCGCGGCCGCCGGGGCCGACGCCGTGGTGCACACCGCCGTCGACTACACGAATCCCGAGATGGGCGACATCGAGCGCGACGCCCTCGCGGCGCTGCTGGGCGGGCTGAACGACGGAGGGGCGTTCGTCTACACCAGCACGGGCCTGGTCTACCCCGACCGGCAGGGCGCCATGGTGGACGAGGACCACCCCGTCACCCCCGAGGCGTCGCCGCAGCCGTACAAGGTCCTCGGCGAGCGGCAGGTTCTGGCGGCCGGGCACGTGGCGGGCACCGTGATCCGGGCGGCTCTGGTCTACGGGCGCGGCGGGTCGGGCCTGCTCCAGGGGCTCATCGGCGCCGGCCGGCAGAACGGGATGGTGCCCTACATCGGCGACGGCGCCAACGAGTGGTCGTCGGTGCACGTCGACGACCTCGCGGCGCTGTACGTCGCCGCGCTGGAGCGCCGCGAACCCGGGGTCGTCGTCAACGCCGCCTCGGCCGAGCGGACTCCGATCCGGCGGATCGCCGAGGCGGTCGCCGGACTGACCGGCGCCCAGGCCGTGTCGCTGAGGCTGGAGCAGGGGGTGGCCGCGATGGGGCCGCTCGCCGCCACGCTCACCCGTTCGTCGCCGATGGACGCCTCGCGTGCCCGGAGGCTGTTCGGGTGGGCCCCGGAGCGGCCCGGACTGATCGAGGAGCTGACGACCGGCTCCTACGCGTAGTCCTGATCAACGGCTCGTTCCGTTCTCGGGCACGGTCTCGGACGCAGCGCGCGCCGTACGCGCGGGCCGTGCCTGCGCCACCACGCGCGCGCCCAGAGCACCTGGAACGCGACCGCGGACAGCAGCACGGCCGCGGCGTCCAGCTCGGCGAGCGGGCCTGCGGGAGTGACGAGCGCGCCCACGGCCCGGCCGAGCAGCGTCAGCGTCGCCGGCACCGTCACCGCGAACGCCATCCCCAGGCAGGCCGCGGTGCCTGCGACCAGCAGCACCGCGTACGCCCGGAGGGCGCGGCGCTCCCGGCGCGGCAGCCCGGCGAGCGGGTCGGGGGAGGGACGGCGGAGCAGCCGCAGCGCCAGGTGGCGAGCGTAGGCGGAGGCGTCGCCGTACATGTTGCGGCACCCGGTCAGATCCTGCAGCACGAAGTAGACGTCGGTGCGCATGAACACGAGGAACTGCGTGGCCAGCATGCCGAGCGAGGTCAGCGCGACCAGCGACAGCGCGGCATGGCGCCCCAGGGCGGCGGTCAGGAGGAGCGCGGCGGAACAGGCCGCCGCGTCCGTCGCCATCCCGGCGAGGTAAACCGTCAGGCGGACGCGCCGCTCGGCCAGCCACACGCCGGACACCTCGGTCTGGACGGCCAGGAACTGCAGCCGCGTGCCGAGCCGGATCCGGCCCGGCACCCCGGCGGCCCTGGCGGTGGACAGGTGGGCCATCTCGTGCAGGAAGATCAGCGTCCAGCCGACGGCGATCTGCGACGCGAGCACGAGCGTGCCGCGCTCGCTCCACAGCAGGTCACGCCAGCCCGGCAGCGTCTCCCGCCGCATGACCGCCGTCACGATCCCGGCGGCGATCAGGCCGGCGACCAGCAGGTGGAGCAACGGATGCAGCGTCCACCGCACGTGCCGGGGGCGCAGCCATGGAAAGGTCGGTGGATCGGCGGGGGCGGCCGGCCCGTCCGGCTCCTCCAGGAAGCCCAGCTCGCCCAGGGCACGGACGAAGCCGCGGACGTCGAGATTCGCGCCGGTCTCGGCACGCAGCCGGCGTTCCGTCTCCTCGACCGTGGCGCCCCCCGACAGCAGCCTGATGGCCCGCATCCCCTCCTGCGGCACGGCGACGAACGCGTCCCCGTCCGGGCGGCCGACGATCCACTGGGAGCCGTCCTGGCGGAACGCGAGGTCGCGCAGCCGGACCACGGTCGCATCTCCCAACGCGGGCCTCCAGACGCGGGGTCAGGGGCGGAAGGTCCCGGTGTGGTGCGAGTAGCCGGGCAGGAGGTCGCGTGCCCGGTCGGAGATCTCGGGCGGCGGCAGCGGGGCGACCTCCCGTTCGACGTACGCCCGCACGTCCTCAGCCCGGCCGTAGAGATCCTTGATCGCGGCCAGGCAGGGGACGACCAGGGCGGGATCGGTGATCCGCCGGGCGCCCACATGGGCGCCGATCTCGTCGTACAGCACCTCGTAGAGCAGCGCGGGACCGAGCACGACGATCTCGGGCAGCGGCGCGGTGTGCTCCAGCTCCCGCACGGCGTCCACGTGCAGCACCCGGGGGCGCTCGCCCGCCGTCGCCCGTACGGCCAGGACGTGCAGCTCCCACTGGAGATAGGGGGTGAGCGGCGTCTCCACGATGCGGACCCGGCAGGCTGTGGGCCGGGTCCGGTAGTAGCCGGCGAGGAACTCCCGCAGTTCCTCCAGCATGGCGAGCGAGCCGTCCCAGTCGCCGGCCATCATCGCCCGCCAGCTCGCCACGTCGGGTTCGAAGAACTCCTGGGCGCGTTCGAGCTTCCACACCTCATCGGGGGCCCGCTCGAACTCCTCGGTGAACTCGGCCTGGTAGGCCTCGGCGGACAGGACCCGCGCCTCGGCCTGCCGTACGTCGTCGAAGACGGTGCCGGCGTCTGCCACCCTTCCCTCCCTGGGCTTCGGCTGCTGGCTCACGCTGGTCGCGGCGTGCGGGCGGCCCCGCGGCATCCCCGCACGCCACGGCCGGTGCTTCATCAGTTACCGACGCTGTTGCTGCTGGTCGTGGTCTCGATCTTGTCGAGCAGCCGGATGACGATCTTTGTCTTCGCCGGCGCGGCGGCCTCGTCGACGGGTTCGGTTTCGTGCTCGTACGTGTTCATCCGCTTCCTCTCTCTGGAGGGGACATGGATGTTCTCGCGAGAACCCGTTCATGGTTCGTCCATTGACTGGAGAAAGTCAAGACTTTCGTTATTCATTCAGCCGGAGTCGATTTCGGTCATTCGCCCCGATGAATTGTGTTCCGGTTCGCCGGCCCGGGTCCCGCACACCGGGCAGCCGGGGCGAGGCGGATGCCGGACCCACACGTGGTGGTCCGCGGCGATCAGGTTGACCCCCTGAATGGTGCCGACCGGCGGCACGGGCACGCCGGTCAGGAGCCCGAGCAGCGCGTGGGCGACGAGCTGGCCGGACACACCCGCCGAGGTGGCGATCACGCCGGGCCCGCCGAGGTCCACGGGCGTGCCGGGGCGGCGCCGCGCCTCCTCGCCGCTGCTCAGGCACTCGTAGCACGCGCCCGCTCCCGGCGCGAAGCACCCCACGGTGACCAGCGGCCCGTTGTATCCGCCGCCGGCCCAGGGGATGTTCGCGGCGGCGCAGGCGCGGTTGGCCCACACCCTGATGCCGTGCCCGGTGGGCCGGTCCGCGCAGAGGGCGAGCGCGTCGTAGCCCGCGATGAGGTCGTCCAGCTCGCGCCTGCTGCCGACGCGGCGGCGTTCGCCCGTGACGGAGATATCGGAGTTGACGGCCCGGAGCCGGTCGACGGCCGCCTCCGCCTTCGGGCGCCCGACGTCGTCCTGGCCGTAGAGCACCTGGCGGTTGAGGTTGGACAGTTCGACCAGGTCGGGATCCACGCAGTGGATCGTGCCGACGCCGACGGCGGCGAGCGCCCAGGCCGCGTGGCAGCCCGTGCCGCCCAGGCCGAGCACCACGACCCGCGCGGACTTCAGCCGGAGCTGGGTCTCCCAGCCGTGGGCGCGCGGCATGGTGTCGACCGTGCGGAAGAACGCGTGGTTCCTGCTGTAACGGTCGAGTTCGCGCTCGCTCAGCCCGGCGGGCGGCACTGCCGCGGCGTCCTCCACATATCGGGTGGCGACCAGTTGCTCGACGATCGGCGTGGCGTCCGGCAACTCCGGATGGGTCAGACGCAGCCGCTCGGCGATCTCGTCGCGAGAGCGGGTGCCGTCCATCAGAGTGAGGGCCGTCCACACCCATCCGTACGGGTCCGCGATTTCGGCGGCGATCCCGTAAATCTCGCCGCCGATGCGAATGGTGCCGTCCTCGTATCGATGAGGCCGGTGTTCGAATTTCACGCGGGGCAGTCGCACGTGACGACGATTACTGGTCGATAACTGCACGAGTCAACACTGAATTCCACAGAAGGGAAAAAGGGGTCGGCCGTAAAACGTTCCCGTCTCGCGGGCGCGGCGCTTCGCCGCGAAGAGGGGCATGGAACGTCGCCGCTGGGCATACGTTGGTGACGATGATGAACGATCAGCCTGCCGTGATCTCACCGCCGATGCCGCGCCGCACGCTGCTGGCCGCCGCCCTCGCCGCCGTGGTCGTCCCGCTCTCGGGATGCGCCGGCTCAGCGGGGGAGGCCGCCTCGGTCGCCTCCCGCGAGAGCGTGACCCCGCCCGCGTCGGCACGTTCCTCCGCGAGTCCGGAGGGGCCGGCGCCGGAGCCGTCCGTACGGGACGACCTGCCCGCGCCGGACGAGGCGATCCCCAAGGACCCCAAGCGGCTGGCCGACGCTCTCACCCGTACGGGGGAGCGACTGCGTGACGCGATCGACGACTGGAGGCGTACGGGCGACCCCGCCAAGGGGGAGGCGCCCGAGCCGGTGGTCCTGCTGTCCCTGTACGAGCAGCGCGTTTACCGCTATCTCGCCCGCAATCCCAAGGTCGCGTCCCGCACCTACGGCGAACTGCCGAAGGAGGCGGCCGCGCGGGCGCGGGACAACGTGACGGCCATCCGCGACCTGCTCTCCCTCGCCCATCCCGTCAGCGGGCCGATCAAGATCAAGGTCGAGTCGCCGGAGCCCGCCGACGCCCTGCTCGCCGGCTTCCGGCGCGCCGAGCGCAGGTTCGGCGTCGAGTGGGAGGTGCTGGCGGCGGTGATGCTCGTGGAGACCAAGTTCGGGCGGGTGCGCTCGCCGAGCTACGTGGGAGCCAAGGGGCCGATGCAGTTCATGCCGGGCACCTGGAAGGCGTACGGCATGGGCGGCGACATCAACGACACCGGTGACGCCCTGCTCGCCGCGGCCAACTACCTCCACGCGTCGGGCGCGCCGGGCGACTACCGGCGCGCGCTGTACGCCTACAACCACTCCCAGGCGTACGTCGACGCGGTTCTGCTGCACGCGCGCCAGATGAAGCGGGACATCAGGAACTACTACGCCTACTACACCTGGCAGGTCTACGTGATCACGACGAAGGGCGAGCGCCGCCTGACCGGCCCCTGACGACAGGGTGGCGTCGGGAGTTCTCGCCCGGCGCGCCGGCCGGGTCCGTAACCAATGCCGCTTTCCGTGCGACTCATCTTTTGGGGATCGATCGCGTACGGGAGGTCGGTTGTGCGGCGGCTGACGACGGATGCCGGGACGAAGCCCCTCGCGCTGCTACGCGAAGCCGCGCTGCTCATCGCGGTGGTGTTCGGCCTGCTGTCACTGAACCCGCGTCCGGCGCTCGCGGACGACATGGACTGCGGGTTCGGGCCTCCCCGCTCGTCGTGGGTGGAGACGTCCGTGACCGTCGCGGAACGCGGCCACGACACCACCGTGATGACGAGCACGACGCGGGTCGGCGTGCCCCGCGACTGGCCCGGAGCCGCCGCCCTGCTCGGCGACGGGAGCGCGGTCGGCTGCCTGCTGCCGGACGGCGGCACGCCGAGCGTCACGATGTCGGCCGACGGCACCGAAGTGGTGGTCCAGAGCACGCAGGAGAGTCGTCTGGACCTGTACGACATCCAAGGGGGCGGGGAGTCCGCCGGGCTGTGGTCGAGCCGCGAGTCGGGCGGAACCCGGTTCGTCGCGCTGCTGCCCGCGTTCGGGGCCATGCCGCCCGGGCTGGCCGGGGCGCGCTGGCGGACCGTTGCCGTCAAGACGCCGGAGTCCCGGGTGCGCACTGTGACGCCCCTGCCGTCGGAGGTGCTGCCCGGCGGCACCTACGTCTGGCGGAACGGCGCCGAACCGCCGCGCGTCGAGGTCGCGCTGTCGTTGTCGGCGCGGGAGGCGTTCCAGCGCTGGGTCGGCCTGCGAGGGCAGAACGTGCTCCTGGTCGCGACCTACCTGGGCTTCGCGCTGCCCTACCTGCTGCTGGCCGTACTGCTCGTGCTGCTCCACTGGCGTTCGGCCGACCGGGACGAGCGCGTCCTCATCCGGATCACCCTCGGCGCCCTGGCGATGATCACGGCGGCGGAGACGATGCTGGTCGCGGGTGGGCTCACCGGCACGTTGTTCCTGGCCATCCTGATCGGCGTGCTGGACACGCTGGCGATCCTCGTCGTGGGGGCGCCGCTCTGCCTGGCGGTGTGGGGGCTGTGGCGCACCGGCCTCAGGCGGGGCGGCCCGATGCTCGCCGGCGCGGTGCTCGCCGTCGCCGGCAGCCTGGGGATCCTGGCCGCACGAGCCCTTTACGCCGAGCCATGGGGCCCCCTGTGGGTGGCGTCGGCGGTGGCGACCGCGCTGCTGCTCTCCGGGGCGGCATGGGCGATCGCGGTCCGAGCCGCCCGCGTCCGGGGCAGGACGCCGCGCGCCGTACGCGTCCTGCTGCGCTGGAGCGTCCCCGGCCTCGCGTTGATGACCCTGGCCTACGTGGCCCACGCGGTCGTCACAGGATCGCGCTCGGGCGTCCTGCCGGACGAGGCGGCGTCGCCCTATTTCCTGCTGCGTGGCCTCTCCTCCCTGATGTGGCCGCTGGTGGTGCTCCTGCTTCTGCTGCTGCTTCGCCTGCACGGGCGGCGTACGGACTCCGTCGGGCCGTCCACCGTGTGGCTCCTGGTGTTCGTGTTCGTCGTGGGCACGATCAGGTGGCTCAACACGTACGCGGGGATGCCCTTTCCGCTCGCCGGGCTCGTGGGGCTGGCCGCGCTGCCCCTGCTGCTGCGGCTGACGCGACGGGCCGAGGTCGCCGACCCGGGCGTGTCACGCCGCCGGCTCGCGATGATCGTGGACGAGTACCGCGACCTGGAGCAGAGGGAGAAGGGGCTGCGGCGGCGCTGGGCGGCGGGGGAGATCGACGACGCGGAACACACCAAGGAGAACGGGCCGGTCGTCGACCGCATCCGCCGGCTCCGCATCGAGATCGGCCTCGATCCCGACAGGGAGGACGGGCTCAGCCCGCTCGACGTGGCGCTGTCGCGCGGCCCGGGCGTGTCGTGGTGGGCGAACGCGCGGCTCGCCGCCCGGTACGCGTCCTACGTGGGCGCGCCCGCCGCCGTGTTCCTCATCTGGGCCACCTGGAGCACCGACAGCCGGGGGCGCGACGGCTGGCTCGACCGGCTCGGCGATCCCAACGGGTTCTACGGCCTGGCCGGCGACCTGATCGGCGGGCTGCTGATCTGGCCGGTGGCGGGCTTCGTGCTGGGCGCGCTGTGGCGTCGCCTGCCCGGCAGGCGCGGCTATCTCAAGGGCGTCGTACCGGTCCTCGCGTACGCCGCGGCGACGGGGGCGCACGCCGTACTGAACAACGTCATCGGCCAGGCCCCCGTGCGCGGCTCGCTCGTGCGGGTGCTGCTGCTGTTCCTGGTGCTCACCGTCGTCGCCGTCCTCATGGACGCGCGGACCCTCCAGACCCGCCCGGGTGGTCTCGCGTCGCGGCTCACCCCCGTGGCCGTCGTCTACCGGCTCGGTACGGCGGGCAGCGGGATCGCGCTCATCGTCGCGCAGGCGGCGGCCATCCTCGGGCTGTGGAGCCAGCTCAAGAACGGCATCGACATCACCTCTCAGGTGGACACCTCGGCCCAGACGCCGATCAGCGCCGACGCGCAGGTGCTGCTGGGCCGGGTGGACAAGTAGGACTCACACGGGCTCACAGCGCGGGGTAGGCGTTGTTCACCAGCATCACGAACTGCGCGTGGTGCCAGTCGCCCGCCAGCGGCGCGTCGGGGAGGGCGCCGGTCGGCCGGAACCCGTTCGACCAGGGCGTGAGGGAGCCATTGGGGTCGCACATGCGGTCGAGCAGCCGGTCGGAGCCCTCGGGCAGGATCGGTCCGCCCGCGCCGTCCGACTCGCCGGGCCGCTTGATCCACAGGTAGGCGTCGACGCCGGGGACGGGAGCGGCGACCGGCCGCGCCCCCAGCCCCGCGCCCTTCTGGTTGCACATCGCGGACCGCGACGGACGCCTGTCGACACGGCTCTGGTCCACGTAGGTGTTGACGTCGAGCGAGGTGCTCACCGCGGTGGGCCGAGCCGGCCCGCCCCAGCCGTCGCGGGAGGTGTCGACGACCACGCCGAGCAGGCTGGAGAAGCCCTTGGCGATCAGGGCGCTCCGCATCGCGACGGCGTAGTCCCGTTCGTTCAGGTAGGGGTTCCAGTCGACGAACCTGCTCTGCTTGATCGGCTGGCCGGCCACGGTCTGCTCCGGGTCGGTCAGGAAGGGTTCCTCGAGGGGGACGTAGTCCGCGACGTTCGTGGCGATGCCGTCGAGGCTGTTCAGGCCCGCCGTCGTGCCGCGCACGGTCTCGGTGATGGAGGTCGCGAGCGCGGTGAGGTTCGTCTCCCAGCCGGCCCATCCCGCGCTGCCCGCGTCGAGGTACGTGTAGACGTTGGGCAGGGGGGAGAGCTTGTCGAGGGCGTAGCGGATGCCCATCACGTACACGCCCGACTGCGCCGCCTGGTTACACGGGTAGGTGTCCACGCCTCCCACGATGAGGTCGGTCAGGGCCCGCGGCTCGACGACGGCCGCGACGCGCAGGTTCCGATACTCGGGCCTGGCCAGGAGGGCGGCGACGGGGTCCACGAATTCGGCCTTGTAGCGGTTGAGGCCGTTCTCCTGCTCGTGCAGCTCGGCGGTGGAGACCAGCGACCGGCAGTCGCGGTCGGGCAGGTCGTGGAGGACGAGCGTGATGTATCCGGCCCCCTGCTCCACCGCGGAGTCGAGGTGGTCCTTCAGCGTACGGGCGGCCCCGGCGCCGCCGCTGACGTCCGCGATCCGGTCCAGCCAGACCGCGGTGGGCGTCTTCTTCAGGCCGCGCATCTTCTGCGCGGTCGCGTCGTCCACCTTCGCCGCCGAGGACTCCACGTCGGCGGCCCAATCGGGGTCGACGTACCCCTTGGCGCCGATGAACGGGTTGTCCACCGGCACGTCCCCGCTCGGACTCGGGCTCGGGGACGGACCGGCGGTGTCGTTGTCCTGCTCGGTGGCGGTCCACAGCACGGCGCTGGGCGCGGTGGCCTGGCTGCTGCGCGTGTCGAAGGTGGCGCTGCCGTTCACCGCGTCGTCGTCCTCGGCGGCGGCCACGGTGAGGGACTGCGGGACGTTCCAGTTGTCCGGGGTGAAGGACGGGCTGGTGACGACCGTCAGATCCTTGTCGCCGGACACGTTGGCGGTGCCGACGCGCACCGTGCCCTCGGGCCTGCGGTTGAGCCACACCTGGACGCTCGCCGTGCCACCCTCGGGCACGGTGACCGTCCTGGGCTCGATGACGATCCGCAGCGGGCCGGGCGAGGGGCTCGCGCTGGGACTGGCGGACGGGCTCGGCGACGTGCCCGGCACGGTGACCTGACAGGGCACCCCGTTGAAGGCGAAGTCCGTGGGCGGCGGGTTGCTCCCGGTCCAGGTGCCGTTGAACCCGAGCTGCAAGGACCCGCCGGACGCCACCGTGCCGTTCCAGGGCTCGTTCTCGGCCATGACGTGGTCGGCGAGCTGGGTCCACCGGGCCGACCAGCCCTGCGTGAGCTTCTGCGAGCCGGGGAACGTGAAGGTCAGTTTCCAGCCGGACAGCGTTTCGCCGGTGTTCCTGACGGTGATCCCGGCCGTGAAGCCGCCGGAACCCGTTCCCCACTGGGTGCTCGCGTAGGTCACCTGGCAGGTGACCGCGGCGTCCGCGGACGTCGTGCCCAGGACCGGTCCCGCCGCGGCCGCCGCCGCGGCGGGCACGACCGCCGCGGCGGCCGTCAGAATCCTGCGGACGAACCGGTGGTGGCCGAAGGGCATGGGCGATCGTCTCCCGGGTGAGGTGACCGGTGGCGTCCGGCGCCCGTTCCGGTTCGCGCAGGGCGCCGACGCTCCCCAGATTCGGCAATCGCCCGGCTCATGTACACGATTCGCCGAAGCGGAAATATCCCTTTCCCGAGCAAATTGGTCGAAGTCGTGCGGCACCTCGGGAAACGCCGTACGGGATCCGCCGGCCGGCGCCGAATTCGGTGAAATATTCAGCGGCGGTGCAGGTGGAAGTAGTCGAACTCGGCCGTGGCTCCCGCGCCGCCCAGCGAGATGAGACCGACGCGCAGATCGGCGTCGGCGGGCAGGGTCCACACGCCGCCGTAGGTCCAGGTGCGGCCGTCACGGCTGGTGGCGGCCCGCAGCTCGTGCTCTCCGTTGTGCCGGTCGACCCGGTGGACGAGGCGCAGCCACGTCGTGTCGGCGGGCGGCCCGACGATCGTGCCCCCGTACGCGATCCGCCCGGCGTACGGCATCTCCTTGCCGAACTCGGTCTGCCGGGTGTTCCAGATCGCGACGTGGACGAGCTTGGTGTAGAGGTCGTCTCCGGCGTAGGCGATCAGGCCCGCCTGCTGGTAGTTGCGCACGGTGTCGGTCCCGAGGTCGATGGTGAGCTTGGTCTCGGCCGTCCAGTCGCCCTCGGGGGCCTCGCGCAGCAGCACCGATGCGGTGTTGTTCTCCCTGTTGAGCTCGGCGTCCTGGGTGGGCCAGCGCAGAGCCCCGCCCGACAGCTCGCCCTGCGGCGCGCGGACCCAGGTCCAGCCCGGGCGCAGTCGCCCGTCGAACTCGTCGCTGCGGCTCGGGTCGAGCGGGCCGAGCCGGGGAAGGGGCGCCGCCTTCACGGGAACCTTCCGGCCCGGCGCCCGCTGCGGGTCCTCCGACGCCCAGGCCCCGCCGCGTACGGTCGGCCAGCCGTCGACCCAGTCGAGCCGGTCGATGAGCATGGGCCGCTCGTTGATGCCGTACGGCTCGTCGAGGTAGGGATCGTCTCGGTCGATGGCGTGGTAGACCAGCCAGTCCTGGCCGGCCGGGTCGGTCACGACCGCGTTGTGCCCGGTGCCGACCCAGCGGTTGCCGTTCGGCGCGATCACGATCGTGCCGCCGGCCCGCGAGGTGTTCAGCGGCACGCCCTCCCGGTCGACGTACGGACCGGTGATCGAGCGGGACCGCCCGGCGTAGACGCTGTATCCGGTGGTCGGGCCCGCGCAGCAGTCGGCCGAGGAGGCGAACAGGTACCAATAGCCGCCCCGGCGCACCAGGTAGCCGCCCTCGAAACGGTTGTCGATCGCGATCATCGTCGGCTCGCCTACGGCGCGGGTGCCCGTGGCGTCCAGCCGGGTGATGAGGATTCCGCCGTAGTAGGAGCCGTAGACCAGGTATTCGGCGCCGTCGGTGTCGACCGCGTGCGCGGGGTCGAAGGTCCACTTGAAGTCGCCCGTGCCGCCGGGGCCGTGGCGCGGGCCGACGACCGGCGCCCCGGAGTCCGTCCACGGCCCCGCGGGGGTGGGCGCCGTGGCGACGCCGATCGCGTTGTCGTTCGGCTCCGGTGTGACCGTGGTCTGGGTGACGACGTAGTACAGGCGATACTCGCCGTTCACGCGGCGGACGTCCGGCGCCCACAGGCTCGCGCCCCCCGCCGTGTCGGCCCACTTCGGCAGCGTCGCGGGGGAGAAGGCGTCGCCCACGTACGTCCAGTCGCTGAGGTTCCGCGACCGGGAGATCGGCAGGTAGTGGGGGGTCCGCTCGCCCTCCCGCAGGGGGTCGCTGGTCCCGTACGCGTACCACCAGCCGTCCTCGCCCTTGATGATCGAGGGGTCGGCGAAGGTGTCGGCGAAGGGACGGCTGACCGGGTTGACGTAGGAACCGGGACCCGCCGGTCCCGGCGGCGCGGCGGCGGCCGGAGCGGCCGTGAGGAGGCAGACGAGTCCGGCGCACGCCGCGACCATGCGTTGAACGATCCTGCGTTGGACGACCCTGGCACCCATACGTGTCTCCCGCGTGCGGACGATCCTTGTGCCAGCCTTTGTACAACGTTGTATTCAACGTTGTACATAGCAGACGGTCCGCAGTCAGAGCCGCTGGCCGGGCCGGTCCACGATGCCGGAGGCCAGCAGGGCGGTCGTCCACACCGAGCCCGCCCGGAAGGCCGGCTCCGGATCGCCGTCCACGTGCTCGTCACGCAGCCACACCCTGCGGCTGCCGAGGTAGCGGTAGGTGCGGGGATCGAGGATGTGGTAGCTCAGGGTGCCGGGATCGCCACCCCAGTCGAAGCGAATCCCCAGGCCGCGCCGTCCGGCCGCGTCGGCGACGTCCTTCTCGACCACCATCCGGGGGATCTTCATCAGCGCCCGGAACATGGCCCCCTCCAGCTTCGGCGGCATGACCACGTGCCGTTCGAGGTAGAGGAAGATCACGCGGAAGGCCCGCGCGTTCGGGGGCTCGACGTTCTTCTTCACACCCTCCTCGACCGGCAGGTCGATCCAGTGCCGGTCGCCGCTGACGTGGGCCAGCAGGTTCTCCGGGTCCGTGGGGAGCCGGCGCAGCTTCGCGTCGTACTGCTGGGGGGACAGGTCGTCGTCGCCGGGGTCCGGTGGCACGTCGCTGACGTGCATCCGGCCGTCCTCGCCGTAGCCGGCGGCCTGCTTCCCGTCGTAGCGGATCCAGCCTTCCCGCGTCGTGCCGGGGGAGCCGGGATCCTCGTTGGCCTGCTTGTCCAGCGTCCTGGTGTAGTGCCACTGGTCCGGCCGGGGCACGGCCGGTCGCGGCCGCGATTCGGCTCTTCGTCCGCGCCCGGTGTAATCGCGAGCGCACGGTCCCGATCGGTATGTCCAGCGCCCTGGAGATCTCCTCGTAGGTGAGGTCGGCCCAAGCGACGAGCAGCAGCACGTCCCGGTCACCCGCCGACAGCCCGGCCAGCGCCTCGGCCAGGCCGCGCTGCGTGCCCTGCGCGGACACCCGCTGGTCGACGCGGTCGGCGTACGGCTCGGCGACCTCGTCCACCCCGGTCCTCGCCAGCGCCCGGTACAACCGGATCTCCGTGCGGCGGTGCCGTCCGATGAGGTTCGCGGCGATGCCGTACAGCCACGGGCGCGCGTCCGGCTGAGTCAGGTCGTAGCGGTCGCGCTTGCGGAAGGCGGTCAGGAACGTGTCGGAGACGACGTCGTCGGCGAGGGACGCGCCCAGACGGCGGGCGACGTACCGGTGCAGGGCGGAGGCGTGCCGGTCGAACAGGTCCGCGAAGGCCTCGGGGTCGCGCCGGGACCGCCTGATCAGCTCGGCGTCGTGGACGTGGTTGGGTGGTGCTTCGGGGATCACGTGGGGGCTCCATCCATCCGGCTACCCGCTTTCACCCGATGAGGGGGAATGAGTTCGCGGCCGGTTGGAGCCTTCCCGCGCGGTGGCCCGTTACGAGGCGTCGCCGAACCAGAGGCAGCCGCCGATCTGGGCCGCCATCTCCAGCTGGTCGTAGAAGAGCCGATGGCTGAGGATCAGCCCGTCCTCCACGGTGGAGAAGCTGCACGAGCGCACGAGGATGGAGCGCCCGGTGCCCTCCAGCACGTCCCCGCCGGGGACGAGCAGCGGCCCCTTGTGCGTGCCGCTGATCGTGAACTCCGCCGCAATCGTGTCCCCGAACATGGTCACCGACTGCGGTGTGATCACCATGTTGGGGAACGCCTCCATCCACTCGCCGTAGTAGGAGGCGATCTCCTCCCTGTTCTCGGCGACGCCGTCGGGGGCCACCAGAACGGCCCGCTCGTCGAAGCACTGTGCCAAGGCGTCGAGGTCATGACGGTTGATGGCCTGTCTCAGCCTGTCGACGGCACGGAGCACTTCGGACATCGGACGTTCCCTTCCCCCGACGAGAGCGGCCGTATGGCGCGTGCGCCGTGACCGGCAGGGCGGCGTCCGGACATCGGCGGCATTTTCACGATAACCCAGCTCACAGGCTGGGCCGTGTGAGTGCGAGGGGGCTCAGGACTCGTCGGCGGGGAGGGCGAACATCCGGATGTAGAGGGGTCGCGCGCCGGGCGGGGCGTCCTGCGCCCGGTGGCTGTACTTGAGCAGCAGCGCGACGTAGGCGTCGAAGAACTCGGCGAACTCCTCCTTCGTCATCCGGCCGAGACCGCGGGAGCCCTTGGCCCAGTCGGGATCGCGCCGGTAGGCCTCGGGGAAGCGCTCCAGGAGCGCCCGATCCTCCTCGAAGCCGACGCGGTGGAACTCCTCCAGCACCGGACGGTGCTCGGGGGCGAGCTGCGCGGGGGCCGGCGCGCGCATGTCGCGTGGGGTCTCGGCCCTGCGCCACCAGCGTTCCCTGCCGCCCGAGCGCTCGGGGATCTCCTCGATGAAGCCGTACTTCTCGAGCTGGCGCAGGTGGTAGCTGGTTGTGCCGGTCTTCGCGCCGAGCAGCTCGCCGATCGTCGTGGAGGTCGCGGGCCCGTGGATGTCGAGGTGGCGCAGGATGAGCCGCCGCATGGGGTGGGCCAGCGCCTTGAGACGGGCCGGATCGTCGAGCAGGAACGGCTCCTCGTCCTTCATGAGGATCACCCTAGTCCTCCAGAACGATATCTGCAGAGATCGCTTTGCCGATAGTTCTCTGCAGATTAGTGTCGGCACATGCGTCGAATCGCCCTGGCCCTCGGCCTCGCTCTCGCCCTGACGGCGGCCCCCGCTGCGGCCGCCGCCGCGCCGCCACCCCCCGCCGCCGGAGAGGCGGTCGCCGTTCCCGCCGACCTGACCGGAAGGGAGGTGAGCTTCCCCGGCAGCGGCGGCCTCACCCTGCACGGCACGGTGTTGTCACCCGCGAAGGTGCCGTCCGGACGGCCCGGCATGGTGCTCGTCCACGGAGCGGGCACCGGCACGCCGCGCACCAAGCTCATGGGCGAGGCCGTGGAGTTCGCCCGCAGGGGCGTGTCCGTGCTCGTCTACGACAAGAGATCGGAGGGTTACTCGACCTTCCACCGGTCCTACTCGGCGCTCGCGGACGACGCGCTGGGCGCGGTGGCCGCGCTGCGGTCGCAGCCGGGTGTGGACCCGGCGAAGGTGGGTGTCTGGGGGCTGAGTGAGGGCGGCTGGGTCGCGCCCCTCGCGGCCTCCCGCTCGCGGGACGTCGCGTTCGTCGTGGTCGTCGGTGCCAACGCGCTCGCGCCGCTGCGGCAGCAGACCTGGGCCGTCGCCGCGGGCCTGCGCAAGGTGGGGGTGGCGGGATCGCTGGTCGAACGGGCCGAGCCGAACCTCTACCGGGTGATCGCGGACGGCGGCATGTTCCCCGAGCCCTGGTATGACCCCGAGCCGACCCTCGCCGCGGTGCGGCAGCCGGTGCTCGCCATCTGGGGTGTCCACGACCTGCTGACGCCGCCGGAGGAGACACCGCCGATCTTCGCGCGGGCGCTGGAGAAGGGCGGCAACCGGCACTACACGTTCCGGTTCTTCCCCGGGGCCGACCACGCCGCCCACCTCACGCCCGACGGCGGCGTCACCCGGCTTCCCGCCCTCGCTCCCGGGTACGCCGACCTCGTCGGCTCCTGGGTTCGCGAGGTGGGCGCGGGGCGGCCGCCGCTGGCGAGCACCTCGGGCCCCGCGCCCGAGCAGGCGACGCCCACCGTGCCGGTGGACCGTCCGGCGCCGTGGGAGTCGGCCCCGGTGCAGTCGGCCGTGATGCTGCTGCTGATCGTGGCGTTCGCCGCCTACCCGGTGACCGCCCTCGTCCGCCGGCTGCGGAAACGATCCCGTACGGTCCTGCCCGCGGCGCCGCGCGTGCTCAGCGCCGCCGGGCTGGTGGCGGTGCTCGGGTCGTTCGCCTTCCTGTTCTACCTGCTCATGACGGGAGGCAAGCTGGCCGCGCCGGGGCCGGTGCTGCTCGGCCGTCCGGTCGTCTGGCTGGCCCTGCAGATCCTGGCGCTGACGACGATGGCCGCCTTCGTACGAACCGTCCGGGCGTGGCGGCGGGCCGGGACGAGGACCGAACGGGCGCGTCTCGGGCTCCTGCTCGCCGGCGGCGCCGTGTTCCTCCCATGGTCTCTCTACTGGGGCCTGCTGCTCCCGTGAGCGGGGGTCCGGCCGAGGCGGGCGAGGATCTGGTCGAAGCGGGAGGCCTCCGGGGCGGCGGGCACGCTCGGCGCGAACGCGGCGCCCGGGCTCTCGCGGTAGTCGCCATCCGGCACCGCCAGGGCGATCGGCCAGGCGGCCTCGGCCAGGTCGGAGTCGGGATCGTAGGCGATCCCCAGCGCGCGGGCGACGTCCCACCCGTGGACCAGGTAGTCGATGAAGTGGAAGCCGATGGCGTGCACGGCCGGGAACGGCGCGTCCACCCCCAGCGGGGGGAGGACGAACCCGCGGTCGAGCACCCCCTCGGCCGCGAACGCGGCGGTGACGCGCTCGGCCGCGGCGGCATAGGCCCAGACGGGGTCGGGGGCGGGCCGCTCCCGCCACGCGTCGGGGTCGGCCCCGCGGCCCTCCGCCGCGGCGGCGAAGCCGAGGTGCTGGGCGGTCATGTGCGCGAGCAGGTCGGCCAGGGTCCAGCCCGCGCAGGGTGTCGGGCGCTCCAGGTCGCCGGGGCGCACCTCGGCCACCACTTCGACGCTCGCCTGCACGGCCCGCCGGTCCAGTTCCCTGATGTCCATCTCTCCTCCAATATCGTAAGCGCCTGCAGACGATATGTGTATGCTTATTTCTATGTCAATGCCTAAGCTGTGGGCATGCCCGACCGCCCCGATCTCGCCGCGATGGCGGCCCCCCTGACCAGGGCGCTGATGGCCGCCGAGACGCCGATCCTGCGGGAGCACGACCTGTCGATGTGGGCGTACGCCGTGCTGCTCGGCCTTGACGAGCGGCCGGTGCGCACCCAGGCCGCGCTGGCGGAGTCGATCGGCGCGGACAAGACGCGCATCATCCGCGTCCTGGACGACCTCCAGCGCAGAGGGCTGATCGAGCGGAGCCCGGACCCGGCCGACCGCCGCGTCCGGCTCCTGTCCATCACGCCGGAGGGCCGCCGCGTGCGGGACGCGGCTCAGACGGGCATCCGCCGGATGGAGGAGCGGGTGCTCGCCCGGCTGCCGGACGGCGACAGGGAGGCGTTCCTGCGGGCGCTGCGGGTCCTGTCGGCCCTGCCCGCGCAGGACTTCCGGTGAATCCCGTTGATCCGTGAGCGGATCAACGGCTACTCGTGAAACCGTGACCGAGCGGCGGGCCGAGCCGCAGTTGGAGCGCCGGATAGCGCGGCGCGTCGAATCCGAAGGACTGATACAGCTCGATCCCGTACGACGTCGCGTTGAGGTCGATCGTCCGGACCTCGGTCTCGGTGCGGTACCAGACGAGCAGCGCGTCGAGGCAGGCGCGCGCGAGGCCGAGCCGGCGGCGCCGCCGGTCGGTGCAGATGTTGAAGACGTGGCCCTGCAGGCCGCTCGGGTTCGTCGGCCCCGGCGCGTGGGGGTCGCAGGTGCCCGCCGCGCAGCTCACGACGCCGAGCTCCGGGTCGTCGACCACGAAAGCGGCGAAGTCCCCCGGATCGCGCAGCCGCCGGGTGAACCACGCCTCGGCCGACGCCCGCCACGGCGCGCTCTCGTCCCCGACCTCCGCCCCCATGTCCTCCAGCATCACGGCGCGCAGGCGGACGAGGGCCGCGGCGTCCGCCGCTCCCGCACGCCGGACCACGATCCCCGAGATCGTCATGGTCACCATCAGAACCTCGGCAGGGGACCGTCGCCTTCAGGCGACGGGGGAATGCCGTCCCTGTCTGGTTTTCTCTCTGGGCTCATCGCGGATGCCTTTCACCGATGGATTGGATGGACGACGCTTTCATGATGATCGTGTGACTCGTCAGGTGCGCGTCTCCCTGGGGCGGCGTATGACCTCGGGTGCAACGTGGTGCGGGGAGCGCGGGCGGCCGTTCCGGCCGCAGGCCGGCGGGGCTGGTCTGGTCGAGATACCAGGAGGTCACGTCTATCCATGTCGCGCGGAGGAGACGGCCTGCTGTTGCTGACCGGTGATTCCTCCCTCTCCGGGTTTTGTCGGCGCCTTCCAGTACTGTGGTGATCTGGCTACTGAGCGTAGGGGGTGGGCGTGCGGCGGTCGTTCACGTTCTTGCTGCGTCCCACCCGGCATCAGCAGATCTCGCTCGCCACGTGTCTTGACGATCATCGGCAGCTCTACAACGCGGCGTTGGAGCACCGCCGCACGGCCTATCGTAAGGCTGGCGTCACGGTTCGGTACGGTGACCAGTCCGCAGAGCTGAAGCACATCCGGGCCGATGACGCCGAGGGTCAGGGCCGGTGGTCGTTCTCCTCTCGGCAGGCCACGCTGCGGCGGTTGGACAAGGCGTTCGCGGCGTTCTTCACGCGGGGCGCGGCCGTCGGGATCGACATGGGCGTGGCCTCGCTGGTCACCACTAGTGACGGTGACCCTCTGGACAACCCGCGCCATCTGGCCGCGTTCGCCGGCCGTCTGGCGGCGGTCCAGCGGGATCTCGCTCGCAAGAAACGGGGGTCCAGGCGGCGGCGCACGGCGGCGGCGAGGGTGGCGGCGCTGGACGCGAAGGTGCGAAGGCAGCGCCTGGACTACGCGCACAAGCAGGCGCTCACGCTGGTCCGCGCGTATGACGTGATCGTGCACGAGGACCTGCGGATCGCGAACATGACCCGGTCCGCGTCGGGCACGATCGTCCAGCCTGCGCGGAATGTCGCGGCCAAGTCGGGGCTGAACCGGAGCATCCTGGACGCGGGTTGAGGGGTGTTCCTGCGTGTACTCGCGCACAAGGCTGAAAGCGCCGGTCGCGAGCTGATCGCAGTCAACCCCGCCGGCACCTCCCGCACCTGCTCGCGGTGCGGGCACCGCGCGAAGGACAACCGCCTCACCCAAGCCCGGTTCCGATGCCAGGCGTGCGACCACGAGGCGCACGCCGACGTGAACGCGGCCACCAACATTCTCAGGGCAGGGCTTGCCCTTCGCGACGCTGCGGAAGCGGCCTAGCGAGAAGCCGCTCCCTTCAGGGAGCGGAGGAGTCACTGTGACCGCGCCCGCGGGCAGGCGCGCGATCCCGATCAGGCCGTGGCGGCGGCGTTCTCCCCGGCGGCGTTCTCCGCGGCGCCGTTCTCCGCGGCGGCCACGACGTCCTTCAGCCGGCCCATCGCAAGGTAGGTGCCGAACACGTCCATGTAGTCGCGCGTCTCCACGATCTCGCCGTTCCGTACGCGCAGGGTCAGCAGGCCCGTGGCCCGGAACGGCCGGCCGTCCGGTTCGACCGTGCCGGTGCCCTCCCACTCCCCGGTGACGACCTCGGGATCGGCCGCGTCGTGGACGACGACGTCGTGGATCTCGGCGAGCCGTACGGGGCTCGCGCCCCACGTCGCGCGGTAGAGGGCGCGGATCTCCTCCCGTCCCTCCAGGCGGGCGGGGAACAGCGGCGCCCGGAACGGGAACGTGTGCAGGGCATCGGCGGCGTAGAGGTCGGCGAGGTCGTCGGCCGACCTGTCGACCATCGCCCGGTGATAGCGGGCCAGGACCTCGCGCGGGGTGAGCTGCATGCGTTCGCTCCAATCACTCGAAAAACGCTTTCGCTCAACGATTGTTGACTCAACGACTGTAGAGCGAACGGGGCGATGTGGTCAACGCCGGTAGAGTCGTCACGTGGAGGGGACGCCGACGAGCCGGGCAGAGCGCCGGCGCCGCACCGAGGAGCGCATCCTGTCCGCGGCGCGGGCGATCTTCGCCGAGCGTGGCTTCCAGCGCACGACGATCCGGGCCGTAGCGGCGGCCGCGGAGGTCGATCCGGCCCTGGTCATGCAGTACTTCGGGTCGAAGCAGGAGCTGTTCGAGCAGGCCGTGCGGATCCCGTCGATCCCGCCGCTGGACGGCGAGCTGGAGCCGGTCGAGGAACTGCTGGGCAGGATCGGCATGAAGATGGGGCCGCTGCCCCAGGCGACGCTGGCGATGATGCGCTCCATGCTCACCCACCCCGACGCCGCCGAGGAGGTGCGTGGCAAGCTCGACGGCCAGGTGGCGCAACTGGCGGACGCGATCGGCTCCGGCGACGCCGAACTACGGGCCGCCCTGATGGTCAGCACGATGCTGGGCGTGACGATCGCCCATCAGCTGCTCGGCCTCACGGCCCTGCGCGACGCGTCCCCAGAACGGATCGCCGAGACCCTCCGCCCGTCCCTGCGCGCCCTCGCGGACGGCTGAGCGGGCCCCGTACGGCATGACCGCAGGTAGGGCACTTCTGAGAATCATGTGGCGGCTGTGATTAGAGCGACCGGCCGGGGGCAGTGCCGCTTCCATGGTCAACTCGGCTTCCCCCGCCGCTCGGCGAAACGAGCGGGGGCTCTGTTCGGCCTGCGTGCGTGAGCTGTTCGACCGGGCCGGCCGCAGGTACTTGTATCCGCTCGTCTGCTGCGACGACTGCCGGCCGCCCGCGGCCGAGGTGCCCTCCGTCGTCCTGTGCGAGGACTGCGGACGGGAGAGCCGGGAGCCGGACGTCCGCAGGTCCGGATCCGTCGCGGCGGGCTGCGCGGCCTGCGGCCCCGCCCTCCGCTGGGAGGCGATCACGGGTGCGGACGCGCTGACGGCGGCCGTCGCCGCGATCGGGGCCGGGGGAGTGGCCGGCCTGCGCGACCTGTTCGCCGACCAGGTCGTCTGCGACGCCAGATCCGAGCAGGCGCTGGCCCGTATGGACGGCGCGTCCGGACCGGTACGCGTGCTGGTCAGGAACGTCTCGATGGCCCGGGAGGTGGCGAACCTGTCCGCGCCCGACATGCGCGCGCTGGTCGAGCGTGCCGAGCCAGCCACGCTGGTGCGGCTGCGCGAGCCGGTGCTTCCCCGGGCCGTACGGCGCGCGACGCCCGACGTCGACCTGTTCCTGCCGCGCACCCCGCTGCAGTATCTGCTCACCGCGCGCCTGGACGGCCCGCTGGCCGTATGGGACCGGTCGGGCGAGCGGGCCGACGAGTGGCCGTGCGACGGGACGCTGACGGTGAGCGGGCTGGCGCGCGCGCGTCAGAGCTGGACGACGGGGTTGCCGGCGCGTCTGGCCCTGGGCGGGACATCCTCCCCCTTCATCAGTAAGGAGCCGGCCGCGAGCCCGGCGCCGTCGCCCGTCAGCACCCCCTAGGCGCACCGGGGGATTGTTCGACAAACGCCCTGTTTCAGAGCCGGGGCGGCTTATCCGAAAAGTTACTGCCATGCGGGTAAATGCCGCTTTCGATCGGCGAATGCGTGATCGTCTTCAGAGCGACCGCAATCACCTGGATATGGTTCCGAGCGCCCCGCAGGCGGCCTGGCTCGGCCACCCGGCGACCGTGGCGGCGATCGGCGTGCTGATCGTCAACGACCGGGTGCTGAAACCCCAGTGGCCGGGCGTGCTCACCGGCAAGCTCAGCGACCTCGCCGGCATGCTCGTCGCACCCCCGCTGCCGGCCCTGCTCGCGGCGTACGCGGCCGGGATCGCGCGCCGCGACGTCGCACGGGCCCGCGTGTTGGCGGTGCTGCCCGCTGCGGTCTTCGCCGTGACCGCGACCAGCGCGGTGCCCGCCTCGACGTCCGCCCAGGCGGTCGAGGTGCGCGACGGGGAGATCGTGGTCATGGTGCGGGACCGGTCCGCGATCGCCAGCGAGGACGGCGGGAGGTCCTGGCACGAGTGGAAGGATTCGCCGTCCCCGTCCTCGTCTCCGGCGACCCGGGCCTGCGTCCCCGCCGAGCCGAGGCGCTGTTATCGGGTCATACCGGGCCGGCTCGGGGTCGAGCAGACCACGGACGGGGGAGCGACCTGGACGGTCGCCTGGGAGATCTCCAGGGGCGGGCAGGGCTGGCTCGACCGGGTCTACGAGAATCCCGATCCTCTGGGCGAGCGAAGCGGCCCGGCCGCCTCCCTGGCCGTCGCCGTCCAGGCGGTGCCCGGCGGCCATGTCGTCGCCGTGGCGAACGGAACCGACGGGGTCGCCCTACGCGACGTGTCGGGACGGTGGCGGCGCCCGCCGCGTTCGCCGCCGTCTTCCTGCCGTTCCTGGGCTGGAGTGCGGGCCTGCCCGACGACGACGGCGTCGCGGTGCTGCTCGCGGTCCTGCTCTGCGCGGCGGTCCTGGTCGTCGCCGTACGCGTGGCCGTACGGGCGCGGACGCGCACCCGGAGGGAGCGGGCCTGCCCGTTCCCCCCGGGTGAAGCGATTCGCGTGATCCGATCAGGCGTTGGCGCAGATGGCGTAGACGCTGATACCGACGGTGTTGTAGTAGTTCTGCCGGCCGAGTGCGATCCATCCGGTGCCGTCCGGGGTGGGGAAGCTGCCCACGAGGACCGCGTCGTTGCCCTGCGCCTCGCCGCCGCCGCCCACCGCGCGCTTGCCCGCGGGGCAGTACACGGTGCGCCGGGTGAAGTTCGGCACGTTCGCGTTCGACAGCGTCACGACCTGGTAGCCGTCGACGACGGCGCGGGACGTGGTCTGCGGGCCCGCGTCGGCCAGCGCGGTCGCGCCCGCGCCGGTGATCGTGAGCCCGGTGATGACCAGCGCGCCCGTCGTGATTGCGTGAACAAATCGCACGTAAAAGCTCCGTTGTGTCGGAAATGACCGGATTTCGAACCGAAGAATCGGGTGTGAATGGCGCGAACGCCGTCCCCGTCGGTTCCGTGGCCACACCTACCCTTGATCGTCTTCCATCACACTCCGCAATGTTGTATTTACTCCTCGTATTGAATGTGTCGACGTCGGTATGACACAAGGTCACGACCGTCCATGCGGGGCTCGGCGCGGCGCCGGGGGCGGCCGTTCGCCCGTGGGTACGTTCCTGCTCGGGAGGATCGCCATGAGAAAGATCGTCGCTGTCGCCGTGCTCGCTGCGATGACCATGCTCGGCACGGTCTCCGCGGTCGCCTCGGTGGCCGCCGGGACCGGCGGCCACCCGAGGACCGGCCCGTGGGCCGGGAGTCCGCCGCAGGCGCCCGTGCCGCCCAAGGGGGGCGTGAAGCGGCAGGAGGTGAGCCAGAAGCAGTACGACATCCTCATCGGCCAATGCCGCTACCCGAAGACGCCGGAGGCGCGGCAACGCTGCCGCACGCAGGTGCGCGAGCAGTACAAGGTGGGCGCGTTCAACCCGAACCTCGACTGCCGCACGTACTCCGGGGTCAGCGTGTGCGGCGTGCTCGAACTCAGCGCCGCGCAGCGCTCCTGCGTCGAGGAGTCGGTGAGCGGCGGGCTGACCCGCCGGCGGGCCGAGGTGGAGTGCTACGCCTTCCGCTGAGGTCGCCCTTTTCGGCGAAATCTCCGGTCCAACCTAAATATTTGGCCAAACCGCAACTTTCCGTGATCTACCCTGCGGGGGTGGACGCCAACAGTCAGGGTGCCGCCGAACTCCTGGAAGCGTTGATGCGAACGGCGGCGCGGTTCAGCGAGATGGGGCGGTCCGTCTCCCGCGACTTCTTCCCCCACGTCCGCGTCGAGCCCGTCTCCGACCTGGCCGGGCCCGCCGTACGGCTCGGCGCCGCGCTGGCGCTCCCGGGGCACGACCTCGTGTTCGAGACCGCCGTCGCGGTCGCCGAGGGGACGTTCAGCGTGCGGGGCGACCTCGTGCTGGACGGCGAGGAGCAGATCCTGGTCCTGCCGTCCGTCGAGACCGCCGACCCGGTTGCGTGCGCGGCCATGCTGGACCGGTACGTCGACGAGCTGACGACACCGGCCCGCTGGCACGTGCAGAGGCTTCTCGAGTCCTGCGAAGCGGACTCCTGACGCCTCACAGCGCCTGGAGTCCCTGGATCACCTCACGGAGGATGCGTTCCTCGGGCAGCTGGGCGACCGTGGCCTGTGGCCGCGCGGTGATCAGCCCCTGGTCGCGCAGGTCGCTCAGCAGGATGCGCACGACGTTCAGCGACAGGCCGAGCTCCGAGGCCAGGTCGGCCACGGAAAGGGGGATCCGGCACAGCTGCAGGATCCGCCAGTGCTCGGGGGCCAGCCCGGAGATCCCGCTGTACGCCGCGGGAGCCGTCCTGATGATGGTCATCAGGTCGAAGTCCGGCCCGCTCGGGCGCGTACGGCCACGGGTGAGCGTGTAGGGACGCAGCAGCGGCCCGTCCTCGTGCTCGGTCACGAGTCCTCCTGAGCGCGTTGCCAGCCCGCCTGGAAGGAGGAGAACAGGTCGCCCCGCTCCTCCTTGAGCTGCGGTGCCAGGTTGGCCTGCCGCACCCGGCGGGGGAGGGAGTCCCCGGCGCCGCCGATGGGCGGCGTGAGGGCCAGGGCTGGGGGCGAGGTCTCCGGCTGGGCGAGGCGCTCGACCACCGGTTCCCTGTTCTCGTTCTCCACCACGATCTCCTGCGGGAGCAGGAGCACGGCGCTCGTCCCGCCGTACGGCGAGGTGCGCAGGGAGACGCGGATGTTGTGCCGCCGGGCCAGCAGCCCGACCACGAACAGCCCGAGCCTGTCGCTGTCGGCCAGGTCGAACTCCGGCGGGTCGGCGAGCCGCGCGTTGAGGTGCGCCAGCTCCTCCGGGGGGATGCCGAGCCCGCGGTCCTCGACCTCGATGGCGAAGCCCCGGGCGACCATCTCCCCCCTGACCAGCACGCGGGTCTGCGGCGGGGAGAAGACCGTGGCGTTCTCGATCAGCTCGGCGAGCAGGTGGACGACGTCGGTGACGCTGCTGCCCACGAGCGAGTACCCGTGCGGCATGTTCACGTCCACCCGCAGGTAGTCCTCCACCTCCTCGGTGGCGGCGCGGGCCACGTCGTACAGCCGGACCGGGTTGCGCCAGCCGCGGCCGGGCACGGCGCCGGACAGGATGATCAGGCCCTCCGCGTGGCGGCGCATGCGGGTGGTGAGGTGGTCGACGCCGAACAGCCGTTCCAGCAGGTCGGGGTCGGTGATCTCCTTCTCCAGGCCGTCCAGCATGCCGAGCTGGCGCTGCAGCAGCGACTGGCTGCGCCGGGCCAGGTTCAGGAAGACCTTGTTGACGCCCTTGCGCAGCTCGGCCTGGCCGACGGCCGCCTCGATCGCGGTGTGCTGCACCGAGGTGAAGGCGCGACCGACGTTCTCGATCTCGACGGTGTCGCTGGCCTGGGCCACCGGCGGCGTCTCCGCCGCCACGTCGACGTCCTCGCCGCGCCGCAGCCGCCGTACGAGGTCGGGCAGCCGCCGCCCGGCCAGGTCGGCCGCGGCGCGGTGCAGGGTGCTCAGCTCGCCGGTCACCGTACGGGCGAACCGGAAGGAGATGAACGCGGTCGCGAGCACGGCCGCCAGGCCGAGCGCGCCGACGACGCCGATGTTCCAGAGCACGCCCTGGGCCAGTGGCACGGCGCGGGCGGCGGTGGCGTCGGCGGCCGCGTTGGTCGTCTCGGTGAGCTGGCGGGTCAGGGCCTGGGCCGTCGTCGGCCAGGCGATCGCCTCCGGCGGGAGCGGCTGGCCCGGCCGCACCCTGGCGATCACGTCGTCCTCGAGGGAGACGAACGCCGTGTAGACCGGGGTGGAGTTCAGCGTGCCGTACTGCTTGAGCAGGCCGGCGTCGAGCTGACTCGTGCCGAGCTGGTAGAGCAGGCGGCGCTTGCCGACCATCCCGGAGAAGGCGTCCCGCTCGTCCTGCGTCATCCGCCCGGACGCCTGCGCGCCCAGCACGAGCGCGGACTGCTGGCTCACCAGCTCGCGGCTGCGGGTGATCAGGATGAGCGCCTTGGTCTGCTCGATGATGTCGATGTCCGGGGAGATCATCAGCCGGTCGTAGACCTGGTGGGCGGTCTCGACGACCGCGCTGTACTCCTCGATCACGTCGAGGCGGGTGAGCCGCTGGTCGTCGACCTGGCCGCGCAGGACGTCGAGCCGGTCCATCTGCCTGATCAGGTCCTGGACCCGGTCCCACATGGCGGGAGGCGTCTCGTTCCGGGCCTGCTCCGACAGGCGGGTCAGCAGGACCGCGGTGGCGTCGGTCTTGCGGCGTTGCACCTGGAGGTCGGTACGCAGCGTCGAGGTGCGCCAGGCGAGGTAGCTCACCGACACGAACCGCTCGCTCTGCAGCTCGTTGATGGCCTCACTGACGGGATAGACGATGTTGTCGTAGACCTTCTGAATGCGCAGGAGCTGCTGCCCCTGCTCGATGGTCAGGGTGGCGGCGAACCCCCAGATCACCACCAGGGCGGTCACAGGCACCAGCAGGATCGCGAATATCTTGAAGCGGATGGACCGTTTCCGACCAGCCATCAGACCTGCCCGTCGGTTACACATGTGTTAACAGTGGCGAAACCATAGCAATCCGTAAGCTGGGCCACCAGGGATCGTTCCTAACGACTTGGGCCACAGCCCCATATCAGGACAGTCTCGACGTTCCGGAAGAAAGCTCTTGCCTATGGTTGTCTAGTTGTCAGACAATCCTTCCATGAACTCCAGATCGGGCCCGCTCGCGGTCGTCGCGGCGGCCGTCCTGTGGGGGACCGCGGGCACCGTGGGCACCCTCGCCGCCGCCGGCTCCGTCTCGCTGGCCGCGGCCCGCCTCGTGCTCGGCGGGGCCCTGCTGGGCGCGTTGGCGCTGGTCACGCACTGCCGGACCCGCCGCGCCTCCCATGGGAACGTTCCGACGCGCTGGGCACTGGTCCTGGGCGCCGCCGCCGTCGCGGCCTACCAGCTGTGCTTCTTCGCCGCGGTCGGCAGGACGGGCGTGGCGATCGGCACGGTGGTGGCCATCGGCAGCGGCCCGGTCTTCACCGGGATCCTGTCCTGGATCGTCGGACACGAGCGGCCGAGCGGGCGCTGGGCGCTGGCCACGGCCGCCGCCGTCGCCGGATGCGCGGTGCTCGTCACCGGCGGGGGAACCGGCGGAGGAGGGGGAAACGGTGGCGCGGACGCGGGGGGCGTCGCGCTCGCCCTCCTCGGCGGGCTCCTGTACGCCTTCTACGCGGTCGTGGCGGCCCGGGCCATCGGCAGGGGCATGGAGTCGGGGATCGTCATGGGCGTTCTGTTCGGCGGCGCGGCGGTGCTCATGCTGCCGGTCCTCGTGCTGACCGGACCGGGCTGGCTCGCGCGGCCGGGCGGCCTGCTGACCGCGCTCTACCTGGGCTGCGCCACGACCGGGCTGGCCTACCTCCTGTACGGCCGGGGCCTGCGGACGACCCCCGTCGCCACGGCGGCCACGCTCGCGCTGGCGGAGCCGGCCGTCGCGGCCCTGCTGGGCGTCGTGGCGTTGCGCGAGCACCTGTCCCTCGTCTCGTGGGCCGGTCTGGTGCTGCTCGCCCTGGGGCTGGTCGTGGTGGCGCTGCCCGCCAGGGCGCGCACGCCGGACTCCTCCGCACCCGAGACGCCGAAAGCGGCGGCTGGAAGCCGCCACTAGGCTCGGCACCGTGACCACGCTGAGGCCCGTCTCCACCGTCGAGGCGCTCGCCGCCGCGCTGCGCGAGCGGGTGCTGTCCGGGGACATCGAGCCGGGAGCCGCGCTGCCCGAGCAGGAGCTGTCCGCCCGGTACGGCGTGGCTCGCCCCACCGTGCGGGAGGCGCTGGCGCTGCTCGTCCACGAAGGACTGCTGCGGCGCGAGCGCAACCGCAGCGCGTACGTCCCGGTGATCACCTCCGCCGACCTGGCCGACCTCATGTACGTGCGCGGGCCGCTGGAGGAACTGATGGCGCAGGCCGTCGCGGGACGCCGGGTGACGGCGGCGGAGGAGGCGCTGGACCGCCTGTCCGCCCTGCCGCCGGGCGCGCCCTGGGCGGCCGTGGTGGCCGAGCACATGGCGCTGCACGAGGCGCTCGTCGCCGCGGCCGGCAGCCCCCGCCTGGAGCGCCTGTACGCCACGCTCGCGGCCGAGACGCGGCTCGGGCTGGTCGGGCTCAGGCACGCGTACGAGGATCCTCATGAGCTCGCGGCGGAGCACGCCGCGCTGCTGCGCGTCATCGCCGAGGGGCCGGCGGACGCCGCCGTCCACGCGGTGCGCGAGCATCTGCGGTGGCGGCACCCCTGACCCGCAGGAGATCCGGGCGATTCGTCTCGCACGTTCTGTCTTGGGCGCGGATTGCCTTTCAGGGTTTCTCTTGGTTGCGGATTCTCTTGCACGCCGCCGCTTCAAGTCGTCACAATCGCGGCCATGCACGGCAACCCAGTGCCGGACACCTATGTGTACGTCACCGAAGAAGGCGTGACACGTCACTACGCCGACGGCAGCGTCGAGGCCCTCGCTTGGGAGGACGTGGTCGAGGTCCGCGTCGGCGCCCATGCCGACCAGGATCCTCCCGGCCAGCCGGAGGACGTCTTCATCGTCCTGCTGGACCGTGAGGGCGAGGGCTGCGTCGTTCCGCACTCGGCGACCGACGCGAGCTTCCTGGCCCGGTTGCGCTACCTGCCGGACTTCGACCTCGACCGGCTGAGCACGGCGGTCGCGAGCGCGCGTTCCGACTACGTCGTCGTGTGGCGCAGCCCGGAGCCGCCGTCCCCGTTACCGGACCTGGAATACGACTAGAAGTCCACCGCGTGCAGGTCGGCGTCGGAAGCGCTCGACGTCGGCTCCTCCGTCCTCGGCGGCCACCCTCGGGTCGCACGCGCTCTCCGCGTCCGCCCGCCCTAATCCACGTCATTGACGGCACCGGCAATGTCGAGTGCGATTTCAGAGTCGATTCGACCAAAGGGAGTTTTCGGCGCATCGGTGACATAAAAGCACGAATATGGCAATACTCCCCGTGGGAGTGGCGGAGAAGGTCTGGCTTAACCCTTACGATCGAGTGAATAATACTGGTATATGACCTGATGGTGGTCGGGGGCGGCATCTTGGACCGTTCCCGTCAAGTCCTTCAGGTGGGCTCATTGCGACCAATTGTGGACAGGAGGCGTACGTTCCCTACCGGGCGGTCGCTGTCTAACATCATCTTCGTGCGGGCGCGCCCCAAATTGACTGAGGCGTGGGTCAACCATTGTGACCTGAGGGGCGTCAATCACCTGGACGGTCCGGCTACCTAGGCGCGGTGAGATGGAATCGCAGGCGGAGTTGGCGGAATCGGGGTCTTTTCCCCATGAAGTCCATGTACGGCTGCCGATGGGCGTGCCGACGCGTTCCTATTCGAGAATCCTCCTGGTGGGAGACCTGCTCTGCGCGGTTCTCGCCCTCGCCTGCGTCGAGCTGACCCGGCTGTGGTTCGGCGCCTTCATCCCGGTGTACGACATCGCGTTCGGCGTGACTCTGGCGATCTTCTGGCCGGCGGTCGTGGGCGTCGCCGGCGGCTACCGCAGACGCGCCTACGGCGAGGGCACGGAGGAGTTCCGCTCGGTCACCCAGGCGGGGCTGGGGCTCGTCGCGGCCGTCGCGATCGGGGCGTACCTCACCCAGACCAACGTGGCGCGCAGCTATGTCATGGCGATGCTGCCGCTCGCCACCGTGCTGACGCTGCTGTTCCGGCACCGCATGCGCAAACGGCTGCACCGCCTGCGCTCCAAGGGACATCACATGCGGCCGATCGTGGCCGTGGGGCACCGGCAGTCCATCCACGAACTGGTGCTGCAGCTCAGGCGGCAGCCGTACCACGGCATGCGGGTGGTGGCGGCCTGCCTGCCGAGCGCGCAGTACCGGAGGCAACGCTCCGACGTCGACGGCGTGCCCGTGCTCGGGGACTTCAGGGACGTGCCCGCCGTGGTCGACAAGGTCGACGCCGAGGCGGTCGCGGTCCTCGCGTGTCCCGAACTCCACGGCGCCGCCCTGCGCCGCCTCGCCTGGGGGATCGAGTCGCGGGGGACCGACCTGTTCGTCGCCCCGGCGCTGATGGACGTCGCGGGGCCGCGCATCAGCGTCCGCCCGGTCGCGGGGATGCCGCTGCTGCACGTCGAGCACCCCGACCTCCAGGGCTCCCGGCGCCTCGTCAAGAACGCCTTCGACAGGATCGTGGCGGGCGCGTTCCTTCTGGTCCTGGTCATCCCGATGCTCGCCATCGCGGCGGTCGTCCGCGCCACCAGTCCCGGCCCCGCACTGTTCCGGCAGACCAGGATCGGCAGGTACGGCCGCGAGTTCCACATGCTCAAGTTCCGCACGATGGTCGTGGACGCGGAGCGGCTCAAGCCGGTCCTGGCCGCGTCCAACGAATCGGACGGCCTCTTGTTCAAAATTCGGAACGATCCACGGATCACCCGCGTGGGCCATCTGCTGCGCCGCTACTCGCTGGACGAGTTGCCCCAGCTCCTCAACGTGCTGCGGGGGGAGATGTCGCTCGTGGGGCCGCGCCCGCCGCTGCCCGCCGAAGTCGAGCGGTACGGCACGGACGTGCACCGCCGCCTGGTCGTACGGCCGGGCATGACCGGACTGTGGCAGGTGAGCGGCAGATCGGACCTGTCCTGGGAGGAGTCGGTCCGGCTCGACCTGCGGTACGTGGACAACTGGTCGCTCATGCTGGACCTGCAGATCCTGTGGAAGACGTGGTCCGCGGTCACCGGCGGCAGGGGGGCCTACTGACATGAAGGCCCTCGTGCTCGCCGGCGGGTCCGGCACCCGGTTGCGGCCCATCACCCACACCCGGGCCAAGCAACTGGTCCCGGTGGCCAACAAACCCGTCCTGTTCTACGGCCTGGAGTCGATCGCGGCCGCCGGCATCAGCGAGGTCGGCATCGTCGTGGGAGACACCCAGGACGAGATCGAGGCGGCGGTGGGCGACGGGTCCCGGTTCGGCCTGCAGGCCGACTACCTCCGGCAGGAGGCGCCGCTGGGGCTGGCGCACGCCGTGCTGATCGCCCGCGACTACCTCGGCGACGACGACTTCGTCATGTACCTGGGCGACAACTTCATCGTGGGCGGCATCGAGAGCCTGGTCGAACGCTTCCGCACGCGGCGGCCCAGCGCGCAGATCATGCTGACCCGGGTGAGCGACCCCCGCCAGTTCGGCGTCGCGGAACTGGACGCGGACGGCCGGGTCGTGCGCCTGGAGGAGAAGCCGCGCGAGCCGAAGAGCGACCTGGCCCTGGCGGGGGTCTACCTCTTCACCCCGGCCGTGCACGCGGCGGTGGCGGAGCTCAAGCCGTCCTGGCGGGGGGAATTGGAGATCACCGACGCAATCCAGTGGCTCATCGACGCGGGCCACGACGTCGAGCCGTCAATCATCTCGGGCTACTGGAAGGACACCGGGAACGTCACCGACATGCTTGAGGTGAACCGGCTCGTGCTCGAGTCCCTGGAGCCCCGGATCGAGGGTGACGTCGAGGACTGCGAGCTCATCGGCCGGGTCGTGGTGGAGGCCGGCGCCTCGGTGCGCCGCTCCCGTATCGTCGGCCCGGTGGTCATCGGCGCCGGGACCGTCATCAGCGGTTCGTACGTCGGCCCGTTCACCTCGATCGGCGCCGACTGCGTGGTGAGCGGGAGCGAGATCGAGTATTCGATCGTGCTGTCCCGCGCGTCCATCGAGGGGGTCCGCCGGATCGAGGCGTCACTGATCGGGCACGACGTCGAGGTCACCCCAGCACCCGACACCCCGAAGGCTCATCGTCTGGTGCTGGGGGACCACAGCAAGGTTCAGATCAGCTCCTGAGCGGTTCCGATGCCTGGCGCGCCCGGGTCAGGGCCTCGGCCTCGTACTCCAGAGCCAGCTCCTCGGGCATGGGGGCGAGGTCGGCACAGCGCCTGAAATCCCGCAGCGTCGTGCCGGTGCACGCCGCGTCCACGTTGACCGCGCCCCGGCGCGCCCGCACGTCGTCGATGTGCACCGTGCGGAAGTCGATGCTGAATCGGGTGCGGCCCGAGGTGTTGGGCACCGTGGAATGCAGGTGGGCGCCGGAGAAGAGCATGAAGCCGCCTGCCTCCGGCACGATCCGCACCTGAGGGTCGAGCTCCACCTCTTCCTCGGGTTTGGGCTGCTCGCGGGAGTCGCTGTGGATGTGCCGGGCGGCCGTATGCCTGCTTGTAGCGTTCCATTTCGCGTAGTCGTAGCGGGTACTGCCGTTGGCGACGGGCTGGTCGAAGTAGCGGGTGTGAAAGGCCATGACGTTCTCCGGCACCACCGGATAGATCGGCATCCACCAGTTGATCTGGTTGAAGGGCGCCGAGTACCAGCAGTCGCGATGCGGGTGGAAAGCGTAGGAGATGCCGGAGGTCAGGTAGTCGTGGGAGGTGGACGTCCGCAACCGCGGAACGTCGAAGTAGGTCTTGTCCAACGAGCAGCCCACCTCTTCCAGGATGAGCGGCAGCAGTTTCTTGCACTGCGGATGGTGGATGAACCGCGGTTTGAGGTCGGCGAGCAGCCCGGCGAAGCGCTCGACGTCCATCTCGTGCTGCGCGGTCTCAGGATCGAGCCCGCCGAAGGCCTCCTCGATCAACTCGCGGGCGAACAGCACCAGCTCGGCCGAGGCCGAGGTGGCCGAATAGACGAACACGTCTCCTCGGTAGACGAGGTCACGCCGATCGTCGTCATTCAGACTGCTGCCCGTGAACACCGTTGTCATGCGGCTCCCTAGGTCGTGTCCCTCAGATCCTTGCCTGGTCGCGCCATCGCCTGTCGTCCCAGAGGGGCCAGGTTCGCGGGACCGCCCGACGATTCGGTCATGGCGTCCCCTCCACCGCGGGCGCTGCCTCGCTCACCCCTGACAGGGAAGGTTCTTCACGGTGGAGGTCACGTTGTACTCATCGTCGATGGTGACCAGCCTGTTACCCGTCCAGGTCGTCTTGGGGCAGTCGGAGTCGGAGGGGCCGTAGTCCCACGCTTGGTTGACGACGGCGTTGTCGCGGACGACGGCGCCGGAGGCGGCTCTGACTCTGATGGTGTAGGTGCCGCCGATGAGCAGGTTGTCGGTGACCTGGACGCCGGTGTTGGGGTCGACGAGGAAGACCGGTGCGGTGTGCTGGGGTGCGTAGCGCTGGTCGACGGTGTTGTGGTCGAAGACGAGGGTGTGGCCGGCGCCGACGGTCTGGATGCCGTCGGAGTGGTCGCCGGGGCGTGAGCAGAGCAGGACGTAGGAGTCGCGGATGACGACGTTGTCGCCGGAGACGCTGAAGCCGTCGCTGTGGTTGCGGACGTGGACGCGGGTGGCGGTGAATTGGGCGCTCCAGATTCCGACGCTCTGGTTGCAGCCGTTTTCCGGGCCGACGGTGGAGTCGCTGATGGTGAAGGGGTAGATCTTGCCGTCGTAGTCGTTCTTCACATCGCCGTCGATCTGGCTGTTGCGTACCGTCACGTTCTGGGCGGTGATCAAAAGCGTGCCGGGGATGTGCACCCCGTCCAGCACCGTCCCGTCCTTGGTCACGCGGTAGGCGCCGTAGAAGTCGGGTTGGAGCGTCTTCAGCCGTGTGCCTTTGGGCACGCCGGTGCACGCCGGGGTGGGATAGCCGGGGCACGCCGTCCCGCCCGTGTCCGGGGCCGTGGTGGTCTCGGACCGGCTGGGCACGGGAGTCGCCGGACTCCTCGTGACCGTCGGCGTCGGCGCCGGGCTCTCCACCGCCTCCGTGGGCGTGGGCGTCGGGGTGTGCCGCGTCCTCGTGGGTGTGGGAGTGGGGGTGGGCATCTCGGCGGAGGGACTGATCGACAGGGTCGCCGACTGCGATGGTGTCGGAACGCGCGTCGGCCCGGCGGTCTGCCCGGGAGACAACGTAGGAGACTGAACAGGAGTCTGGACGGGAGACTGCGCGGGGGACCGGGTGGCCGCCGGTGAGGGGGCCGCCGAGGGGAGCGTCGTCGGGTGGGACGGCCGCGGCCGCCACCACCAGCGGTAGATCGGGTCCACGTAGTAGTGGTAGTTCCGCGGGTTCGACTCGCGGGGGAACCCGCCGTCGCCGTACCGGTAGACGCCGGTCTTTCTCGGCACCGCGGTCAGCGGGCCCGATCGCGGCGCCTTGCCACGGCCGAGGGGTCTGGCCACGTAGGTGCCGTGCTCGCTGTGATAGGAGACCGTGTACGTCTCGTGTGCCCGGACCTGGACGGGAGAGCCGAACCGGACCTCCTGCCAGCCGCTCGGGGTTTCCTTGACGAAGGCGGCGGTGGCGAGCCTCCTGCCGTCGGCGTCCCAGAGGCTGCCGCTGTGCCTGCCCTTCTCGCCCCTCGCCTTGTAGAAGCGGACGCCGGTGATCCACCCATCCTCTGTCACGGTGAACCGTGAGCCGAGCTCGACCGGCGCATGATCGGCGTGTACAGGGACCTCGGGCTTCGTGGCCGGTGTCCAGAAGCTGACCTCCCGCAGCTTGGGCGTCGCCACGGGCGCGGGAGTCGCCGCCGAGTGCGGCTCTTTCCCGGCATCCCCCTCTCGTGCCACCAACCAGACAGCGGGAACGGCCACCACGACCAGCAGCAAGGGCAACGCGAAGGCCGCGTTGACCCGGCGGCCCCGGCGTAAGCCACTCTCCCTATTGCCGCGACCCCTGACCGAATGGACCATGGTGGAACTCCGTCCCGCGTGATGATCGCGCATTCGTCCGGTTTGATGGTTCTATGGGTACTACCGCGGGACATTGTTACCAGAGTGATAACAGGGTCGCATCGGTTTTGCCGAGTTTTCAGTACACGACATCAGGACGGGTGTTGATCGTCTCGTGAAACTCCTCGTTACCGGCGGTGCCGGGTTTATCGGTTCGCATTATGTTCGCACCGTATTGACCGGTGGCTATCCGGCCTTCCACGGAGCGTCCGTCACCGTTCTCGACAAGCTCACCTACGCGGGCAACCTGGCCAACCTCGCCCCTGTCGAGGGGCGTTACGACTTCGTCCAGGGCGATGTGTGCGACGGCGCACTGCTGGCCGACGTGGTTCCCGGGCACGACGTCGTGATCCACTTCGCGGCCGAGTCGCACGTGGATCGCTCCATCGAAAAGGCGGCGGACTTCGTCCGGACGAACGTATTGGGCACGCAGACGCTCATGGACGCGTGCGTCGCGGCGGGCGTCCGCCGCGTGGTGCATGTCTCGACGGACGAGGTGTACGGCTCGATCGAGACCGGCTCGTGGGACGAGGGCGCTCCGCTGGCGCCCCGCTCGCCGTACGCGGCGTCAAAGGCGGGCGGCGATCTGATCGCCCGCTCCTATGCGATCACCCACGGGTTGCCCGTGTCGATCACCAGGTGCGGCAACAACTACGGCCCCTACCAGTATCCAGAGAAGATCATTCCACTGTTCATCACGACCTTGATCCAGGGGGGCACCGTCCCGCTGTACGGCGACGGCGGCAACGTGCGTGACTGGATCCACGTGGCGGACCACTGCCGCGGCATCCAGCGGGTGGCCGAGATCGGCCGTCCCGGCGAGATCTACCACATCGCCGGGACGGCGGAGCTCACCAACCTCGAGCTGACCACGCGCCTCCTGGAGGCTCTCGATCTGCCGCAGGACCGGATTCGGTGGGTGGCGGACCGCAAGGGACATGATCGCCGCTACTCCCTTGACGACGGCAAGCTCCGGAACCTCGGCTACGCGCCGGAGGTGGGCTTCGACGAGGGCCTGGCGGAGACCGTCCAGTGGTACAAGGACAATCCGTCATGGTGGAAGCCGTCACACCGGGACGCGTCACGCCGGACCGGGCGGTAGAGCGTGGTGGAGTCCGCTGTGGCGGAGTCGAAGACCCTCGCGGCGGACAGGCCGCGAGGACGCTGGGCGCCGCTCGCGCCGTGGCTGGCCCTGATTCCGTTCGCCGGGTGGTCGGTGCTGCGCCTGACCGGCTGGGAACCCAAGTTCCGGTGGTCACAGTTGGTGTCCTTCACCCCGTACGTCGCCGGGGCGTCATTGCTGCCGCTCGCCGTGGCGGTCGCCCTGCGCCGCTGGCGCGCGGCCCTGGCGGCCGCGGTGGTGAGCGGCGCCCTCGGGGCCGCCGTCCTTCCGCGTGCCCTGCCGGACTGCCCCGCCCGGATCGCCGAAGGGCAACGGCTGCGGGTGCTGTCGGCCAATCTCCTCCATGGCAGCGTGCCCGTCGGCGCGCTCCTGGACGCGGTGCGGCGGCACCGGCCGGACGTGCTGGTCATGCTGGAGCTGACGGAGCCGATGCGCGACCGCCTCGTCGCGGCCGGTCTCAAGCGGCTGCTGCCCTTCGAGGTGAGCGAGGCGGCCCCGGACGCGATGGGCAGCGGTGTCTTCGCCCGTTATCCGCTCGAAGCCGACGGTTCGCCGTTCGGATGGCCCCGGCAGGTCCCGGCCAGGCTCGCCCTTCCGCACGGCGGCCGGTTGAGCGTGGTGGCCGTCCACGCCTGCGCGCCGTCACAGGGCTGGCGGGCGGGCTGCTGGGCGTCCAGCATCCGCGCGCTTCCGGCGGCCGAGGACGGCACGCTTCGCGTTCTGGCCGGTGACTTCAATTCCACGCTCGACCACACGGTCCTGCGAGAGCTGATCGCGACCGGCTACCGGGACGCGGCCGACGCGACCGGCAAGGGGCTCGCCCCGACCTGGCCGTACCTCGGACAGCCGTGGTTCATCCCCAAGGTGGCCATCGACCACGTGCTGGCCGACCGGCGCATCGCCGTGGACGCCTTCATGACGCTGCCCCTGCCGGGGACGGACCACCGCGCGACGCTGACCGACCTGATCGTCCCCCGGGAGGACCCATGAGATGGCTGGTGACCGGCGCCGGCGGGCTGCTCGGCACGGATCTGGTGGCGCTGCTGCGAGAGGAGGGCGAGGACGTCGTCGCGCTGACGCGGCTCGATCTCGACGTCAGGGACGCGAGCGCGGTGGCGGCCGCCGTACGCGACGCGGCCCCCGACGTGGTCGTCAACTGCGCGGGCTGGACGGCCGTGGACGACGCCGAGACCCGCGAGGAGGAGGCCCTCGCGGTCAACGGCCACGCGGTCCGCAATCTGGCGGCGGTGTGCCGGGAGCGGCTCGTGCAGCTCTCCACGGACTACGTCTTCGACGGCACGGCGCCCGAGCCGTACGCCGAGGACGCGGAGCCGGCGCCGGTCAGCGCCTATGGGCGGACCAAGCTCGCCGGGGAGCGTGCGGCGCTCGGCAACGGCGGGACGGTCGTGCGGACGGCATGGCTCTATGGGAGCGGCGGGCCGAACTTCGTCAGGACGATGACGAGGCTCGCGGCGGGCGAGGGCGCCGTCTCGGTCGTGGCGGACCAGGTCGGTCAGCCCACCTGGACGGCCGACCTGGCCGCGCAGTTGTTCCGCCTGGTGGCGGCGGGCGCCTCACCGGGGATCTATCACGCCACCAGCCGCGGGAGCACCAGTTGGTACGGCCTGGCACGGGAGGTCTTCGAGCTGGCAGGCGCGGATCCGGATCGGGTCAGGCCCGTCACGGCCGCCGAATACCCCAGACCGGCCCGACGACCGGCCAACAGCGTCCTCGGGCACGGCAGGTGGGCCTGCGCCGGCATCGCCCCCATCAGGGACTGGCGCGACGCCCTGCACGCGGCCTGGCCCTATTTCAAGGAGGCGTAGAAGGCCTGACATTCGGAGTAGACGGGCAGGGCCCCGGCTTCCATGAGTTCCTTCACCGTGGGCGCGGCGGCGTCGCGCTCCGACAGGATCGGTGCGCCCTCCACCGGCCACTCGACGCCGATGGAGGGGTCGAGAGCGTGCACACCGTGCTCACGGGAGGGTGCGTACGGCTGTGAGCACAGATATACGACCGTGGCCCGTTCGCTGAGCGCGAGAAACGCGTGCCCCAGGCCCTCGGCGATGTACAGACCGCGCCTGGATTCTTCGTCCAGGCGCACACTGTCCCACTTCAGAAAGGTGGGCGAGCCGATCCGCAGGTCGACGACCACATCGAGGATCGCACCCGAAACGCACGTGACATATTTCGCCTGGCCGGGCGGGACGTCGGCGAAGTGGATTCCGCGCAGCACTCCCCTGGTGGAGACGGAGCAGTTCATTTGGGCGAGTTCCAGCCGGTGACCGGTGGCCGCGACCAAATCGGCCGCCCGGAACGCCTCGAGGAACGAACCGCGCGGATCCGCATGGATCTGGGGTGTGTGGACCCAGGCGCCCGGAATGCTGAGGGAATCCATGAGGGGCAGCCTGCCACGTCATGAGCCTCTTGTAACGCAGGCCACGAATGAGCCGAATTACCGCTGGTGGGTCGAGGGGCGGGGGGACAGCAAACCACATCCGCATCTGACGCGTCTTTGAAGGGCCTACCTCAGTCGAGCGACCGATTCGGGGAGCATGATGACGAAGTGCCGGCTGTGCGGCTCGACCAGTCTCGTGGGTGTGATCGACCTGGGAGCGACGCCGCCCTGCGAGCTGTTTCTCAGTGCCGAGCGACTGGCGGCGCCCGAGGTCACCTACCCGTTGCATCTCCAGGTGTGCACCGGCTGCTGGCTCGCCCAGATCCCGCCCCTCATCACACCTGAGGAGACCTTCACCGAGTACGCCTACTTCTCGTCGTACTCCACCTCCTGGGTGGAGCACGCGCGAGGGTTCGTCGCAGGCGCGATGGAACGCATCAATCCCTCTTTCGTCGTCGAGGTCGCCAGCAACGACGGCTACCTGCTGGGCCACGTGGTCGAGCGGGGGGTGCGGTGCCTGGGCATCGAGCCGTCGGCCAACGTGGGGCAGGCCGCGCGCGACAAGGGCGTGCCCACCCTGACCGCGTTCCTCACCCCGGAGACGGGCGCCGCGGTCCGCGCCGAGCACGGTCCCGCCGACCTGGTGGTGGCCAACAACGTCTACGCGCACATCCCCGACATCGTCGGGTTCACCGAGGGACTGCGCGCCCTGGTGGCCGACGACGGCTGGGTCTCGATCGAGGTGCAGCATCTGCTCACCCTCATCGAGTTGAACCAGTACGACACCATCTACCACGAGCACTTCCAGTACTACACGGTCGCGTCCGCCCAGCGGGCGCTGGCCGCCGGCGGGCTCGCCCTCGTCGACGTCGAGTTGCTTCCCACGCACGGAGGATCCATCCGGCTGTGGGCGCGCCCCTCGGGTCGTCCGAGCTCCCGGGTGGCGGACGTCATGGCCATGGAGAAGGCCGCGGGACTGCTCGAACTGTCCGGCTACACCCAGTTCGCCGATCGGGTGGCGCGCGTCAGGCGCGACCTGCTGCGCTTCCTGATCGACGCCGCCGACGCGGGCAGGACGGTCGTCGGGTACGGCGCGCCGGGCAAGGGCAACACGCTGCTGAACCACTGCGGCATCCGGCCCGACCTGCTGGCCTACACCGTCGACAGGAACCCCTACAAGCACGGCAAATTCACTCCGGGCGCCAGGATCCCCATTCTGCCCCCGGAGCGGATCGCCGCAGACCGCCCGGACTACGTGCTGGTTCTGCCGTGGAACCTGCGGGCCGAGCTCACCGAGCAGCTGTCCTATGTCCATGAATGGGGAGGAAAGCTGGTCTTCCCCATCCCAACCTTGGAGATCGTCTCGTGAAGGTCGTGCTTTTCTGCGGCGGGTACGGCACGCGGATGCGCAGCGGCACCCCCGGTGACGTCCCTAAGCCGATGCAACTCGTGGGTCCCCGTCCGCTCATCTGGCATGTGATGCGCTACTACGCCCATTTCGGACATACGGAGTTCATCCTGTGTCTCGGGTTCGGCGCCCACCACATCAAGGAATTCTTCCTGAACTATCAGGAAACCACCTCGAACGACTTCGTCTTACGCGGCGGCCGGGTCGAGCTGCTCTCGACGGACATCTCCGACTGGTCCATCTCTTTCGTGACCACGGGCATCGACTCACCGATCGGGGAGCGGCTGCGCCGGGTCCGGGATCATCTCGACGGCGACGAGATGTTCCTGGCCAACTACGCCGACGTGCTCACCGACGCCCCGCTGCCGCAGATAATCGAGCGGTTCGAGCGCGCCGACGCCGGGGCGTCCATGATGGTGGTGCCACCCGCCGAAACGTTCCACTGCATCGACATGGGCGAGGACGGCAAGGTCGGCGGCATCACCCCGGTCAGTCAGATGCCACTGTGGGTCAACGGCGGCTACTTCGTCCTGCGGCAGGAGATCTTCGACCACATCCCGGAGAACGGCGACCTGGTGGGCGACGGCTGCGTGCAGCTGGCCAAGCGAGGCCGGCTGCTCGCCTACCCCTATCGGGGATACTGGCGGCCGACCGACACGGTCAAGGAGCGCCTCGCCCTGGACGAGGCGTACTCCCGTGGAAACCGCCCGTGGGCGCTGTGGGAGCACCAATGATCGGCCTGCGCACGGCCTCGTCCGTGACCCGGGTCGCCGCGCTGGGCGCGCACTGCGACGACCTTCCGATCGGCGCCGGCGGCAGCCTGCTGACCCTCTGCTCCGCCCATCCCGGCATCCGGGTCGACGCTCTGGTGCTGTCGGGCGGCGGCACGGAACGGGAGGACGAGGAGCGCGCCGCCCTCGCCGCCTTCTGCCCGGGAGCGGATCTGCGGGTCAGGGTCCTGAAGCTGCCCGACGGCCGGCTGCCCGCGCACTGGGAGGAGGCCAAGGCGGCCGTGGAGGAACTGCGGGCGGAGACCGACCCCGACCTGATCTTCGCGCCATGGGCCGGCGACGCTCATCAGGACCATCGGGGCCTGGCCAGGCTGGTCCCGACGGCATTCCGCGACCACCTCGTGCTCGGCTACGAGATCGCCAAGTGGGACGGAGACCTCGGCAGGCCCTCGGTGTATCAGCCGCTCGACGCGGAGATCGCGGAGTCCAAGGTGAGCCTGCTCCAGCGGCACTACCCTTCCCAGCGACATCGATCATGGTTTGACCGGGAGGCCTTCCTCGGACTGGCGCGCATTCGCGGCATCGAGTGCCAGGCCCGTTACGCGGAGGCCTTTCACGTGAACAAGCTCACTCTTCGACTGGAGAACTGATGCGGGTACTGCTGACCGGGCATGTGGGCTACCTCGGGAGCGTGATGGCCCCCGTTCTGGCCGAGGCAGGACACGAGGTGGTCGGCCTCGACTCGGGACTGTTCGCCGAGTGCGTGCTCGGCCCGCTCCCGCGGGACCCCGAGGGTCTGGCGGTGGATCTGCGCGACGTGCGCCCGGAGCACCTCGCGGGCTTCGACGCGGTGATCCACCTCGCCGCCCTGTCGAACGACCCGCTCGGCGCGCTCGCACCCGAGCTGACCTACGACATCAACCATCACGCCTCGACCCGCCTGGCCCGGCTGGCCAAGGACGCCGGTGTCCGCCGGTTCCTGTACGCGTCGACCTGCTCGGTGTACGGCGCGTCGGGCGGCGACGACCTGCTCACGGAGGACGCGCCGCTGCGGCCGGTGACGCCCTACGCGGAGTCGAAGGTGCGGGTGGAGGAGGACCTGGTCGAGCTGGCGGACCCGGACTTCACGCCGGTGTTCCTGCGCAACGCCACGGCCTTCGGGTTCTCACCCCGGCTCAGGATGGACATCGTGCTCAACAACCTGGTCGGGCACGCCTTCCTGACGGGGGAGGTGCGCGTGTTGTCGGACGGCACGCCGTGGCGGCCGCTCGTCCACGTGGCCGACATCGCCGACGCGTTCGCCGCCGCCCTCGTCGCCCCACGCGAGGCCGTGCACGCGAAGGCGTTCAACGTCGGCACCGAGCTGAACAACGTGACCGTCGCCGACATCGCGCAGCACGTGATCGAGGTGGTCCCGGGCGCCACGCTGGTGATCACCGGTGAGACGGGCGCCGATCCTCGTTCCTACCGCGTCGACTTCTCCAGGATCAGGGCCGCGCTGCCCGGCTACGCCGCCCGGTGGACGGTCAAGGACGGCGCCGTCGAGTTGTACGACGCCTACCAGGCGCACGGGCTGACCGCCGAGGACTTCGCCGAGCGCTTCACCCGGCTCGCGTGGCTGTCCGGGCGGAGGGCGGCCGGCACGATCGACGAGACGCTCAGGCCATGACCGGCGAGGAGATGCACGCCCTCGTGGCGAGGCTGTATCCGCTGTGCAGGAGCATCACCGGCGACGGCGTGCGGGAGACGCTGCGCGTCGTCGGCGAGCACCTGCCGCTCCAGGTCTCGGAGGTGCCCACCGGGACGCAGGTGCTGGACTGGACGATTCCGAACGAGTGGAACATTCGTGACGCCTACATCAAGGATCCCGCAGGCCGTCGCGTCGTCGACTTCGCGGACTCCAGCCTCCACGTGGTGGGCTACAGCGTTCCGGTGTCCGCCACGCTCACTCTTGAGGAACTCCGTCCTCACCTGCACACCCTGCGGGATCAGCCGGACCTGATCCCGTACCGGACGAGCTACTACGCCGAGACCTGGGGTTTCTGCCTGAGGGCGAGCACGCTGGCGGAACTGGGGGAGGGGCCCTACGAGGTGCTGATCGACTCCACCCTGGAGCCGGGTCACCTCACCTACGCCGAGCACGTGATCCCGGGGCGGGTGCAGGACGAGGTGATCATCTCCACCCACGTGTGCCACCCGTCGCTGGCCAACGACAACCTCGCCGGCATCGCCGTGGCGGTCGCCCTCGCTCAGCGGATCAGCGATCCCTGGTACACGTACCGGTTCATCATGGCGCCCGGCACCATCGGGGCGATCACCTGGCTGGCGCGTAACCGCGTGGAACGTGTGAAGCACGGTCTCACCCTGGCCTGCGCGGGAGACCGGGGGGCATTGACGTACAAGCGCAGCAGGCGCGGGAACGCCGAGATCGACCAGGTGATGTCCCATGTGCTGCGCGGCAGACGGCACGAGATCGTCGACTTCACTCCTTACGGTTACGACGAGCGCCAGTACTGCTCGCCCGGGTTCAACCTCGGCGTCGGGTCGCTGACCCGGACGCCGTACGCCGGTTACCCGGAGTACCACACCTCAGGCGACGATCCCGGCTTCGTCGCACCCGAGGCCATGGAGGAGACGCTGGAGGTGCTCTGGGAGGCCGTCGAGATCCTGGAGCGCAACCGCAGATACCTCAACACCAGCCCGTACGGCGAGCCGCAACTGGGCCGGCGCGGTCTGTACGGATCCATCGGCGGCCGCAGTGACACGAAACAGGCGCAGATGGCGATGTTGTGGGTGCTCAACTTGTCCGATGGTGATCACAGCCTGCTGGACATCGCGGAACGGTCCACGCTGCCGTTCTCCGCTGTAGCCGCCGCCGCGCGGTCGTTGCGGGCCGCGGGATTACTGAAGGAGTAGAGGGAATGGCGCAAGCGCTCAGCCTGCGGGTGGGGGATCTCGTGGAGGTCCTCAGCGAGGAGGAGATCCTCGCCACCCTGGACGAACGCGGAGAGCTCGACGGTTTGCCTTTCATGCCGGAGATGCTCCAGTTCTGCGGTAAGCGCATGGTGGTCAAGAAGGTGGCGCACAAGCTCTGCGACACCATGACCCAGACCGGCATGCGCAGGATGGACGACGCCGTGCACCTTGAGGGAGGCAGATGCGACGGGTCCGCGCACGGAGGGTGTCAGACCTTCTGCTCCATCTACTGGAAGACCGCCTGGCTGAAGAAGGTCTCCGGCGCTTCCGCCGAACCGCGGGTTTCGCCGGGCACCCTGCTGCCGCTGCTGGTGAAGAACGCGCGCAAGGAGCCGGGCCCGGAGGGCGAGGAACGGTACTCGTGCCAGGCGACCGAGCTGCTGCGCGCGGCGCCCGTATGCCTGCCGTTTCGTGACGGCGGCCAGTACGTCGCCGACGTCAGGACCGGCAATGCGACCGTTTGGGAAACCCTGCGCACTATATTTTTCGGACTTTTCGACCGCTATCAGAACTTCAGCAGGCGTCGCCTGCCGCGTTGGCTCTGGATAAGGCAGGGGCTCACCTGGGGCTGGGTCGGTCCGGGACCCAACACGAGGACCCCGACGGGGACCCTCGACCTTCAGCCGGGCGAAATGGTGCGTATCAAGTCCAAGGCGGAGATCATCGCCACCCTCGGCTCTGACCGGAAGAACCGCGGTCTGGGCTTCGAGGAGGAGATGGCGCACTGGTGTGGCAAGACGGCCAGAGTTCTGGCGCGGGTGGAGCGTTGCCTGGACGAGAAGACCGGCCAGATGTTGCAAATGAAGAACCCTTGCATCCTTCTTGAGGGCGTCGTCTGCAAAGGCCTGTACAAATCAAACTGTCCGCGCGAGTTCGCGCCGTTCTGGCGCGAGATCTGGCTCGAACGGATTACCGAGGCGGGAATAGCGTAAGGGGTCCGCTGTGGAGCAGGAAGACGCCACCGTGACGGAGGCCCAGGCCGACGCGCGGAGCATCGGCGAGAAAGCCGGCCGCGGGTTCGGGTGGAGCCTGCTCGGCAACCTCGTGATGAAGGCGGGGTCCTTCGTCATGGGTCTGATCCTCGCCAGGTTGCTGTCGCCGGCGGACTTCGGCGTCTACGCGGTCGCCCTGGCCGCGACCTCCTTCGTGATGGTGGTCAAGGACCTGGGCATCATGGCGGCGACCATCCAGTGGCGAGGCTCGCTGGAGGAGATGTCGCCCACGGCGACCCTGCTCAACCTGATCTCCGCTACGGCGCTGTACGGGGCGTTCTGGGTGGCCGCGCCCTTCTACGCCTCGTACGCCGGGAGTCCCGAGGCCACGCCCGTCGTCCGGCTCCTCACAGCCGTCATCCTGGTCGAGGCCGTCACGGCGATCAGGAGCGCGGCGCTGCTGCGGCGGTTCCAGCAGGCGCAGAACAGCATGGCGATCCTGGCGGGGTTCGCCGTCAACGCCGCCGTCGCGATCATGCTGGCCGTCGAGGGGGCCGGGCCGTACAGCTTCGCCTGGGGACAGGTCACGCAGGCGGTGGTCACCGGCGTCATCGTGCTGCGGGTCGCGCGCATGCCGTTCAGGATCGGGTTCGACCGCGCCATCGCCGGCAGGCTGCTGCGCTTCGGCATCCCGTCGGCGGCCGGCATCGGCCTGGAAGCCGTGCTGCTCAACGTCGGCTACATCATCGTGGGCGACATCATGGGCGCCCAGCCGCTCGGCTACTACCTGCTGGCTTTCAACGTGTCGAGCTGGGTGCCCGGGCTGATCGGAACGGCGATCCGCACGGTGTCAATCGCGGGCTTCTCCCGCCTTGCGGAGCAGGAACCCGACACCCTCTCCCGGGGCGTCCAGAAGTCGGTGCCCCTGTTGTACTCCGGCGTGTTGCCCCTGGCGATCGTCATGGGGCTGCTGGCACACCCGCTCGTGGCTTTTCTCTACGGGGCGAAGTGGGACCAGGCCGCCGGCGTCCTGCGCTTCCTCGCTGTAGTGATGGTGGTGCGGATGCTGACGTCCTTGGCGCTGGACATCCTCAACGGCCAGGGCGCCACCACGCTGACCGTCTGGATCAACGTCGGATACGGCCTGGCTCTGGTGCCCGCCGTGATCATCGGCACGCACGTGGAGGGAATCCGGGGCGCGGCCGCGGGCCAGGCGGCCGCCTCGCTGTTCGTCGCCCTGCCCCTGGCCGTCCTGGGACTGCGCGCGGCCGGTGTGCGCGTGGCGCCCATCGCCCCCGCTCTTGTGCGGCCGAGCCTCGGCGGCCTCGTGTCGGCCGCCGCCGTGCTCGGCATGCTGTCCGTACTGGGCGACGCGCCCCCCTGGGTCACGTTGTGCCTGGGGGCCGCCGCGGGCCTGGTCGTCTACGTTCTCATCGTCGTTCCGGCCGACCGGCTGCGCGCCCTGCCCCGGGTGGTCCTGCGGCCCCGTCCGACATCCTGATCTGGAGTGGCAAGAATGCTGGTCTCCATTGGACTTCCCGTACGCAACGGGGCCGACCGGATAGGCGACGCCGTCCAGTCCGCGCTGAAGCAGGACCACGCCGACATCGAGCTGGTGATCTCCGACAACGCGTCGACGGACCACACGGAGGAGTACTGCAGGGAGCTGGCCAGGGCGGACAGCCGCGTCGTCTACCACCGCCAGCCGGTGAACGTGGGCGTCGTCGGCAACTTCGACGCGGTCCTGCGGCTGTCCCGGGGCACGTACTTCCGGTGGATGGGCGACGACGACCTGCTGGAGCCCAACTGCGTGTCGCGCTCGCTTGAGGTCTTCGCCGAGGACGAGCGGCTCGTCCTGGTCACCTCGGAGACCATGTACACCGGCCCGGACGGCGCGGTGATGAAGCCACCGACCTACCGCGGCACGCGGCTGCTGTCCGACGATCCCATCGACCGGTTCACCGAGATGATGGTCGTGCACACGCAGGAGCACATGCTGCTGGACCCGCTGTACGGGCTGATGCGGCGTGAGGCCGTCGCGCGCGTCCCCAGGCCCGTCATGCTGCGCGAGGACGAGGTCTTCGCCGTGATGCTGGCTCTGGCGGGTCCCTGGGGCCACGTCCCCGAGATCCTGGCGCACCGTGGACTCCGCTTCCGCAGGCTGCCCGAGATCGCCAGGGCGCTGGGGGTTCCGGGGTGGACCGTGCACTTCGCCACCACACTGCAGTTCGCCGCCGTGGTGCGTCACCTGCGCACTCTCGACCTGACTCCGGAGCAGCGCAGGCGCGCCTGGGAGGTGGTGGCCCGGACGTACGCCCGCCGACAAGGCCAGACTCTGACCCATCGGACCCGTAAGGCGGCGCGCCTGGCGCTCGCCGCAGTGCGCCGCTGACCGGCACGCCGCGATCTCTCTTATTCCGTCACGCGATTCGGTGACGTGCCGGATTCGATGACGTGCCGGTAACGGCCAAATCCGCTGTAACGGCGGCACTGAAAACGGCGAGTAACTGACGACGGAGCGTCCCGGGGCAGGGACGGGTAAAACAGAGAGACGGCATGCTATGACCTCGATTTTCTTCAACCAAGAGGTCGACGACGATCGGCGCCGACAGATGATCTTCCAGGGCGACCTTTTCGTGTATTCGGCCACACCGGCGTCGGCGGAGCTCGTGGAGTTCGCCCGCGAGCTCATCGAGAAGGCTTTCGGGACGCTCGATCCCGAGCTGGCGCAGTACGAGATGCCGGTGGAGCGATTCGCCGCGCTTTTGGCGGACCTCAAGCCGCGCTTCATTCATCACGAACGCTGCAAGAAGCTGCTTCCACGGGTGTTGGAAGAGGCCGGTTGCTCGGTATGGGACACGTATTTCGACGTGCCGCGCATGCGGACCTCCACCTCCGACGCGTATCTGACGTCGGGTATTTCCTACGCGTACCACCCGCATCGGGACTGCTGGTATTCGGCTCCCTTCAATCAGGTCAACTGGTGGATGCCGATCTATGCGGTCGTCCCCGAGAACGTGATGGCCTTCCACACCCGCTATTTCGACCAGCCGGTCGCGAACGGCAGCGACAGGTACGACTACGCCGGCTGGACGGCCGTCGAACGTCCGAGCGCCGCCACGCACATCTACAGCGACACCCGCCGGCAGCCCAAACCGGAGCAGACGATCGAACTGGAGCCGCAGGTCCGCGTCATCCCCGAACCCGGAGGCTTCGTGATGTTCTCCGGGGCGCACCTGCACTCGACCGTCCCCAACACCTCCGGCCGTACGCGCTTCAGCATCGACTTCCGTACGGTCAACATCCAGGACGTGCGAGCTCGCCGGGGGGCGCCCAACGTCGACGCCCTGTGCGTGGGCACGACGCTGCGGGACTTCCGGCGCTGCACCGACCTGGAGCAGGTCCCCGAGGAACTGGCCCTGGAGTACGAGGCGGAAGCCCTGTCACGGCGTGGCTGACTTCTCCGGCTCGTACGGCGGAGCCGGCAGGGAGGCCCTGCGGCGCGGAGGCCGCAGCCTCTCGCCGATCGCCCCGCGCAGAGCCCCCCAACTGCGGTGACGCTGAAACGGCAGCTCGAAGACCGTTGCGAAGCCCCATGCCACCAGCAGGCTGGCGGGCACGGCGAGCGCGATCATGGCGAGAAAGGCCGGCACGCCCTTCGGGACGTGCGGCGCCACCACCAGTTCGTGCAGCGTCACGACCAACGGCGCGTGTGTCAGGTAGAGGCTGTAGGAGAAAGACCCGAGGGACCGGACGGGACGGGTGTCGAGGAACGTGACCAGCGGCGCGGGCCTGCCCGCGGCCAGCGCCGCCAGGAAGAGCCCCACCGCGGGTCCGAGGGCGAGGTCCACCCAGAAGTAGTGGTTCACCGTCCACACCGAGCCCTGTGCCGCGATCAGTGCCACAACCGGCACCGCGGCCACGGCCGCCGTCCACGGTGCCGGGGCGCGCCAGTGTCCGCCCACCACCCCCGCCGCGACGGCGCCGAAGGCGAACAGCGCCGCGAACTGCGGGGTGAACCGGTCGAGCAGGGCCACGGCCGGCACTACGGGAGACAGCGCGCCGACAGCTGTCACGAGCGCCGTGACCGCGCCCGCCATGACGGCCGCGCCGAAGCGCCTGATCAACAGGAGGAGCAGCGGGAAAACCACGTACAACTGGGCCTCGATGGCGATGGACCAGAAGGCCCCGTTGGGGCTCGGCGCGCCGAAGACATCCTGGATGAGCAGCCCGTACAGCAGGACGCTCTTGGCCGTCGGAGGGCCCGCGTCCGTCTGCGGGACGACGGTCCACGCGACGATCAGGCTGTAGACCAGGGCCATCCAGTACGGCGGCAGGATGCGCCAGGCCCGCCGATGGCCGAACCTGGCCAGCCCCCCGAGCCGCCATTCATGGCGCGCCGGTCCGACGGCGAGTGAGAAGCCGGACAGCACAATGAAGACGACAACCGCGAAGTGTCCATAAAGGAGCCAACCTGCCCACAAGGGACCGTTGTCGGAGGGGAAGCCGGGAAACGACGTCAGCCAGCAATGGTGGAGCACGACGAAGAGCGCGGCGAGCCCTCTGATCCCGTCGAGGCCGGCAAGCCGGGAGTGCCCCTGCACTGGGGGTTTGGCCATAAGTTGCCCTCCTGACGTCCGCCCGGCTCACGATGGTCTATCGGAGGGGACGCTCGTCGTGTAACGCTGTAGCCCACAAGAAGACCCATCGAGCTATCGTCACGCATCAGGGTTGTCGTGTAACGATCTGTCCGTGGGCGGCGATGGAGATGTGGGGCCGCCCGGCGCCCGGGTGCGCCATGAGGGCGGGGGACGTGTATATGGAGTTATGGAAGATCCTCGGCAGCCTACTCACGCGCAAGGCCGTGGGGCCGCCGTTGATTCTGTTGTCACTGCTGGTCGCGATGGGAACGTTCTTTTTCGTCCCGGCGAGATACCAATCCAGCGCCCTGATGGTCCTGACCACGTCGGCCAGGGGCGCCACGATCGACCCGAGCAAGACCTTCGGCCTGCAGAACCCGTTGCTGGGCTTCAGCGACGGGCTGAAAACGACGGCCACCATTCTCATTCAGGCGATAAACACCCCCGAGTTGCGCCACGACGTGGGCGCGCCCAAGGACGGGCCGGTCGAACTCACGGTCGACGACGGCCGCACCGACCCCGACCTGCTGGACATCAGCGGGCCCTACATCTACGTGTCGGCCGTCGCGCCCACCGCCGACCAGGCGAGCAAGACCGTCGCCGCGGTTCAGGCACGGGTGCGCAGGGAGCTCAACGACCGGCAGGTGGCGCTGGGCGCGCCCAAGTCCACGTTCGTCTCGCTCAACGACGTGGTCCCGCTCTCCCAGCCGGAGCGGGTGACGGGCGTCCAGTGGAAGGCGGCGGGTAGCGCTTTCGCCGTGTCGCTGCTCGTCTGCTTCGGCATCGCCTACGCCGTGGCGAGGCGTCGGCGCATCACGCGGATCGAGCCGGACGACGGTCGTTTCGAACGGATGTCCGGCTGGAGCGAGGATCCCGAGGTGCTCAGCGCGGCGACGGTGCAGTGGCGGGTCCCCGCCCCTACGCAGGATCGGCCGCGCATCGGATCGCCTGTAGCCCCGCCCGGCACGGCGGTCGCCGACGCCTCCTCGTCCGCCTCGTCCACGCAGAACGACCCGCGGCCGGCGGCCGTCGACGATCCCACGCCCGCGAACGGCACGTCCGTGACCGACGCCGACGACGAGTCCGACCAGACCGTGGTCATCATCATGGATCCGATGCTCACAGCGGACAGCGCCGTGGGCGGGCGGCCTTCGGAGAACGGCTCGTCAGGGCGATCGCCCGGTAAACGCGGCGGCTGACCCGCACCGCGAATCGGCGCCCGGGTCAGCGCGACGCGGCCACCTCGGCGCACCGCCGTGCGGCGGCTTCCCTGACCTCCGCCGAGGTGTGCGAGTGCGACGAGATCATCATGCCGATGGCGTCCGGGCCGATGCGGTCGGCGAACGCCATCGCGGCCTCGTGGTCCATCGGCGTCCTGATGTAGGCGCTGTGGCAGATCTCGGGGCTGGTGGCGGGCCGCTGCTCCTCGCCGAGGAACTCGTCGGCGTACACGCCGTAGACGATGAACTCGGAGACGTGCAGCTGGGAGGTGAAGGCGTCGGCCCAGGGCAGGCCGGTGACCTCGCTGACGCGCGCCTGCATGGCCCGTACCCGCGCGGGGTCCCAGAAGACCAGCGCGTCGACGTAGTCGTTCAGTGGCGGCGGTGGCGCGGCCGGGAGCCCGAGCAGTTCGCGGGCGACCCGGTGCCAGATGACGTGCCGCTCCATTCCCGCGTGGACCGCGCACTCCTTCCTGAACAGCGTGAGCCGGCCATGCGCGGTGAAGTCGCCCACCTTGACTGGGCGGACGAACACCACGTCGGAGTCGGCGAGCAGCACCGTGTCCGCCTCCACGATGCCGGCGGCCGCTATCTTGGCCGCCTGCTGCATGACCCAGCCGCGCACCGGCGGCCACGGGCGCCGCGTATTGACCCACACCCCGCCGGGCATGCGGACATAACGGCGGGGGAGCAATTCGGAATGCGTCCAAATGCGGCAGCGCGGCCCGGCGAATTGGGTGAAGTGCGATTTGTGCGCCCAGGGCACGATGACGTGATGGACCGTGTCCTCGGAAGTGAACTGGAGAAACGAGCGGTGCAGGGCCGCGAAGAAGTCTCGGTCCGGCTTCCAGGTCGGGGTGATGACGGCCAGCTCTGGCATCGATCGTGACCTCCGGATCGAAGACGTCTATAGCGGCTGGTCAGACTTATCACGCGTTGCCGTAACAAAACCAGGGGCTCCGTGCGATAGTCAGTAGGACCGCACGGGGAGGGATCGGATGGACTTGTGGGGGACAGTCCTCGTGCTGTTCCGGAGATGGTACGTGGTGCTGCCCACCTTCGTCCTGTGTATCGGCGCGACGCTTTTCGTCTACACCCGGATTCCCGTGACCTACACCTCCCAGGGCATCATGCTGATCACGATCCCCACCACCGGGGCGAGCGTGCCCGACGATCCCAAGCTGGTCAACCCCCGATCCAATCCCCTGGTCACCTTCGACTACGGGCTCAACATGACCGCGTCGCTGCTGATTCAGGCGCTCGGCGCGCCGGAGATGGGAGAACGGCTCGGCGTGCCGCGGGGCGGCGACGTCGGTTACAAGGTCACCAACGGGAGCACCAACCCCGAACTGATGATGAGCGGTCCGTTCGTCTTCGTGGAGGCCGAGGCGCCGGACCCGAAAACAGCCACGGCACTGGTCGCCAAGGTGATGGCACAGGCCGATGTCGAACTGACCCGGCGCCAGAAGGCCGTGGGTGCGCCGCCGAAGACGTTCCTCACCATCACGCACGTCGTCGAGCCCACGACTCCTGAGGCGAAGAAGGGCAGCAGGAGCCGCGCCGCCGCCGCGGCCGTCGCCTTGAGCCTCATGGGCAGCCTCACGGCCGCCTTCGCCGTCGAAAGCTTCGTCGTCCATCGTCGCGCCCGCCGCAGGCCGACGCCGGGACCGGAGAGGCGCCCGCGCGTGCCGGCCCCGTCCGCGCGCAAGGCGGAGCAGACGGTGTGATGGCCGTCTCCACGGCAGGGGAGACGACGGCACTCGGACCACGACGTCTCCCCGAGGGCTTCCAGGCGGCCGACAGCGCGACGCTGGCCGTCGTGGCGATCGTGGCGCTGCTGTGCGTTCCCGCCCGCATGATCCTGCGCGGACTGCCTCTGTCGGTGACTCCGGCGGACGTGGTGGGCCTGGCGCTGGGGCTGTTCTGGCTGTTCGCCCAGTCCACCACCACGCTGGGCGCGGCCAAGGGACGCAACCCCGCCCGCACCGGGCTGTTCCTCTACCTCGCCGCCAGCCTGGCCGTCTACGGTCACGCCGCCTTCGGCTACCTCGAGAAGGACGAACTGAACCTGATGGACCACGCCCTGGTGGTGCTGGTCGGCGGGATCGGCCTGGGCCTCGCCGTGTGCGACGGCATAGCAAGCAGGCGACGGCTGGATCTGGTGATGCGGGGGATGGTCGTCACCGGTGTCGTGGTGTCCATCGTCGGCGGGTTCCAATCCATCCTGGAGTTCGACCTCACCGCCTACATGGCGCTGCCCTTCCTGCAGGCCAACGGCGTGGAGGGCATCACCAACGTCCTCGCGAGAGACGACCTGAACCGGGTCGCGGCCACCCTCGGGCACCCCATCGAGTTCGCCGTGGTCTCGGCCATGATCCTGCCCGTCGCCGTCCACTACGCCGTGCACGCACGGGACCGCGGCAGTTCGCCGCTGCGCTGGTGGTTCTGCACCGCCATGATCGCCATGGGACTGGTCTACTCGGTCTCGCGCACAGGCGTGATCGCGGTCGCGACGGTCGGCGTCGTCCTGATGGCGGGCTGGCCCGCGCGGCGCCGCCTTCGGGCCCTCGGCGTGGTGTTCGGGTTCCTTGTGGTGGTCCAGATCGTCATGCCGGGCGTGCTCGGGACGTTCTACCGGCTGTTCGCCGGCTTCGGCTCCGACGACAGCATCCGGTATCGCGTGCACGACTACCCCAACGCGCTGGAGGAGTTTCTCCGCCATCCGTGGCTGGGCCGCGGCCTGGCCACGTGGTACGCGCCCAAACACCAGGTCTTCGACAACCAGTACCTGCTGACGCTGGTGGAGTCGGGAATCGTCGGCGTGCTGGCGTTCCTGGCGCTGGTGGGGACGGGAGTCTACGCCGCCCAGCGAGCCAGGCACCTCACCTCGGATCCGGTGCTGCGGGACCTCGCCCTGTCCATGACGGCGCCGCTGCTGGTCCCGGTGGTCTGCTCGATCACGTTCGACCAGCTCTCCTACCCGGCGGCGACAGGCCTGATGTTCCTCCAGGCCGGTGCGGCGGGAGCCCTGCTTCGCGTCGTCCGGAAGGAGAACGCGGCGGCGGGGAAGAGCCTCAGCCCACGCACTCCAGAGGTCCGACCGTACTCGTGACGGTGTAGTCGTCATCGATGGTGACCAGCCTGTTACCCGTCCAGGTCGTCTTCGAGCAGTCGGAGTCGGAGGGGCCGTAGTCCCACGATTTGTTCACCACGGCGTTGTCGCGGACGACGGCGCCGGAGGCGGCTCTGACTCTGATGGTGTAGGTGCCGCCGATGAGCAGGTTGTCGGTGACCTGGACGCCGGTGTTGGGGTCGACGAGGAAGACCGGTGCGGTGTGCTGGGGTGCGTAGCGCTGGTCGACGGTGTTGTGGTCGAAGACGAGGGTGTGGCCGGCGCCGACGGTCTGGATGCCGTCGGAGTGGTCGCCGGGGCGTGAGCAGAGCAGGACGTAGGAGTCGCGGATGACGACGTTGTCGCCGGAGACGCTGAAGCCGTCGCTGTGGTTGCGGACGTGGACGCGGGTGGCGGTGAATTGGGCGCTCCAGATTCCGACGCTCTGGTTGCAGCCGTTTTCCGGGCCGACGGTGGAGTCGCTGATGGTGAAGGGGTAGATCTTGCCGTCGTAGTCGTTCTTCACATCGCCGTCGATCTGGCTGTTGCGTACCGTCACGTTCTGGGCGGTGATCAAAAGCGTGCCGGGGATGTGCACCCCGTCCAGCACCGTCCCGTCCTTGGTCACGCGGTAGGCGCCGTAGAAGTCGGGTTGGAGCGTCTTCAGCCGTGTGCCTTTGGGCACGCCGGTGCACGCCGGGGTGGGATAGCCGGGGCATCCGCCGGCCTGGGAGGTAGGGGTGGCGGTGTGGGACGGCCGGGCGGGTGGAGTGGTCTGCGGAGACGCGGGGGTGCAGGCCGCCACCAGCAGCGCGAGAGGGGCGGCCCTCAGGAGTAGCGATCTCATCGCGATAGACGTTCCCGAAGATCGGCCCACGTACCCGCCGACCGGTCCCTGGAGCTGATCGTGCTGACCGGCAACGGCCAGTCGATCTTCAAATCGGGGTCGTCGTAGCGCACGGCGAGATCCTCGGCCGGGTCGTGCTCCCGATCGATCCGGTAGCAGACGTCGGTCTGTTCGGTGAGCGCCTGGAAGCCGTGCAGCAACCCCGGCGGGACGTACAGGGTGTGGAACGACTCGTCGTCCAGCCGCACGGTCAGATGCTCCCCGAACGTGCGGGAGCCTGGCCGGGCGTCCACGAGCACGTCGAGTATCGCCCCGCGTGCGCAACGGACCAGCTTGGCCTCACCTCGCCCCGACCTGCCGTGCAGGCCGCGTATGGTTCCCCTGCGGGAGCGGGACTGGCTGTCCTGGACGAAGGAGTTCGGATCGAGACCGTGTTCGGCGGCGAGCCGGGCGTCGAAGGTCCGGGTGAACAGTCCGCGGTCGTCCCGATGAGGCGTGGGGACGAACAGCAGCACCCCCTCAAGCCTGGTGGGCTCCACGTGCATGTGCTTCCCTTCACCTACTGGTTGTGTCGGTCGCCCAGGTGATCGAGGTCGCGCGTGCCGACTCTCTCCGGGTCAGCGCGCGGTCGGCGAGCAGGACGGCCAGGTAGCAGGCGGCGTCCAGGGGGCTCACGGACCGGGACGCGACCAGCGTCGCGAGCGCGCGAGGTCCGAGCCTTCCCTCGGGCGCCGGCAGACCCAGCTTCGCCAGCTGCCGGTTGCCCAGCCGGACCCGTACGCGCCGGCGCAGGTGCGCCCTGACCGTCCGCGCCGGCCTCACCACCGATCGCGCCTCGTGCACGATTACGCGCTCGTGCGGGCCGAAGCTACGGTGCACCAGCTCGTCGTCGGCCACCACGTCGGGAAGCGGGAACACCCGTGCGTGCCCGGCCCGGCTCAGCGCGTACACGCCGACGCCCGCCAGCGCCCGCCGCGGCTTCAGCAACTGCTCGTGCACGTGGTGGACCCGCCGGGCCGTACGGCTGGTGCCCGACAGGTCCCACATCGGGACAGGCGCGGCGGCCAGCGCGCCGGAATCCTCGAGCGCGGCCACCAGGGCCCGCGCGGATCCGGTGTCCAGCAGCACGTCGGCGTCCAGATAGATGCGGGGGAACACCGAGCACGCCGCATCGCCCAGGCACAGCGCGTTCGCCTTGCCCGGCCGTGCCGACTCCACGACCCTCGCCCCGAGTCGCCGCGCGACCCGCGCTGTCCCGTCCGTGCATCCGTTGGGGACGACGACCACGTCCAGCTCGCCCGGTTCGGCTCCGGCCAGCAACGGCTCCAGGCAGCGGCCCAGGGTCGACTCCTCGTTGAACGCCGGGATGACGACGCTCGCGATCGGCTTCACCGGGTCCGGGCCGCCTCGTACGCCGCGAGCAGCGATTTCCGCGAGTTCTCCCACGACAGTGGGCCGGCGACCCGCTCTCGCCCGATCGCGCCGATCCGGCGGCGTTCCTCCGGGTCGTCGAGGAGCATGGCGATGAGTTTGGCGAACTCCGACTCGTCGTTCGGCGGCGCGTAGACCGCCGCCTCGCCGGCGGAGACCTTCGCCTCACGGAGGTCGAAGGAGACGATCGGGCGGGCCATGGCCATGTACTCCATGACCTTGTTCATCGTGGAGACGTCGTTGAGCGGGTTGAGCGGGTCGGGCGACAGGCACACATCGGCGGTGGAGAGGTAGCGGAGGAGGTCCTCATCGGGGATGCGCCCGGTGAAGTCGACGAGGTCCGACAGGCCGAGGTCGCGGGCGAGCCGGACCATGTCGTCGAACGCGTCCCCCGCGCCGACGAAGGCCGCGTGCCAGTCGGTCCTGTTCTGCTCGTCCCGCAGCTTCGCCAGGGCGCGTAACGCGTAATCCACGCCGTCCTGGGGTCCCATGACGCCGAGGTAGCACAGCAGGTGCGGCTTGCCCTTCCTCAGCTCCGGCTGCGGCGGGACCTCGTGGAACCGCTCGACGGCGGGCGCGCTGCGCACCACGAAGACGTCCTCCGGGCGCTTGCCGCCACGGGTGAGCGCGACCTCCCGGTAGCTTTCGTTGGTGGCGACGACGACGTCGGCCGCCCGGTAGGTGGCCCGCTCGAGGCGGCACACCAGCCGGTAGAGGAAGTCCTGGCCGCGCTGGAACCGTGACAGGTACAGCTCGGGCACCAGATCGTGCTGGTCGAACAGGAACCGGGCACCCCGGGATTTGAGCAGCCTGGCGATCAGGAAGAACAGGTCCGGCGGGTTGCAGGCGTGGATGACGTCGATCGGGCCGAGCCGGCGCGCCAATCGGTAGGTGTGCCAGAGGGCGGAGCCGTACTCGCGCAGGTAACCGAGCGGGCCGCCGGTCGCGGCCTTGAGCGGATAGCGGTGGATCCTGACGCCGTCGATCTCGGCGTACGGCTCGGTGTCGCGTTTGGCGCCCTGCGGGCAGATGACGTGCACCTCCCAACCGGCGTCGCGCAGCGCGAGGCTTTCCTGCCATACGCGCCGGTCGAACGGCACGGACAGGTTCTCCACCAGGATGAGTGCCTTACCAGCCAAGTCCCACGTATCCCGGGTGTCGCCGACGCTCCTCGGCGTCGGGCAGGCGGATGAGATCGACGACGTTCCTGTCTCCTGCGTGGACGAGTGCGTCCAGGACCGCGGGATCATCGCATCCCACGACGCAGACCTCGGCGTGCGCGAGCACGTCTTCGGCCGAGTTGGACAGCAGCTCGCTCAGGTGCGGTAGCCGGCTCTCAATGTAGTCCCGATTAGCCCCGATAAGGCGAGACATCGAAACATTGGCGTCGTAGATGCGAAGGTCGTAGCCCTTGCCCAGGAGGCGCTCCGCGAGCTCGACCAGAGGGCTCTCCCGCAGGTCGTCGGTGCCCGGCTTGAACGACAGGCCGAACAGCCCGATCCGGCGCTTGCCGGCCGCGACGACCAGGTCGAAGGCTCTGCGCAGGTGCTCCTCGTTCGACGGCAGCACATGGGACAGCAGCGGCACCGCGACGTCGGCCCGGTGCGCCGCGTAGACGAGACCACGCAGGTCCTTGGGGAGACACGAGCCGCCGAAGGCGAAACCGGGGCGCAGGTAGGCGGGGCTCACGTTGAGCTTGGTGTCGGCGAGGAACACGTCGATCACCTGGTGGGAGTCGACCCCGAGAGCGGCACAGACGGCGCCGAGCTCGTTGGCGAAGGCGATCTTCAGGCCGTGGAACGAGTTGTCGGCGTACTTCGTCATCTCGGCGACGGTCACCGGCACCCGGAACACCCGTCCCGGCAGCCCCTCGTACAGCCTGGCGACCATGTCACCGCTGGCCGGATCGAGCTCGCCGATGACGGTCTTCGGCGGGTCGAAGAAGTCGCGGACGCTCGTGCCCTCCCGCAGAAACTCCGGATTGACCGCCACGCCGAAGTCGACGCCGGCGGTGCGGCCCGAGGCCTTCTCCAGGATGGGGACGAGCACCGAGGCGGTGGTGCCCGGCAGCATCGTGCTGCGGAACACGACGGTGTGCCAGTCCTGCCGGTCCGCCAGCGCCTCGCCGATCTGCTCGGCCACCCGCTCCAGGTAGGCGGTGGACAGGCTGCCGTTGGACGCGGAGGGAGTGCCGACGCAGACCAGCGACAGCTCGCTCTCCCTGACGGCTTCGACGGCATCGGTGGTGGCGCGCAGCGCACCGGAGGCGACGACCTGGGCGGTCAGCTCGCCGATCCGCTCCTCGACCACCGGCGCCCGGCCACGCCCGATCAGGTCCACCTTGAGGGGGTTGACGTCCACGCCGACGACCTGGTGACCCCGCGCCGCCAGGCAGGCGGCCGACACGCAGCCGACGTAGCCGAGCCCGAACACGCTGATTCTCACCGGCAGGCCCCCTCGTCACGACAGCATCCCCTCAGTAGTCGCGTGCGTCGCGTCGATCGTTACGGTGATCGGGTATCGGGCGCCTCTACGGAACCGTTCCGGTATGGCTCTTCACTCGGGCAGAGCCTGGATGCGGCGTGAGGGGCGCAGTAGCCACACCACCGCTTCGCGCGCCGCTCGTCGCCCGCGTAGCGCGCGGATGCTCTCGCCGACGACCACGGCGAGGTAGTAGGCCATGGTGGAGACGGGGCCGCGGCGTCTGCGGAACAGCCTGACCTTGTTCACCGTCAACAGCGCGGCCAGCATGGGATTGATCTTGGCGTCGCCGCCGATGTGCTCGACGGTGGCGGCCGGCTCGTACCAGAGGGACCAGCCACGCTCGGCGGCACGCAGCGCGTACTCGGTCTCCTCGCTGTACAGGAGGAAAGATTCGTCCCACGGCCCCACCTCGGTCAGCGCCTTCACCGACATGAGGAGGGCGGCACCCGTCGCCCATTCGGCCTGCCCCGCCCGCTCGTAGACGGCAGGGTCGGTGATCACTTCGCCGAGGGCGGCGATGCGCCCGGCCAGCCGCCCGCCGATCAACGCCTCCGCCCACGCCCGCCGTACGCTCGGAGCCCGGCGCAGGGAGGGATGGGTGTGGCCGTCCAGGCCCACCAGACGTGGGGCGGTGATGCCGCGGCCCGGTTCGTCCAGTGCCGCGGCGAGCGGCGCCAGGCAGCCCGGCCGCAGGCGGCAGTCGGGATTCAGGACCATGACAGCGTCGAGCCGCTCCAGGTCCAGGGCGGCCACGCCCGCGTTGAAACCGGCCGCGTACCCGGCGTTCCTGCCGACCTGCACCACGGTCGCCCCGGCTCGCCGGGCGATGGCCGCCGACTCGTCCTTGGAGGCGTTGTCCGCGACGACGATCTCGCGCAGATCGACGCCCCGCGCTCCGGCCGCCAACGAATCCAGGCACCCTCCGAGGATCTTGGCACTGTTGTAGGTGACGATCACGACGGCGACGCGGGGGGTGCCTGGCATGCGGGCCTCCGGGGCAGGGCTCCGACGGTTGCGACGTTCCGGCCACGCGCATGCTAGCGCCTCAGGCGTCGGCTCTTTCCCTGTAACGAGCGGACTTCTCCGCCACGATATGTACACCAGTGGGATCGGCAGGTTCGAGGGGGTTGGCGGCATGCACGATGTTCAGGCGTTCACCTTCAGGCGTGAGGAGTTGTTCCCCATCGCCGATCGGCTGCGCGCGGATTTCCTCGACGCCAAGCCGTTCCGGCACGTGGTCATCGACGATTTCCTGCCGCCCAGCGTGCTGGAGCCCGTCCTGTCCGAGTTTCCCGAGCCTCGCGACGCCAGTTGGCAGCGGTTCGACGACGCCCGCGAGATCAAGCTCGCCCTGGCCGACACGGAGAAGATGGGCCCGGCGACCAGGGCCCTGCTCGCCGAGTTCAACGGCGGTGTGTTCGTGGAGTTCCTGGAGCGGCTGACCGGGATCAAGCACCTGGTGTCCGACCCTCACCTGGAGGGCGGCGGCCTGCACCAGATCCGCCCGGGCGGCTTCCTGAAGGTGCACGCCGACTTCAACAAGAGCCGCAGGCTCAACCTCGACCGGCGGCTGAACGGCCTGCTCTACCTGAACAAGGACTGGGAGGAGAGCTACGGCGGACACCTGCAGCTGTGGAGCAAGGACATGACCGTCTGCGAGCACAAGATCCTGCCCGTCTTCAACAGGTTCGTGCTGTTCGCCACGACGGACGACGCGAACCACGGCCACCCCGATCCGCTGACCTGCCCGGAGGACCGGGCCCGGCGATCCATGGCGTTGTACTACTACACCAACGGCCGTCCCGAAGAAGAGGTCACCGAGGACCACACGACGTTGTTCAAGGAGCGGCCGGGAGAGACATGGAAGTTCAACGCCAGGCAGGTCGCCAAGCGCTGGACCCCGCCCGCCATCGTCGAACTGTTCGGTCGCGACAGGGGAAAGTGACCGTCACAGCCGCCGGCCGTACCACTCCAGGGTGCGCCTGAGCCCCTCGTCCACGGGCGTTCCGGCGCGCCATCCCAGCACCTCGGCGGCTTCCTCCACATGGGCGAACCGCTCGACGTCCATGACGCGCTCGGGCCGCGTGCCGAACGGCGGCGTCGCCGTGCTGCCGGCCAGCTCATACAGCCTGCTCACGATCTCGCGTACGGCGATGCCGTCGCCGGTGCCGATGTCGAAGACCCGGCCGACCGCCTCCTCCCTCTCGGCGGCGAGCACGAACGCCTCGGCCACGTCGTCGACGTACACCCAGTCCATGCGCCGCTTCCCCGCCGTCAGCAGCGGCTCCTCGCCTCGCAGCAGGCACAGCGTGACGTAGGGGACCACCTTGGTGGTGTCGGGCTGGCCGGGGCCGTACGCCATGGCGATCCTGAGGACGGTCACCGGGACATTCCACAGCTGGTGGAACAGCCGCGCGTACCCCGTCGCGGCCCACCGCGCGACCGCGTACGGGGACGAGGTCAGCGTCTCGCCCAGCTCCGACCGGGCCTCCTCGATGGAGCCGGCCATCACGACCCGGACGCCGGCGCCGCGTGCGGCGTCGAGCAGGTTCACCGATCCCATCACCGTGTTGGTCAGCGTGGGCATCAGGGACTCGGCGCCGCGCGAGCCGGTCACCTCTCCGGCGAGATGGAAGACGACGTCCGGCCGGACGGAGCGGACGAGCTCCCCGGTGGCCTCGGCGTCCCTGAGGTCGACGGTGTGCCAGATGAGCGTGTCGTCGGCGACCTCCCGCCTGCTGACGCCGTGCACCTGCGCGCCCAGGGAGGTCAGGCGCAGGGCGAGCCGGGATCCGATGAATCCGGTGGCGCCTGTCACCAGGACACGGCTGCTGTCCCACCTCATGGAGGCCTCCCTGACACGTCGCGTGGATCATGCTCTAGGCGAGAAGCCTATTCATGCGGGAGACGCCGTGCGGGTTTTCCGTGAGGGGCGGCCCGTTGGGAGCCGCCCCTCGGATACGTCAGCCGATGGTCCAGGTGTCGCCGCCGTGGAGCAGGTCGGCGAGGCTGCCCGTGCCCTTGTCGGCCGTGGCCGTCTGGACCTGCTCGTTGAGGAGCTGGTCGTACGACGGCCGGTCGATGGAGCGGAAGACGCCGATCGGCACGTGCTCGAACGCCGGCTCGTCCAGCCGCGACAGCGCGAACGCCAGCGACGGGTCGGGGTTGTGGGCGTCGTGCACGAGGATCTCGCCGTCGGAGACCTCGGCGCGGCGCACGACCTCGACGCCGCCCGTGGGCGACAGCCGTACGGCGCGCTCGTTGTCGCCGGTGCCGAACACGATCGGCTGCCCGTGTTCGAGCCGGACGGTGATCTCGTCGCGGGTGCCCGGGTCCTTCAGCGTGTCGAAGGCGCCGTCGTTGAAGATGTTGCAGTTCTGGTAGATCTCCACCAGCGAGGCGCCGCGGTGCTCGGCGGCCTGGCGCAGCACGCCCTGCAGGTGCTTGCGGTCGCTGTCGATGGTCCGGGCGACGAACCCGGCCTCGGCCCCGAGCGCCAGCGAGATCGGGTTGAACGGCTTGTCCAGCGACCCCATCGGCGTCGACTTGGTGATCTTGCCGACCTCGCTCGTGGGGGAGTACTGCCCCTTGGTCAGGCCGTAGATCCTGTTGTTGAACAGCAGGATGTTCAGGTTGACGTTGCGGCGCAGCGCGTGGATCAGGTGGTTGCCGCCGATCGACAGCGCGTCGCCGTCACCGGTGATCACCCACACCGACAGGTCCGGCCGGGAGGCGGCCAATCCGGTGGCGATGGCCGGAGCCCGCCCGTGGATCGAGTGGAACCCGTAGGTGTTGAGGTAGTACGGGAAGCGCGAGGAGCAGCCGATCCCGGAGACGAACACGATGTTCTCGCGCTTGAGCCCCAGTTCGGGCAGGAAGCTCTGCACCGCCGCCAGGATCGCGTAGTCACCGCAGCCGGGGCACCAGCGCACCTCCTGATCGGACTTGAAGTCCTTCAGCGTCTGCTTGGCGTCCGTACGGGGGATGAGGGCCAGGCCCTTGCCATTGAGGGTGTCAGTCACTTTCGATCACGTCCTGAATGACGGCGGCGAGCTCGGCGGCCTTGAACGGGAGCCCGCGCACCCGGTTGTAGCTGATCACGTCGACCAGGTAACGGGCCCGCAGCAGCATGGCGAGCTGGCCGAGGTTGATCTCCGGCAGCAGCACCTTGTCGTAGGAGCGCAGCACCTCGCCGGTGTTGGCCGGCAGCGGGTTCAGGTGCCGCAGGTGCGCCTGGGCCACCTTGTGCCCACTCGCGCGCACCCGGCGGGCCGCCGCCGCGATCGGCCCGTACGTCGAGCCCCAGCCGAGCACGAGCACCCGGGCGTCGCCGTCGGGGTCGTCGACCGTCAGGTCGGGCACGTCGATGCCGTCGATCTTGGCCTGGCGCAGCCGCACCATCTTGTCGTGGTTGTCGGGGTCGTAGGAGATGTTCCCGGTGCCGTCGGCCTTCTCGATGCCGCCGATCCGGTGCTCCAGCCCCGCCGTGCCCGGCACCGCCCACGGGCGGGCCAGCGTCTCCGGGTCACGCAGATAAGGGAGATACGTCGTGCCGTCCTCATCGTTGGGCTCGGTGGTGAACAGCACCGAGATGTCCGGCAGCTCGTCGATGTCCGGGATGCGCCACGGCTCCGATCCGTTGGCCAGATAGCCGTCCGACAGCAGCATGACCGGCGTGCGGTACTTCAGCGCGATCCGCGCCGCCTCGATCGCCATCGTGAAGCAGTCCGACGGCGTGGCCGCCGCCAGCACCGGCACCGGCGACTCGCCGTTGCGGCCGTACATCGCCATCAGCAGGTCGGTCTGCTCGGTCTTGGTCGGCATACCCGTGCTCGGGCCGGCCCGCTGCACGTCCACGATGATCAGCGGCAGCTCCGTGGTCACCGCGAGGCCCACGGTCTCGGCCTTGAGCGCGATGCCCGGGCCGGAGGTCGTGGTCACGCCGAGCGACCCGCCGAAGGCCGCCCCGAGAGCGGCGCCCACGCCGGCGATCTCGTCCTCGGCCTGGAACGTCCGGATCCCGAACCGCTTGTGCTTGGACAGCTCGTGCAGGATGTCGGAGGCCGGGGTGATCGGGTAGGACCCGAGGAACAGCGGCAGCTTCGACTGCACCGACGCCGCGATCAGCCCGTACGCCAGGGCCTGGTTGCCGGAGATGTTCCGGTAGGTGCCCGGGCGGAGCGTGGCCGGCTTGATCTCGTAGGAGACCGAGAAGGACTCGGTCGTCTCGCCGTAGTTCCAGCCCGCCTGGAAGGCCGCGATGTTCGCCTTGGCGATCTCGGGCTTCTTGGCGAACTTGGCCTCGAGGAACTGGATCGTCCCCTCGGTCGGCCGGTGGTACAGCCACGACAGCAGCCCGAGCGCGAACATGTTCTTGGCCCGCTCGGCGTCCTTCTTGGAGATGTCGTAGCCCTCGAGCGCCTTGACCGTCAGCGAGGTCAGCGGCACCGCGTGCAGGCGCCACTCGGCCAGTGAGTCGTCCTCGAGCGGGTTGCCGTCGTAGCCCACCTTGGCCAGGTTGCGCTTGGTGAACTCGTCGGTGTTCGCGATGATGTCGGCGCCCTTGGGCAGGTCCCCGAGGTTCGCCTTCAACGCGGCGGGATTCATGGCGACGAGCACGTTGGGCGCGTCGCCGGGGGTCAGGATGTCGTGGTCGGCGAAGTGCAACTGGAAGCTCGACACCCCGGGCAGGGTGCCGGCGGGAGCGCGGATCTCCGCCGGGAAGTTGGGGAGCGTCGACAGGTCGTTGCCGAACTGGGCCGTCTCCGCCGTGAACCGATCACCGGTGAGCTGCATTCCGTCGCCGGAGTCACCCGCGAACCGGATGATCACGCGGTCGAGTTGCTGAACCTGCTTGGTCACAGCTCCTCAATCCTCCTTGACGCGCCCAGGCCTGCCTGCTGGTGGCACGTTGTCATATCCATGCTAGATCCATCGGGGTCACGCTGGTTTTTCGCAGATGCGCACTTGAGGTGCGCTCTACCGGGACTTTCCGCACCTGTGGCGCGTTCCCGCTGGTGCCTCGGCCGCCGGGGGGCGGCGCACCGTCAGCTTCGCGAACCGTCCGGGCGACACAGGCCCGACGCGAGCCGGCACAGGTCCAGGTGCAAGCGGGCGACGAGCTTGATTCGGGTCACGATCCTCAACTATATGCGGGGGACCCGGATGTGACCGTCAGGTGTTCAGCCCTTGAGATCGTGCCGGGGTTATTCTCGAGACCTGGGAGGCGGTTATGAGTGGATACTTCGGCTCATATGCCGTGGTCGTCGTCCTCTTCCTCGTCGGGATGGCGATCTTCACGGGCGGATTGTTCGTGAACCGCATGTTACGTCCCAGCCGGCCGACCCCCGAGAAGCTCACGACGTACGAGTGCGGGGTCGATCCCGTCGGCGAGGGCTGGGCGCAGTCGCAGATCCGCTACTACGTCTTCACGTACCTCTACGTGGTCTTCGCCGTCGACGCCGTCTTCCTCTTCCCCTGGGCCACCGTCTTCGCCGCCCCCGGGTACGGCATGACGACGCTGGTGGAGATGTTCGTCTTCCTCGCGTTCATCGCACTCGGCATCCTGTACGCCTGGCGCAAGAGGGTGCTGGGCTGGACGTGACCCGACCGGCTCCGGGGAGGACAATGGAGGGCATGGCGGTGACCGCATGCCCGTGAACGATCTCCCGATGCCCACGGTGGGGCCGATGTCCCGGCTGGCGCCCAAGCCCATGAAGTTCGTGTTGAACTGGGGCCGGCGCTACTCGCTGTGGGTCTTCAACTTCGGGCTGGCCTGCTGCGCCATCGAGTTCATCGCCACGTCGATGAGCAGGCACGACTTCATCCGCTTCGGGGTGATCCCGTTCGCCAACGGTCCCAGGCAGGCCGACCTGATGATCGTGTCGGGCACGGTGACCGACAAGATGGCTCCCGCCGTACGGCGGCTGTACGAGCAGATGCCCGACCCCAAGTACGTGATCTCGTTCGGCGCCTGCTCCAACTCGGGCGGGCCCTACTGGGACTCGTACTGCGTCACCAAGGGCGTGGACCAGATCATCCCGGTCGACGTGTACGTCCCCGGATGCCCGCCCCGCCCCGAGGCGCTGCTCCACGGGATCATGAAGCTCCAGGAGAAGATCGCCGGCGAGACGCTGGAGGACCGCTACCTGCCGGGGGCGGGGACATGAGCGCCGCCAAGGCCCTGCGTGAGCGGTACGGCTCACGCGTCACCGACTCCTTCGGCCAGGACGTGCTCGACGTGGACCCCGGCGAGTGGATCGACGCGCTGGCGTTCGCGCGCTCGGCCGGGTTCGAGTTCTTCGACTGGCTGACCGCCGTGGACGAGCCGCCCGAGGCGTTCTCCGTCGTGGCCCACGTGTTCGACCCGGTCGCGTTCGCGCACCTGCTCGTGCGCACCCGCGTGCCGCGCGCGGACCCCCGCCTGCCGACCGCCACCGGCGTCTTCCGGGGGGCGAACTGGCACGAGCGGGAGACGTACGAGATGTTCGGCGTGGTCTTCGACGGCCATCCGGACCTGCGCCCGCTGCTGCTGCCGGACGGCTTCGAAGGTCACCCGCTGCGCAAGGACTTCGTGCTGGCAGCCCGGGTGGCCAAGGCCTGGCCCGGCGCCAAGGAACCGGGGGAATCCGACCACGGCTCACCGAGCCGCCGCAGGATGCTGCCCCCGGGCGTGCCACCCGACTGGGCCTCCGGGTGAGAGGGATTCCATGGCCGAGGTGCTCGACATAGCGGTCCGGCTGGTCGTCGTGGTGGCGGCGTTCCTGCTGCTGCCGCTGATCGTCGGGCAGATGGAGCACAAGGCCATGGCCCACATGCAGTCCCGCCTCGGGCCGATGTACGCCGGCGGTTTCCACGGGTGGGCGCAGCTCCTCGCGGACGGCGTCAAATTCGCCCAGAAGGAGGACGTCATCCCGGCCGCGGCCGACCGGCGGGTCTTCGCGATCGCCCCTGCGGTGGCGCTCGTGCCGTACCTCGTCGTGATGGTCGTGATCCCGGTCGGCCCCGGGCTGGCGGCCGTGGACCTCGACGCCGGGCTGTTCTTCGTGCTGGCGGTGATGGGCGTCGGCGTGCTCGGCGCGATCATGGCCGGGTGGGCCTCGGCCAACAAGTACAGCGTGCTCGGCGGCATCCGGGCGGCCGCCCAGCTCATGTCGTACGAGCTGCCGTTGGTGCTCGCCGCCTCCAGCGTGGCGATGGCCGCGGGCACGCTGTCCCTGCAGGGCATCGCCGAGCAGTGGCGCTGGTGGTGGCTCCCCTGGCAGGCGATCGGGGCCTTCGTGTTCTTCGTCGCCGGCCTGGCCGAACTGCGCCGGCCGCCGTTCGACATGCCGATCGCGGAATCCGAGATCATCATGGGCCCGATGACCGAGTACGCCGGGTTCCGCTTCGCCCTGTTCATGCTGGCCGAGTACGCCGGGATCGTGGTGTTGTCCGCCCTCACGACCGTGCTGTTCCTCGGCGGCTGGCAGGGGCCCCTCCTGCCCGGCCCGGTGTGGACGCTGCTCAAGGTCTTCGCCCTGGCCTTCGTCGTCATCTGGGTGCGCGTCAGCTACCCACGGCTGCGCGAGGACCAGCTGCAGAAGTTCGCCTGGACCGTCCTGGTGCCCCTCGCCCTCCTCCAGCTCGCCCTCACCGGCGTCGTCAGGGTCCTCATCGCCTGAGCGGCCTCACCACGGGCACTTCCACCCCGGCCACCCCGCCGTCGCCTCGTCCTCCCACGCCTGCAGCGTCTTACCCGCGTAGACAGTCTCCTCGTGATCGCTTTTCCAGGTCACGAGTTCGGCGCTGGGCTGCACCTTCGTGTCCCTCAACCACGGCTGCTGCTTGAGGTGTGCGGGCGGAATCTTGTCGTGATCGACTAGGCACTGCACCACCGCCACGAGCGCCGCGTCGCGTCTCTTCGCCTCGTCGTTGGTGGAAGGAGGCCGCCTTTCTTCGGTGCACCCCACAAGCAGGACGGGCAGACACATCGTGAGCACCGCGAGCTTTGTCGCTTTCACTGCTGCATCCTCATGGCAATCTGCGCTTCCGTGATCCAATCTGTGAGCGTCCTTCCCGCGTACCGGCTGTCGGCGTGCAGGCTGATCCAGTCGACCAGGGCGGCATCGGGAACGACGCGCCCGTTTCTCACCCAACTCGCATGGGGTGGCGGGTCCGCTGCTCCCGCGTCTATAAGCCCTTGGACGACAGGCACTTCTACTTGGAAGACCTGTTGCCGGGATGCATCCATATTGGCTTTGAGGGCCTTCAGGGCATGTCCTGTATCGAAGGCCTCGTTCAAGGCAGGCGTAGCGAGGGCGGTGAGGATTTGTGTGATCGTCCCAGGCCCCAAAGGATTGGAGAAGCCGAGGGCGCCGAACCCGCCGCTTCCCGTCGCGAGCAGCATCTGGTTTTTGGCGGCCTCCTCGTCTGCGCGTAGCTGTCCCTCGAAGTGATGCGTGTTCTCCACTCGCTGGATCAATCCGAAGAGCCCGCCCATCTCCCTGAGATAGTTCCGGTCTGAAGGGTCCTGGATGGTAGCTGCGACGGCCGCGCTCACACGAGAGGCCATCAAACCCTTGAACACGCCGAACTCCTCGGGCTTCTGCAAGGCCTGTATGAAAAAGCCCTCAAGCTCATCGACCTTGTTGATGGCCACCCAGGGGTTTGAAGTCTTGTTTCCTTGCTGCAGAGCGCCGGAGGCGAAATCGTGATTCACCGACTGTGCGAAATCGGGAAGGTAGCGGCCGGCAACGTAGATCAAGGCTCCGCGAATCCCTGCGGGAAGAGTAGTGCCGTGGTGGAGCTTGGAGAATTCGGCGGTGGCTTGGACGATGTGGACGACGGACCAGGCGGACTCCTTGGCGTCGAGGGAGGTGCCGCGCTCGGCTGAGACGGCGGCTTTGAGGAAGGCCGCGGTGGGAGCGGAAAGGTCCACCTGGCCGGTGGGGGGAAGCGTGCCGCCCGGGTGCACGTACGAGCTCAGGAAGGGCCCCGGGTCGTAACCGGGGGTGTGCCAGGAGTCGCTGACGAGCATGCGGGCGTACGTGAGGCCGGTGGCGGGATCGCCCAGCACGTGCCGGGCGGCCAGGCCGTTCTCTGCGGCCCGCTTGAGGACGGCCCCCACGGCGTCGTACTCCGCCATCAGCCGCTGCTGACGTGAGGCGTCGGCGTCCGTCTCCAGCTCGCCGCGGGCAGGCGGCCAGATCGTCTTGCCGGCGGCGCGGGCGTCGAGCATGGCGCGGGTCAGGTCGGCGAGCAGGCGGGAGTCCCATGACCTGCCCTCGGGGCCGTACTTCACGAGCATCCCCACCGACCAGGGGTCGGAGTTTGCGGTGAGGGCGGCGCGGGTCTCGGCGGGCAGGAGGGGCCGGCGGTCCTCTCCCGTGCCGACGCGCATCTGGCTGGCGGCGGCCAGGGACGCCCCGAGCGCCGGCAGTATGCTCACGCTCTCCGCGCTGAACAGGGCGGTTCCGGCCCGTTCGTACAGCGCACGGGCCGCCCGCAGCGCGAGCGGCCCCGCGCCCGCCCAGAAGGCCGCCTGGTAGTCCTTGTCGGTGAGGTGCTGCTGCAGGCGCTCCGACAGCCCTGACAGGGCGATGCGCGTGTCCTCGGGGTTTTTGCCCGCCGCGAGGGCGGCGGTCAGTGCCTCGGCGTCGCGCTTGCCCTGGTAACCGCTCTGCCCGGTCGCCTCCCAGTCCAGCCGTACGTTCGGGGGGCGGTTGAAGGTGAGCCCGGGGACGCCGGGCGCGCGGGTCAGTGCGTTCCAGCCCTGCTGCCTCGCCAGTTCGTACGCCCTGGTCGTGCGGGCGTCCATGTCGCGGACGTCGTCGAGCGCGGCGGCGATCAGGCCGGGCAACGACGTCGTTCCGACTTCGCTCCCCCATTTCTGCATTTTCTGCTGTATGAGCGGACTGTGCCGGGCCAGCAGATCGTGGAGTTGTTCGAGCCGTTTGGTCAGCTCCTGGAGATTCGCGGGATCGACTCCGACGAATTCGCCCACGGCATTCCTTCCGTTGCGGCGGTCTACGAGGCGGCTTTCCGGCGCTCCGCCTCCTCCACGCGGGCGATCAGGCGCGGCTGCTCGGCGAGTACGGCGTCGAACAGCCTGGTGAGCTGGGTTTTACGGGCGTTCCAACCGGCGGCCCAGCGGTCGGCCGCCGGGCCCTGCCAGGTGTGGTCCCCGAACATCGCGGGGACGGCGGTGAGCGCCTGGAGAACGTCCCGTACGGCGGTGGCGGCCGCGGCCATGTCCGCCCTGCATTCGGCGATCTCGGATGACGTCACTGGCCCCTCCCGCTGTCACGGCTGACGCACCCTAAAGCCTAAGGAAACGCCGATGGCCCAGCCAGGGATATGTGCGACGACAACCGGGATTACCGAATGACTATGGGAGGAAAATGCCGTATTCGGCGAGGTCGGCGGTGAGGTGCGGGGGCAGGGAGGCGGCGGCGGACACGTCCTCGGCCGAGACGAAGCCGCCGACCTGGTCGCGCACGCGCACGATCTGCTCGGCGAGCGCGGGCGTCAGGCCGGGCAGGTTCGCGATCAACGAAGCGGGGGCGTGGTTGACGTCGACGAGGCCGCCGTCGTCGTACTGCCGGGGCAGGTCGGGCCGCCCGATCCGCAGTTCGCGCGCCATCACCGGATCGTGCTGCGCCAGTTCCCTGGCCTGCCGCCGCAGCGCTCGGCGGTGCTGCGCGAGCGCGATCGCCTGCTTGTTCCCGGTCTCGTACGGCGCGGCGTCGCCGAACACCTGTCTCCTGACCGCGAGGGAGTGCACGGTGCCGAAGAGCCAGGGGCCGAGCATGCACAGGACCATGGCAACGGACGCCAGAACCGGCGCCTCCGTCGCCTCGTACAGCTCGGCGAGGTAGATCCACAGGCCGGTGGCCGTGGCGTACCCGGCGGAGGCGAGCCCGTACGTCACGCTGCGGCGGCGGATGGCCGCGTACATCATGCTGAAGGGAGTGCCGAAGCCGCAGGTGTACAGCGGGGCGAGCGCCCACAGGTAGCTGGGGGCGCTGGAAGGCCGCTGCAGGGGCGGCGGCGTCGGCGGAATCGGTGGCGGCAGAGGTGGCGGCGGAGGTGGCGGCACAGGTGGCTGTGCGGGCGGCGGCGGATAGACGCCGTAGGGCCCCGGCTGCCCCTGCTGCCCGTACGGTCCCCGGTGCCGGGGTCCCTGGGGACCCCCTGGGCCCTGTGAACCCCCCGATCCCTGCGGCCCCCGTGGTCCCTGCGGTGGTCCCTGTGGTCCGGGCGGGTAACCTCCCGGCCCCCCATAGCCGTTCATGGTCCAGACGATACGTATTTGTTGGTCTTTGCGCGTCCCCCTTCTCCCCACACCCTGTGGACAACCTTGGGGATGACGGTGTGGACAGTGTGGAAAACAGCCGGGATGGAGTCACACGTTCACTCGCCGCCGATAGTGCGCGATGATGAGCCTGTGGCGCGCATTCCAGGAGAAGGGTTGGCCAAGGGCCTGGCCGTGACCATGCGGCACATGCTGCGGAAGTCGGAGACGCAGCAGTACCCGGAGGTCCACCCCGACCTGCCCGCCCGCAGCCGGGGCGTGATCGCCCTGGTGGAGGAGAACTGCACCGTCTGCATGCTCTGCGCGCGCGAGTGTCCCGACTGGTGCATCTACATCGACTCCCACAAGGAGACCCTGCCGGCGCCCGAGGGCGGCCGTCCGCGCGCCCGCAACGTGCTCGACCGCTTCGCGATCGACTTCTCGCTGTGCATGTACTGCGGCATCTGCATCGAGGTGTGCCCCTTCGACGCGCTGTTCTGGTCGCCCGAGTTCGAGTACGCCGAATACGACATCCGCGACCTTCTGCACGAGAAAGACAGGCTGGGCGAGTGGGCGGCCACCGTGCCGCCTCCACCGGCCCACGAGGTCGGCGCCGAGTCGCCGAAGGAACTGTCGGCCGGTTCCCGCCCGGCGCCGGCCCGCCGTACGGCGCCGCCCGCGCCGGTGAAGGGACCGGCCGAGGGCGCGTCCGTGGCACAGGAAGTGGCACAAGCGGCGCGGGAAACGGCACAGGAGACCGCGCGGGAAACGCCGCGGGAAGACGCGGGCGAGGCGGCGCGGCGACCGGCGGCGGGAACCCCGGAGGGGCCGGAGAACCGCCCGCGTCGTGAGCCGCCGAGAGCCATGCGCGACATCCGCTCCATCCGGCCGCCGGGCTCGCTGCCCAAGAACGCCGGGTCATCCGCGCAGAAGAAGGACGGGCCCGAGGGGGAGCGATGACCTCCCAGGCGCCGGGGTTGTGGCCGCCCTCGGGGCCTGAGGTCGTCTTCCTGCTGCTCGGCGCCGTCGCCGTCGGCTCGGCCCTGCTGGTCGTCACGACCAGGCAACTCGTCCACGCGGCGCTGTGGCTGGTCGTCTGCTTCGGCGCGCTCGCGGGCGGCTACCTGGTGCTGACCGCCGAGTTCGTCGCCTGGGTGCAGGTGCTGATCTACGTGGGCGCGGTCGTGGTGCTGCTGCTGTTCGGCATCATGCTGACCCGCGCGCCCATCGGGCCCTCGGCCGGCCTCGACTCCGGCAACCGGTGGGCCGCCGCGCTGGTCGCCGTCGCGACCGCCGCCGTGCTCGTCACGGTGGTCGTCACCGGCTTCCGGACGGCGTACGCGCCGCTCCATCCCGGGCAGGGGGCGGCAGAACCCCTGGGGGCGAGCGTCTTCCGCACCTGGGTGCTGCCGTTCGAGGCGCTGTCGGTGCTCCTGCTCGCCGCGCTGATCGGCGCGATCGTCCTGTCCCGTACGGACATCAGGGGGCGGGAATGACTCGGTTATCGACCTTATCGACCAGGCCGACGGCCCGGAGGCGGTGAGCGAGGTGCACGTCGTCTACCCGGTGGTGGTCTCCGCCCTGCTGTTCTCCATCGGTGTGTACGGCGTGCTGGCCCGGCGCAACGCGATCCTCGTGCTGATGTCGGTCGAGTTGATGCTCAACGCGGTCAACCTCAACCTGGTGGCCTTCGACGTCTGGCTCAGGGACCGCCTGCACGGCGGCCAGGTGCTGACGCTGTTCGTCATCGTGATCGCCGCGGCCGAGGTGGGCCTGGGGCTGGCGATCGTGCTGGCCGTCTTCCGCACGCGCCGGACCGTCGACGTCGACCGGTTGCGGGCGCTCGCCGAAGTCGTACGGACACCCGACTCGGGGCGCCGGGATGGGGAGGGAGCCTCGTGACCGCCGTGGTGGCCCTGATCGTCCTGCTGCTGTTCGCCGCCGCCGTGGCCGGGCTGCTCGCGACCCGTCTGGGCGCGCGAGATCTGCACACCCGAGATTCGGGCGCCCGTACGGAACGGGTGGCGTACCGGCGGGCGGCGTGGTTCGCGATCGCCCCGGGCGCGGCATCGGCGGCGCTCACGGTGTGGCTCGCCGTCGCCCTCGCGGGCGGAACGGGTGTATCGGAAGGGCGCTTCTGGTCGGAGCTGCTCCCCGGGCGGGCCGAGGGCACGCTGACGGTGGTCGAGACGGGGTCGGTGCCGATCTCCCTGACTCTGCGGGCCGACGGATTGTCAGTGCTCGCGGGCATCCTGGTCGTCGTGGTCGCGCTGGCGGTGCAGGTCTACTCGGTCGGGTACATGCGGGACGAACCCCGCTACCCGTCCTACAGCGCGTTCGTCAGCCTGTTCACCAGCGCCATGCTGCTGGTGGTCTACGCGGGAGACCTGATCGTCCTCTACGTCGGCTGGGAGATCATGGGCCTGTGCTCCTACCTGCTCATCGGGCACTGGTGGGAGGACCGGGCCAACTCGCGAGCGGCGGTCAAGGCGTTCCTGGTCACCCGGCTCGGCGATGTCGGCTTCCTGTTCGGGATCTTCGTCCTCGGCACGGCGGCGGGCGGCTTCCGCATCGACGACGTGCTGCGCGCCGACATTCCCAGGGGAACGCTGGTCGCCGCGACGCTGCTGCTGCTCGCCGGGGTCGCGGGCAAGAGCGCGCAGGTGCCGCTGCAGACCTGGTTGCCCGACGCGATGGCCGGCCCCACCCCGATCAGCGCGCTCATCCACGCGGCCACGATGGTGGCGGCCGGGATCTTCGTCGTCGCCCGGCTCTATCCCGCCTTCCTCGCGGCGCCACCCACGCTCGACGTGCTGGGCCTGGTCGCGGCCGTCGGCATGCTGGGCGCCGCGCTCGCCGCGCTCGCGCAGGACGACCTCAAGCGCGTGCTGGCCTACTCGACGATCAGCCAGCTCGCCTACATGGCCGCGGCACTGGCCGCCGGGTCCGACCGGGCGGCGATGTTCCACCTGGTGTCGCACGGCGCGTTCAAGGCCCTGCTGTTCCTCTGCGCGGGCCTGGTGATCCACCACGTCGGCTCGAACCTGATCAGCCACATGGGCGGGCTGCGCACCGCCCTTCCCGTGACGTTCTGGACGATGACCATCGGCTTCGCCGCGCTCGCCGGGCTGCCGCCCGCGAGCGGCTTCTTCAGCAAGGACGCGGTGATCTCGGCGATCGAGCACGGGACGGGACCGGCCCAGCCGTTCGTGTACGCGTCGGCGCTGCTGACCGTGGGGGTGACCGGGGCGTACGCCGCCCGCGCCTGGCTGCGCACGTTCTTCGGTCCCGCCCGGATCGAGCCGCTCGCGGAGCCGCCGCCCGGTGTCGCCCACGTCTTCGACGGCCGTGAGGCGCCCCCGTCGATGCTGTGGCCGGCCGGCGCGCTGGCCGTGCCCGCCTTGCTGCTCGGCCTCGCGGGATCGGCCGCCGGTGTGCGGGTCGAGTGGGGGCCGGCTGCCGTCAGCCTCGCCGTCGCGCTCCTCGGCGCCGGGATCGTGTACGCCCTGTGGCGGGCCGCGCCCGAACAGGACCCCGCCCGGCTGCTCGGCCCGTTCCGGGCGCCGTGCGAGCGGGCCTTCTACGTCGACGCCGCGTACGCGGCGCTGGTCGCCCGGCCCGTCCTGCGCCTGGCCAGGGGGGTGGTCCGCACGGACGCGCGAGTGGTGGACGGCGCGGTCCGCGGTTCCGGCCGGGCGACGCTCGGCCTTTCCGGCCTGGTGCGGCTCGCCCAGAACGGCAACGCGCAGCTCTACGTCACCGGCCTGCTGGCCGGGCTCGTGCTGATCGCGGTCGCGGCGGTGGTGCTGACATGATGCGGCGGGCTCGGCTCGGTTCAGCGCGGCTTCGAGCGGTGGTGACGACGTGAGCTGGCTGCCGATCGCGCTCGTGGCCGTCCCGCTGCTGGGGGCCGTCGTCTCCGCCACCCCGGCCGTACGGGACAGGGCGGTGGCCTGGGGCATCGCCGTCTCCGCCGTGGTGCTGCTCTTCGCCGTCGCGCTCGCCGCGGTCTTCGACCACGCGCGTCCCGCCGAAATGCAACTGCAGACCGACCGGCCGTGGATCCCCGGCCTCGGCCTGCGGTTCCACCTGGGCGTGGACGGCGTCTCGCTGCCGCTCGTCGTGCTGACCGCGCTGCTGACGCTCCTGTGCTTCGTCCACCTCGCCGGACACCCGCCCCCGGGCGGCCGGACGGGCGCGCTGGTCGTCACGCTGCTCGTGCTCGAAGTCGGCATGATCGGCACGTTCCTCGCCCTCGACCTGCTGCTGTTCTTCGTGTTCTTCGAGGTCGTGCTGGTCCCGATGTATTTCGTGATCGCCCTGTGGGGCGGCGCGGGCAGGCGGGCGGCGGCCGTGAAGTTCATCCTCTACACGCTGCTCGGCTCGGCCGTCCTCCTCATCGGCCTGCTCGTCGTCCGGACGCAGGCCGGCACGCTCGACATGGTCGCGCTGGCCGGGCGCCACGGCTCGGGCATGGCCCGGTCGGCGCAGATCCTCGCGTTCCTCGCCATCGGTCTCGGCCTGGCGGTGAAGACGCCCATGTGGCCCCTGCACACGTGGCTGCCCGACGCGCACACCGAGGCGCCGACCGTCGGCTCGGTCCTGCTCGCGGGCGTGCTGCTCAAGATGGGCTCCTACGGCTTCGCCAGGATCGCGATCCCGGTGCTCCCCGAGGGCGCGGCGGCCCTGACCCCCTGGCTCGGCGCGTTCGCGGTGGTCGGCATCGCGTACGGGTCGCTCGCCTGCCTCGCCCAGCGCGATCTCAAGCGGATGATCGCCTACTCGTCCGTCGGCCACATGGGCTTCGTGCTGCTCGGGTTCGCCTCGCTCACGCCGGTGGGCCTGAACGGCGCCTTGTTCGCCAACGTCGCCCACGGGCTGATCACCGGATTGCTGTTCTTCCTCGCCGGAGCCGTCAAGGAGCGGTACGGCACGGCCGACATGGTCCGGCTGGGCGGCGGCATGCTGCGCCGCCTGCCGTACATCGGGTCGCTGCTGACCTTCGCCTGCGTCGCCTCGCTGGGCCTGCCCGGCCTCGCCGGGTTCTGGGGGGAGATGCTCGCGCTGCTCGGCGCGTTCCGTCCGGCCGCCGGGCTCTCCCGGCCGCTGTTCCTCGTGTTCATGGCCGTCGGCGGGCTCGGCACGGTGCTCACCGCGGCCTACTTCCTGGGCATGCTGTCGCGGGTGACCCACGGCCGGGCGGTCGAGAACGTCCCCGCCGGGCCTCTTGAGCCGCCTGAGCCGCCGGTCGCCACCGCAGAGGGCGTGCGCGAGGTGCTGAGCGAGGCGGGGGAGGGCGCGGAACCGGTCGAGCCCGTCGCGACCGGAGCCGCCGTGGCCGCACTGGAGCAGGAGACCGCTCGCGCGAGCGCCGCGGCGGACGAAGGAGAGCCCGGTGCGACGGGTGCCGCCAGGACCCTCGGGCTGGGCGTCGCCGATGCGGCGGAGGGGGGCCGGGGGCGCCGGCCTTTCGGGGACGTGACGGTCTACGAGCTCGCGGCCTGGCTTCCGCTGGTGGCGTTGATCGTGCTGTTCGGCCTCTGGCCGAAAGCGCTGCTCGCCGTCACCACGCCCGCCGTCCAGTCGCTCCTCGGATCGGGCGTGGCGCCATGACGGGCGGGGTGATCCAGTCCATCGACTACGCCGCCGTGGCGGCGCCGCTGCTCCTCGCGCTGGTCGCCGGGCTCGTGCTGCTGCTCGACGCGTTCCTGCCGGCCCGCCCCGGCGGGGCGCGGGTGCTCGGTCTCGTCACCCTCGGCGGCCTGGTCGCCGCCCTGGCCGTGGTGGCCGTCCAGGCCGCGGGCGGTGGGACACGGCGCACGTTCTGCGTCCCCGCCTCCCTCGGCGGCGAGCCTGCGGGCCCGGCCGCCTCGGCGTCGTGCTCGTTCGTCGTGGACCGCTTCTCCCTGGTCATCGCGGCGGTCGTGCTGGCCGCCGGGGTGGTCGTCGTGCTGCTGTCGATGACGGAGATCGCCGCAGGACGCGACGCCGGGCCCGCAGAACCCAGCCGGATTCCGGCCGGGGAGTGGTATTTCCTGCTGCTGGCCACGCTGGCCGGGGCGGTCCTGCTGCCTGCCTCCCGTGATCTCATCATGCTGGTCGTGTCGCTGGAACTGGTGTCGCTGCCGGTCTTCGCGCTGACCGCGCTCAGGCGCCATGACGGCCGCGCCTCCGAGGCGGCCCTCAAGCTCTTCCTGGTCTCCGTGGTCTCCACCGCGATCACACTGTTCGGCGTCTCGCTGCTCTACGGGGTGACCGGCTCGGTCCACCTCGACCGGATCGACGCCGCCCTGCGGACGGCCGGGGACATGGCCCAGGTCACTGCGGCGGCGATCGTGCTGGTGGTGGCCGGCTTCGCGTTCAAGATCGCCGCAGTGCCGTTCCACTTCTGGGCGGGAGATGTCTACCAGGGCGCCCCGGTCCCGGTCGCGGCGCTGCTGTCGGTGGTGTCCAAGGCGTCGGGCTTCGCCGGGCTGATTCTGCTGCTGACGTCCGCGCTGCCGGGGAAGGTGGCGCTGTGGGCGCCCGGAGTGGCGGTCGTCGCCGCGTTGACCATGACGGCGGGCAACGTCCTCGCGATGCGGCAGCGTGCGGCCGTCCGGCTGCTGGCCTGGTCGTCGGTGGCGCAGTCGGGCTACATCCTCGCGCCGCTGGCCGTCTACGCCGTCGCACCCCGCGCGGCCGTCGGCGCGTCGGTGGCCTACCTCGTCTTCTACGCCGCGATGAACCTGATCGCCTTCGCGGTGGTCCTGCTGGTGGCGCGGCTGCCCGAAGGCCAGGACCTGGAGGCGTACCGGGGGCTGGCGCTGCGGAGCCCGGCCGCCGGGCTGTCCCTCGCCTTCGCCCTCGTCTGCCTGGCCGGGCTGCCGCCCGGGCTCGCCGGCCTGTTCGCGAAGATCGTGATCTTCCGGGCCGTCGTGGACGGCGGGCTCGGCTGGCTGGCCCTGGTCATGGCGGCCAACACGGTGGCCGGGCTGTACTACTACATCGCCTGGACCGCGCGACTGTTCACGCCGCCCGCGGCGGGCGCGAGCCGTACGGTCTCGACGAGGGCGGCGGCGGGGGTCGCCGTCGCCGTCACGCTCGCCGTCACCGTGGTCTTCTCCGTCGCCCCGCAGGTGGTGCTGTCGGTCTCAGGGTGAGGCGCGTCACGGGGAACGTTCGTCCAGGCCATACGCGTTGGTAGGGCTGGACGCACCGAGCCGGACGCACCGAGCCGGACACACCGAGCCGGACGCACCGAGCTGGACACACCGAGCTGGGAGGAGGAGGCGTGCACCACAACCGCCTGCGCACCGCGGTCCTGCTGGGGGCGCTGTCCTCGCTGCTCCTGGTTGCCGGGGCCTGGCTGGGGGGTGGCACGGGTGCCCGGATCGCGGTCGTGGTCGCCCTCGCGGTCAGCGGGGTCGCCTACTTCTGCGCCGACAGGATCGCGCTGTCGGCCATGCGCGCTCGGCCCGTGGCGGAGGTGGAACAGCCGATCCTCTACCGCGTCGTCCGCGAGCTGTGCACCGAGGCCCGCGCGCCCATGCCCCGCCTGTACGTGTCCCCGACGATGCAGCCCAACGCGTTCGCGACCGGGCGCAACCCGCGTGACGGGGTGGTGTGCGTCACGCACGGCCTCCTCGGGCTGCTGGACGAGCGCGAACTCAAGGGCGTGCTCGGCCATGAGCTGTCGCACATCCACAACCGGGACATCCTGATCTCCTCGGTCGTGGGCGCGCTCGCCACGATGATCACGTACTTCGGATACGCCGGCCTGTTCTTCGGCTCGGACGACGACGAGGGGCCGGGGTTCCTCGGCGCCATTCTCGTGATGATCCTCGGCCCGGTCGCGGCCACGATGATCCAGATGGCGATCGCGCGCTCGCGAGAGTTCGCGGCCGACGACGCGGGCGTACGGCTGACCGGTGACCCGCTGGCCCTCGCCTCCGCGTTGCGCAAGATCGAGATGGAGGTCCGCAGGCTGCCGCTCCCGGAGAACGGCAGGCTCGCCTCCGCCGGTCACATGATGATCGTCAATCCGTTCCGGGGCACCCGGATCGGCAGGCTGTTCGCGACCCACCCGCCGGTCGCCGCGCGGATCGCCCGTCTGGAGCGGATGGCCGGCTACCGGCGGTGACGCGGGCCGGCGAGCTTCTCGTGGACCTTGCCGTTCGATGACCCGGATCATTCGCCGGGCAGCCACCAGGTCCACACGCTGGGCTTCACCCGGAAGGAGTCCAGCTTGGCGGTGGCGCCCGTGTCGGTGTCGAGGCTGCGCACGACGACGCGGTAGGTCTCGCCGGTCTTCGCCGAGTCCAGGGTCTCCCAGAGCTTGAGGCCGCCGTCGGGGGTCCACTCCAGGCGCTTGGCCGACTCGTTCTTGGGAACGCGTACGTCCACGGCATCGCCCACGGTGTCTTCCGAGAGGTCGTACACCCGCAGCCGCTGCTTCGCGGACGCGGTGGTGATCAGCACCGCCACGGAGGAGCCGTCGTCGGCGAGCGCCATCGGGCTGTTGTTGGCCACGACCTGCGGCACGACCTGGGTGTTCGTCCGCCGCCCGTCCTGGTCGTACACGCTGAACTGGGTGGTGTTCTCGGCGGTCCCACGGGAGACGAGCAGGTGCTTGCCGTCGGGGCTGAAGCCCACCACCGACGCGTCGGCCGGGATCTTGCGCACCTTCCCGGTACGGACGTTCACGACGAGAGACGGCATCTTGTCGTCATCGTCGTAGTAGTCGATCGTCAGCAGGCCGCCGTCCCGCGACAGGGACGTGGTGAGGTCCCCCATGCCGATGCCCTTGGGCAGCTTCGACACCGAGGGGGGGAGCGCGCGGACCTTGTTCATGGTCACGTCGCGGACGACGAGCATGCCGTCCTTCTTCCGGAAGTACGACACCTGGCGGCCGTCGCCGCTGACCGACAGGGGTGTGTACGACTGCTTGTCGATCTTCCCCTTCGCCGTGCGCGGGAACACCTGGGCGTCGGTCAACACGCTGTCACGGCCGTTGCGGAGCGTGAGGCGCCACGAGCCGCAGGGGAGGTAGCCGTCCTTCTTTTTGCAGGAGTTCAGCCAGGCGTACCGGACGGTGGACGCGGAGGAGGACGCGGTGGCGGTGGCGGCTCCCGTACGCGCCTGTGCCTGGGCGGCGCCGGCGAGGGCGGTCAGCGCCATGGTGGCCGCCGCCGAGAGGGCGAGGATCGCGGGTTTTCTCATCGGGCTTCCTTTCGTCTCGCCTGGATAGATGCGGTGCGGCGGCGGAAGGTTCTGTCACGAATAGGCCACGCCAAGATCTCTACACATTCGGTCGGGAAAGGGATGGAAGATCCGGCCTTCCGTGGTGTTTACTGCTTCTATCCATTTGGGGCGACTTGGTAGACAAGCCAGGTCACAGGGAAGGCGTGGCATGGCAGAAACGGACGAGCGCGGCGTCCACACCCGCCGGGGATTCCTCAGGACAGCGGTCACCGGCATGACCGTGCTGTCGGCCGTGGCGCTGCTGGAGGCCTGCGGCGCGGCGCCGTCGTCACCGGCCGGCTCGAAGGCGTCGAGCGGAAGCGCCGCCGCCGGCACGGACACCGGCAAGGAGATCGACGTGCTCCGGGTGTCGCTGCCCGGCTCGCTGTCGAACCTGTATCCCGGGCAGGAGTCGGGCATCCTCAACTACTACGTCGCCGGGATCTGCATGGAGGGGCTCGTCGGCGTCGACACCTCGGGAAAGGTCGTCCCCGCCCTGGCGTCGAGCGTCGAGCGCACGTCGCCGACCACCTACGTCTACCGGCTCCGCCCGGACGCCCGGTTCCACGACGGCACTCCGGTGACCGCCGACGACGTGCTGCACTCGATCGAGATGGCCAGGGACGCGAAGGTGTCGCCCGCGACGGCCGCCTACTGGGCGAACCTGGAGAAGGCCGAGAAGACCGGGGACGCCGAGATCACCCTGACCGCCAAGGCCGCCGACGTGGCGTTCGCGTGGCTTCCGTCGAACGCCGACGCCCTGTGGATCGCCCCCAAGGCCGCCTGGGAGAACGCGAAGAGCGGGTTCGGCACCCCGCAGTCGCTCCCCGTCGGGACCGGGCCGTACAAGGTCACGGGGTTCGTCCCCGACTCCTACGTCGAGTTCTCCCGGGTGGACACCTGGCACGGCACCCGGCCGAAGATCGCGAAGATCCGGTTCGAGTTCGTGCCCGACGAGAACACCCGCCTGCTGGCGTGGAAGGCCGGCAAGGCCGACATGGCGCTCAACGTGCCGCTGGCCCAGTCGCGCCAGTGGGAGGGCGCCGCCGGCACCCGGGTGGTCTACGCGCCCGACCGCTCCTACGCCGGGCTGACCTTCAACACGAAGGCCGCGCCGTTCGACGACGTGCACGTCCGCCGGGCGGTCGCCCATGCGGTGAACCGCGAGGCGATCGTCGACAAGATCCTGCGTGGCCGGGGCCAGGTCGCCACCGCGCTGTCCACACCCGAGCAGTTCGGCGGGCTCTGGACGCCGCAGGAGGCGACGCGGCGGCTCGCCGCCGTCCCCCAGTACGCGTACGACCTGGAGAAGGCGAAGCAGGAGCTGGCGCAGTCGAAGGTGCCGAACGGGTTCAGCGCGAGCCTGTCCTACCCGAACACCGGCCCGCACCTGGGAACGGCCGCGCAGGCGTTCGCCGCCGACCTGAAGAAGATCGGCATCACGCTCGAGGTGAAGGAACTGCCGATCGAACAGTGGCTGGCCGAGCTGAACGGGTTCCCGCCGCTGAGCTACATGTGGTACTTCAACACCACCGGCGACCCCGGCGAGCTCGCGAGCTGGTTCCTCGGCGAGGGCAACCCCGCCAAGTACGCCAACGCCACGATCACCGCCACGATGGCGAAGGCCACCGCCGAGGCCGACCCGGCGAAGAGGGCCGATCTGCTGATCGAGGCCCAGACCGCGCAGGCCGCCGACCTCGCGTACCTGCCGCTGTGGTGGGGCCAGGCGGCGACCGCGTTCGGCAGCGCGATCGGTGTCAGGGACTACACCTCCTACACGCTGCTGGCCGACTGGCCGGGCCAGGTCTACGCGGCCCAATGAAGGCAGCACAGTGAACAGGCCCGTCCTCGCCTTCGCGCTGCGCCGGGCCGTCGCGACGCTCGCGCTGCTGCTCGCGCTGTCGCTGCTGGTCTTCGCGCTCCTGTACCTCGCCCCCGGCGACGTCGCCCGCAATTTGCTGGGCACCCGCAACGTCACGCCGGAGGCCCTGGCCCGGATCCGCGAGCTGCACCATCTGGACGAGCCGTTCATCGCGCAGTACTGGTGGTGGCTGTCCCACGCGGTGACCGGCGACTTCGGCACGTCCATCCGTACGGGCGGGCAGGTCGGGCCGCTGCTGCTCGACCGGACCGGTGTCACGGCGGCCACGGCCGGGCTGGCGTTCCTGCTGTCGGTCCTGGCCGGTGTCCCGGCCGGGATCGCCACCGCCGTACGGCGCGGCCGGCCGCTCGACCGGGTGATCGTGGCGGCCTCGGTCGTCGGCGTCAGCGCGCCCGGCTTCGCGGTGGGCCTGATCCTGCTGTACGTCTTCGCCCTGGGGCTGGGCTGGTTCCCCGTCTACGGCACCGGAGAGGGGTTCCTCGACGCCCTCTGGCATCTCGTCCTCCCGGCGGTGGCGCTCGCGTGCGGGCTCGGCGCCTTCGTCGTGAAGCTGACCAGGGCGGCGGTCATCCGGGAGCTGGACCAGGACTACGTGACGTTCGCCCGGGGACGCGGCCTGTCCGAGCGACGGGTGCTGCGCCTCGTGCTGCGCAACGCGGCGATCCCCATCGTGACCAGCCTCGGCCTGATGGTGGCCTACCTGTTCGGCGGGACCGTGCTGATCGAGGTCACCTTCGCGCTGCCCGGGCTCGGCTCGCTGATGGAGGAGTCGGTGCTGTTCAAGGACATCCCCGTGGTGCAGGCGCTGACGCTCGTCGTCGCGCTGGTCGTGTCGGTGACCGCGCTCGCCGTGGACCTGTCGTACCTCGCGATCGACCCGCGCGTGCGCGCCAGGGCGGTGCGGCGATGAAATCGACGAAGCGGAGGACGAAGAGGCGGCCGCCGGTCGTGGCGATCCTGTCCGCCGTCGTGCTCGCGGCCGTCGCGGTGTGCGCGGCGGGGCGGGAACTGCTCGCGCCGCACGCCCTCGACCAGGACGTCTACCTGGGCGTGGTCGGCGCGGGCGTCGAGGGCCACCTGTTCGGCACCGACCAGCTCGGCCGCGACATCCTGCAACTCTCGCTCGCGGGCGCCCGCTCGGCGCTGGCCGGTCCGATCGTGGTCGCCGTGGGGTCGATGGTGATCGGGGTCCTGCTCGGGACCTTCGCGGGCTACCGGGGCGGGGTCGTGGACATGCTGGCGGGCCGCTACGCCGACCTGCTGCTGGCGCTGCCGTCCGTGCTGCTGGCCATCGTGGTCGCCGGGCTCGTGGGGCGCGGCTACTGGGTCACGGTCGCCGTGCTGATCGTGCTGTTCTCACCGTCCGACGTGCGGCTCGTGCGGGGAGCGGTGATGGAGCAGACGCCCCGGCCCTATATCGAGTCGGCCAAGATCCTCGGGATCCGGCCGACGCGGATCATGTTCCGGCACATCGCGCCCAACATCGTGCCGATCGTGGTCGCCAACCTCCTGCTCAACGTGGCGTTCGCGCTGGTCGCGCTGTCCTCGTTGTCGTACCTCGGGCTCGGCGTGCCGCCCGGAGCGCCGGACTGGGGACGCCAGCTCGCCGACGGGCGCGCGCTGCTGGGCGACAATCCGCTGGCGGCCGTCGTGCCCGGCGTGCTGATCATCCTCACCGCCACCGCGGTGAACCTGCTCGGCGACTGGCTGTCCGAGCTGCTCGACCGCAGAGTGGTGGCCCGATGAGAAAAGGTTCGGTGAATCCGCTACTCGACGCCCGCGACGTACGGGTGACCTCGGCGGCGGGTGTCCTCGTCACGGGGATCGACCTGACGGTGGCGCCCGGGGAGACCGTGGCGATCGTCGGCGAGTCCGGCTCGGGCAAGTCGATGACCGCCAGGGCGCTGACCGGCCTGCTGCCCGAAGGCGTGCACGCAACCGGACGGCTGGAGCTGTCCGGGCAGGCCTACGACCTGGCCGCGGCACGTACGCCCTGGCAGCGCATCCGGGGATCGCGGATCGCCCTGCTGCTCCAGGACCCGTTCACCTCGCTGTCGCCGGTGCACCGCTGCGGCGAGCAGATCGGCTGGGCGCTGCCGCGCGCCGGGCGCGCCGCCGGGGTCGCCCGCCTGCTGGCCGAGGTGGGGCTGCCCGCCGAGGTGGCCGAGCGATACCCCTTCCAGCTCTCCGGCGGCATGCGCCAGCGGGTGGCGATCGCCGCCGCGCTGGCCGCCGGTCCCGGCCTGCTGATCGCGGACGAGCCGACCACGGCCCTGGATGTGACCACCCAGCACGAGGTCCTCGAACTCGTCGCCGGGCTGCAGCGGGCGCGTCGGATGGGCCTCATCCTGATCACCCACGACCTGCGGCTCGCCCGGGCCAGGGCCGACCGGATCATGGTGATGTACGCCGGGCGGCTCGTCGAGGAGGGGCCGGCGGCCGAGGTGATGGACCGGCCCGCGCACCCCTACACGGCGCGGCTTGCGGCCTGCGACCCGCCCGTCACCCACCGCCTGCCGGCGCTGCCGACGATCCCCGGCTCGGTGCCCCGGCCGTACGCGGTGGGCGGCGCCTGCGCCTTCGCGGACCGGTGCGATCTGGCGGTCGAGGCGTGCCGTACGGCCGAGCCCGCCCTGGCGGAAGTAGCGCACGGGCATGCGGCGGCGTGCGTGCGGCCCTCGGACGTGCGCCCCGTCGCCGCGCCTTCCGCTGCGGCCCTTCATCCGGAGGAGGGCCCATCGCCTGCGCTGCTGACCGTGCGCGGGCTGACCAAGCGGTTCCCCGGCTCGGCCGCGCCGGCGCTCGACGGGGTCGACTTGGAGGTCGCGGCGGGGGAGGCGGTCGCGGTGGTCGGCGAGTCCGGCTCCGGCAAGACCACGCTCGCGCGGTGCGTGGTCGGCCTCGAACGGGCCGACGGAGGAAGCGTCGAGTTCGGCGGCCTGGCCACCGGCCCGAGGCGGGTGCAGTACGTGTTCCAGGACCCGTACTCCGCGCTGAACCCGGGTCTCACCGTCGGCGCCTCATTGGCCGAGGCGCTCAGGGCGGCGGGCCGTCCCCGGTCGGAGGTGCCCGCCCTGCTCGACCTGGTCGGCCTGCCCGCGGCGTACGCCCGGCGCAGGCCCCGCGCGCTGTCGGGCGGCGAGCGCCAGCGCGTGGCGATCGCGCGGGCCCTCGCTCCGGGCGCCGAGGTGCTGGTCTGCGACGAGCCCGTCTCGGCGCTCGACGTCTCGGTCCAGGCGCAGGTGCTCAACCTGCTGTCGGACCTGCGCCGCGACCTGGGGCTGACCCTGCTGTTCATCACCCACGACCTGGCCGTCGCACGGCAGGTCGCCGACCGCGTGTACGTCATGCACCGCGGCCGGGTCGTCGAGACCGGGCCGGTCGGCGGCGTGCTCGGCGCTCCCACCCACGAGTACACCCAACGGCTGCTGGCGTCCGTGCCGGCGGCGACCCGAGCGGAGTGAAGATCCTGATGACCGAACTACGCGTCGACGTGCTGCCCGTGACGGGGGACGTGGCCTCCGTCGCCGACGGACTCGACGCCGTGCCCGCCGGCCTGCTGCGCCGCTGGAGGCTCGCGGGCGGCGTGCAGGTGCGCACGCTCGTCACGGCCCGTACGGAGGACGGGACGCTCGCCGGGGCCGCCTTCGAGGTGCACCGGCCGCTCACCGCCTACCGGAAGATCGTGGACGTGTGGGCGTCCGACGACGCGCTCGCCGACACGCTCGTGCGCACGATCGAGGAGCGCGCCTGGCGGGAGGGCGCGGTGGCGGTCAAGCGGTGGTTCGCGGCGCGGGACGCGGCATGGGAACGCTCGCTCGGCCGGGGCTACCGGGAGGTGCCGGTGCCCACCTGGGCGGGCCCGGTCGTCGGCGGCCCGGAAACAGGCTCAGAGACCGGCTATGGGCAGGTGCGCTGGCGCGACCGGCCCCCCGCGCGGGCGCTGCCGTACATGCGCCAGACCACCGACTTCACCTGCGGGCCCGTGGCGCTGCAGATGGCCCTGGCCGGGCTGGGGCTGGGGGGCGAGCCCTCCCGCGAGGAGGAACTGCGGCTGTGGCGCGAGGCGACGACCGTGGCCGGCTGCGACCCGCTGGGCCTCGCGCTCGCCGCGGCCGGCCGGGGCGTCAGGCCGGAGGTGCTGCTGTCCACCGAGGCTCCGACCCTGCTGGAGCTGTGCCGTACGGACGAGGAGCGTGAGCTGAGGCGCTTCATCCAGACGGGGTTCCGGGCCGAGCTGGCCCACCGGGGCATCGGCGTGGAGACCGTCGCCTTCGACCTCGACCGGCTCCGCGCGGTGGTCGAGGACGGCGGGGTGGCGCTCGTGCTGATCGAGCAACTCGGCATGCACGACGAGAGCTGCCCCCACTGGATCGCCGTCCACGGGGTGGACGGGGACGTCTTCCACGTCAACGACCCCTGGACGGACGCCCACCTGGGGGAGACCTACCTCGACGCGCTCGACCTGCCGCTGCCCGCCGCGACGCTGGACCGGCTCGCGTGGTATGGCCGGCCGAGCTACCGGAGCATGATCGCGCTTTCCCGGTAGTCGATCAGTCGGAGGGCATCGAGACGAGCGTCAGCAGCCGAGCCGGCTCCGCGCCGGTCCGGTAGCCGTGCTCGGCCTCCGCCGAGAACCGCACGGCGTCTCCCGCCTCGAGCCTGACCTCGTACGTGGCGACCTCCAGGGTCACCGAGCCGGACAGGACGTAGACGAACTCCTCCGACCCTCGCCCGTGCGGCGCGCTCTCGTGGGCGTGCTCCGGCGGCAGCGGCGTCTCGTACAGCTCGAAGCGCCGCCGGTCGAGGGAGCTGAGCAGGGTGCGCGCCGCGTCGTCGCCGGCCCGGCGCATCACCTGCGGTTCGTACAGCGGCGTTCGGGTGATGTCGGCGAAGGACAGGCCGAGCGCCTCGGCCAGCCCCGCCAGCACCTCGACCGTGGGGTTGGCCAGGCCGCGCTCGATCTGCGACAGCAGCGCCTTGCTGAAGCCGGAGCGGTCCGCCAGGTCGCGGATGCTGAGCCCGCGCGTGTGCCGCGCGTGCCGCACGTTGCTCGCGATCGCCGCCCGCACCTGCTCCGAGAGCGCGCCCACCCCGTCCATCCCCCTTGTCGAAGTACGTCATTGTTCCACGAAGGGGGCGCTCCGGGCGTCAGACGCCGGGGTGCAGCACGCGGCTCAGGAACTCGCGGGTCCGCTCGTGCTTCGGGTCGGCGATGACCTGCTGCGGCGGCCCGTCCTCGACGATCACGCCGCCGTCCATGAACACCACGCGGTCGGCGACCTCGCGGGCGAATCCCATCTCGTGGGTGACGACCAGCATGGTCATGCCGTCCTCCGCGAGCTTCCGCATGACCGACAGCACGTCGCCGACCAGTTCGGGGTCGAGCGCCGAGGTCGGCTCGTCGAACAGCATCAGCGAGGGGTTCATGGCGAGCGCGCGGGCGATCGCCACACGCTGCTGCTGGCCGCCGGACAGCTGCGGCGGGTAGGCGTCGATCTTCTCGATGAGGCCGACCTTCTCCAGGTTCTCCCGGGCGACGCGGTCGCACTCGCCCTTGCTCCGCTTGAGCACCCGCTCCTGGGCGATCGTGACGTTGCGCCGCACGGTCAGGTGGGGGAACAGGTTGAACTGCTGGAACACCATGCCGATGTGCCGCCGGGCGGCGTCGATGTCGACGTCGGGGTCGGTCAGGTCGACACCGTCCACGACCACCGTGCCGGAGGTCGGCTGCTCCAGCAGGTTCACGCAGCGCAGCAGCGTGGACTTGCCCGAGCCGGACGGCCCGATCACGCACACGACCTGGCCGCTCTCGACCGTGAAGTCGATGCCGCGCAGCACTTCCAGGCTGCCGAACGACTTGTGCAGGTTCTTGATCTCGACGGTGCTCATCGGCCCGCTCCCTGACGCGCTTCCAGCCGCCTCGCGACGTACCCGAGGGGAATCGTGATCAGCAGGTACGTCAGACCGGTCGCGAGGATCGGTGTGGGGTTGGCGTACGTGGAGGACTCGTCGTTGCCGAACTTCGCCAGCTCCACCTGGGCGGCCGTGACGCCGAGGATCAGCACCAGCGAGGAATCCTTCAGCAGCGTGACGAGCTGGTTGGTGAGCGGCGGCAGCACGATCCGGATCGCCTGCGGGATGACGATCGAGACCATCGCCCGCATGTGCGGCATGCCGAGCGACCGCGCCGCCTCCATCTGCCCCTTCGGCACCGCCTGGATGCCCGCCCGGAAGTTCTCCGCCATGTACGCCGCCGAGACAACGCCGAGCCCCAGCGCGGCGCTGCCGTACACTCCGCCGGGCAGTTCAAAGCCGGGGAACGCCAGCGGGAGGCTGCCGATCATCAGGAAGATGAGCAGCATCGGCAGACCGCGGAAGATCTCGATGTAGATCGCCGACACCCACCGGTAGGGCGCGACCGAGGACAGCCGCATCAGGGCCAGCACCAGACCCAGGACGAAGCCGAGGACGAAGCCCGACAGCGTGTAGATCACGGTGTTGCGCAACGCCACCGTGAACAGCTCGGGCAGGCCCTTGCCGGCGACGTCGAGGTTGAAGAACGACTCGCCGATCGCCTTCCAGTCGGCCAGCGCGACCAGGACGACGAGGATCACCACCAGCACGGCGTACTGGATGACCCGGCTGATGCGCTGCTTCTTGCGCGGGCTGAGCCCCTTGCGGGGCTCAGCCGGGGAGGGCGCCTGCTGCTCGCTCACAACACTCATGATCCGGCGGCGGGCGACTCGGTTCCGGTCTCGGCACCCGAACCGCCGCCGGACGTGCCGCCGGGCTCGGTGCCGAACCACTTCTTGTAGATCGCGTTGTAGGTGCCGTCGGACTTGGCGGCGGCGAGGACCTCGTCGACGACCTTCTTGAGCGCCGTGTTGTCCTTCTTCATGCCGATGCCGTACTGCTCACCGGTGTCGAGGCTGGCGACCTGCTCGAACTTGGCGCCGATGTCGGGCTTCTTCAGCCACGTCAGCACGACCGGGAGGTCCTGCACGATCACGTCCGCCTGGCCGGTCTGCAGGCCGAGCAGCTCCTTGGGCGAGTCGGCGAACTCGATCGGGTCGAGGCCCTGCTTCTTGACGTAGTCGAGGCCGGTCGTGGACGCCTGCGCGCCCAGCTTGAGGTTCTTGGCCTTGACGTCGTCCAGGGAGGTGACCCCGCTGCCCTTCTTGGCCATCAGCGCCTGGGTGGCGTCGAAGTACGGCTCGGAGAAGAGCAGGTTCTGCTGCCGCTCCGGCGTGATCGTCATGCCGGCGGCGGCCACGTCGCACTTGCGGGCGTTCAACGCGGCACCGCTCTTGATCGCAGCGAAGTCGATGTCCACGATGTCCTGGGTCACGCCCAGCTTCTTCGCGACCAGGTCGACGATGTCCACGTCGAACCCGACGACCTTGCCGCCCTGGTTGAACTGGAACGGCTCGTACGGAATGTTCGTACAGGTTGTGATCTTTCCGGCGTTCACGAGGGCGACACCGCCGGGGGCGGCCGAGGCCGTCGCCGTGCCCGAGCCGGCGGAGTCGCTCCCGCAGGCGGTGACGGTCAGCGCCGCCGCCAGCGCCACCGCCCCGATGCTCGCCGCTTTCCGATAGGTGGACCAGGGAGCCACACCGGCCTCCTTGCTGTGGTGCGAAAACGTCTGAGGCGCAGTTTAAGCGTCCCTTATGACGGTTTGGCCACCGCATGGAACGGAGGCAGTAACGCCTGTGACCTCTGGTGTCACGGATGCATGCCCTCGGTCAGCATGTTGAACCGTTCGAGCATCCGCGCGAGCAGCCGTACGTCCTCCTCCGGCCAGGCGGCCAGCAGCGTGCGCAGCTGGCCCTCGCGGGCGGACCGCGCGTCGTCGAGCCGCCTGCTGCCCTCGGGAGTGAGGGCCAGCAGGTGGGCCCGTCCGTCCTCGGGGTCGGGGCTGCGGCTGATCAGCCCCAGCTCCTCCAGCACCTTGAGCTGGCGGCTGATCGTCGCCCGGCCGACCCGCAGGTAGGCGGCCAGGTCGCTGGACCGCATCGGCGAGCTCTGGTCGATGCGGACCAGCAGGCCGTACGCGCCGGGGTCCAGCTCGGGATGCACCTTGCGCCCCATCCCGGCGGAGAACGCCTTGGCGCGCCGCAGCAGGATGGCGAGCTGCCGCTCGACCGCGCAGTACGCCTCGCGTTCGCCGGCCGTGGGCGGTCGGGGAGCGATCTCCGCCTCCGTCATGGCCTGCCTCCTCCTGACTGCGTGTGGCAGGGGGTCTACCCGCGCACCGCCTGGATGTCCAGCTCTACTTTCAGTGTCGCGCCGATCAGCGAGATTCCCGCCTGGACGACCTGGTTGTAGGTCATGGCGAAGTCCTCGCGGCGCAACTCCGTGACCGCGCGGAAGGCCGCCCGCAGCCCGCCCCACAGGTCCGGGCCCGTGCCCAGGTAGGTCATGTCGAGATCGACCGGGCGGCTGACGCCGCTCAGCGTCAGCACGCCGTGCACCGTCCACCGGTCCGGGCCCGCCGGCGACAGCCCGGTGCTCCGGTACGTGATCACCGGGTGCACCGGGACGTCGAGGAAGTCCGCGGATCGCAGGTGATCATCGCGCATCCGGCTGCCCGTGTCGATGGACTCGGCGACGATCTCGGCGACCACGGACGACTCCTCCGGAGTGGCGCCCATCTCGATCCGGCCCGAGAACTCGGTGAACCGTCCCTGCACGCTGCTGAGGCCGAGGTGCCGGGCCGTGGCCGAGATCTTCGAGTGTTCCGGGTCGATCGTCCACACGCCGGGCGGCGGAAGCTCGGTGCCGCCCTGCCGGGCCAGCACCAGCGTGCCGGCCTCGGCGGCGCCCGAGGCGGTCGCGATCGCGGTGGACGCGGCAGGCGCGTAGCCGATCGCCGTCGCGACCACCGTGTAGACGCCCGGCGGCAGCGGGGCGGTGACGACCTGCCCGTCGGAGTCCGCCTCCGCCCGCGCCACCTGGTGGCCGGTCGTGTCCGTCACCGTGACGACCGCGTGCTGGACGGCCCAGCCGTCCTTGCTCCTGACCAGGGCGTGCAATCCCCTGGGGACCGTCTCGGAGACGCTCATCGCTCGTGTCCCAGCCACACGTCGTACGGCTCGTCGCCCTGGCCGCCCAGGTTCAGCGTGCTCGCCACGGGCGGGTAGCCGCTCGCGACGATGGTGTACTGCCCGCCGGTCAGGTCGGTGAAGGCGTACTCGCCGTCCTCGCCGGTGGTCGCCACGCCCACCACGTTGCCCGCGGCGTCGAGCAGCGTGACCCTGGCGTCGGCCAGCGGCACGCCGTCCTTGACGCGGACCGTGCCCCGCACCCGCGCGCCGGGCAGCAGCACGACGTCGTGCCGGGTCTGGCCCGTGCCCAGCACCTCGATCGGGACGGCGGCCGGACGGTACGCCGCGCCGCTGACCGTGAGCGTGTAGGTGCCGGCCGCGATGCCGGAGAAGGAGAAGCCGCCCTCGGCGTCGGTCGAGCTCGTGGCCACGACCTCGCCGCGCACGTCGGTTACCACGACCACCGCCTCGGCGACCGGCGTCCCGTCGATGCCGCGTACGGTGCCGACGAGCCGGCCAGAGGCCGCGAGCACCATGTCGAAGTCGACCGGCTGGTCGCCCACGACCAGCGTCGCGACCTGCGGCTCCCGGTCGCCCGCCGACGCGATCAGCACGTACGTCCCGCCGGCCGGCGTCTGGAGCGCGTAGCCCCCGTCGTCCCGGGTGACCGTACGGCCGAGCTGGTGGCCGCGCACGTCGATCAGCGTGAGCGTGGCGCGGCCCACGGGCACGCCGTCCTGGCCCTTGACGAATCCGCGGATCTCCACGCCGTCCATCCCGCCCGGGCCGTGCGTCTCCGTCGCGACCGCGGCGTACGGCTGGGCCTGCGTGGCGGTGAGGACCTGTGCGTTCAGGGGCTGGGCGCTCAGGGGCTGCGTGGCGGCGTGGCCGTTCGGCGAGGCGAACTCGGCCTCGGCCGTGATCGGCCGCTGCCGGTCGCGCTCCTGCCTGTCTCGCTGGGCGTGGCGTCCGGTCACGGCGCCGTTGCGCTGGCGGGCGATCTCGGGGTCGAGGGTCTCGTCGGTCTCCGGCGCGTCGGCGCGGACGGTGATCGCGCTGGTCCGCAGCGGGACCTCCTTGATGAACAGCACGGCGATCAGCGACAGGAAGGCGATCGGCGCGGCGTAGAGGAACAGGTCGCCGACACCGTGGCCGTACGCGCTCTCGACGACGGTGCGGATCGGGGCGGGCAGCGCGGACAGCTTGGGAATCGCGCCGCTGTCGCCGCCGGTCCCCTTGACGCCCAGCGCGGCCAGGCCCTCCTCCAGGTAGTTCTTCACGCGGTTGACCATCACGGCGCCGAGCGCCGACACGCCGATCGCACCGCCGAGGGAACGGAAGAACGCGACCACGGAACTGCCCGCGCCGAGGTCCTCCGCCCGCACCTGGTTCTGCACGGCGAGCACGAGGTTCTGCTGGCTCATGCCGATGCCGACGCCGATGCAGAACATGAATATCGCGACGAGCCAGTAGTCGGTGTCGTACCGCAGCATGCCCATCAGCGCGAACCCGGCGGTAAGGAAGAACGCGCCGGAGACCAGGAAGACCTTCCAGTGGCCGGTGCGGGTGATGATCTGCCCGGAGACCGTGGAGGAGATGGCCAGGCCCAGGATCATCGGCAGCGTCATGAGGCCGGCCACCGTGGGCGTCTCGCCGCGGGCGAGCTGGAAGTACTGGCTCAGGAAGGTCGTCGCGCCGAACATGCCCACGCCGACCAGCACGCTGGCGACCACGGCGAGGCTGACCGTCCGCATCCTGAACAGGCGCAGCGGGACGATGGGCTCGCTGGCCTTCGACTCCACCAGGAGGAACAGCGCCGCGAGCACGACGGCCCCGCCGACCATCGCGCCGGTCTGCCACGACAACCAGTCGTACTTGTTGCCCGCGAACGACACCCAGATCAGCAGCAGGGAGACCGAGGCGGCGATGAGGACCGCGCCGCCCCAGTCGATGCGCACGTCGCGCTTGAGCACCGGCAGGTGGAGGGTCTTCTGCAGCACGATCAGCGAGAGGATCGCGAACGGCACGCCGACATAGAAGCACCAGCGCCAGCCGAGCCACGAGGTGTCGACGATCAGCCCGCCGATGAGCGGGCCGCCGATCGTGGCGACGGCGAACACCGCGCCCAGGTAACCCGAGTAGCGCCCCCGCTCTCGCGGCGAGATCATCGCCGCCATGATCACCTGGGACAGCGCGGTGAGGCCGCCGACGCCCAGACCCTGCACCACCCGCGCCGAGATCAGCATTGCGGGGTTCTGCGACAGACCGGCGATCGCGGAGCCGATCACGTACACGATCAGCCCGAGCTGGATGAGCAGTTTCTTGCTGAACAGGTCGGACAGCTTGCCCCAGATCGGCGTCGAGACCGTTGCCGCGAGCAGCGTCGCGGTGATCACCCAGGTGTACGTCGTCTCGTCCGCGTGCAGTTCCGCCGTGATCGTGGGGAGCGCGTTCGACACGACGGTCGACGACAGGATCGCGACGAACATCCCCAGCATCAGGCCCGAGAGCGCCTCCAGGATCTCCCGGTGCGTCATCGCGGGGGCCGCCGTGCCTGGCGGCGTCTCCCGCGTCATCGCATTCGCCATCGAAGTCCTTCCCCGTGTGATCAAACTTAGTTACCCTAAGCAATCATATCCTGATCGTTGCTTCGGGCAACCAAATGGTCATGGTCGGGGGGTCTGCCGGAAATGACGAAGGCCCTGAACCCGCAGGTCAGGGCCTTGTACTGGTTGTGCGGATGTGACGGGAGTCACCGATAGTTGACGAACTGAAGGGCGATGTCGAGGTCCTTGCCCTTGAGCAGGGAGATCACCTCTTGGAGGTCGTCCTTCTTCTTGGAGCTGACCCGGAGCTCGTCGCCCTGGATCTGCGCCTTCACGCCCTTCGGGCCCTCGTCCCGGATGAGCTTGGAGATCTTCTTGGCGTTCTCCTGGTCGATGCCCTCCTTGAGGGACACCACCAGGCGGTACTCCTTGCCGGACAGCTTCGGCTCGCCCGCGTCCAGGATCTTGAGGGACAGGTTGCGCTTGACGATCTTCTCCTTGAAGACGTCGAGAACCGCGTTGGCCCGCTCCTCGCTGTTCGCCTTGATCTCGATGTCCTTCTGCCCCGACCAGGAGATGCTCGCGCCCGTACCCTTGAAGTCGAAGCGGTGCCCGACCTCCTTGACCGTCTGGTTCAGGGCGTTGTCGACCTCCTGCCGGTCGATCTTGCTCACCACGTCGAAACTGCTGTCGGCCATCGGTGTCCGTGTCCTCTCTCCGTTGCCCTTCGAGATTAGTGGGCCCCGGTGTGATCAGAGGTCTTTCCTCATCACGACGCGGGGCGCGGCCTCTATGCCGAGGGCCCGTTCGTGCTCGACCAGTGCGGTGAGCTCCGGCCCCCACTCGTGGGGTGGTACGACGTGGAAGCCGCGCCGGGCGTACCAGGGGGCGTTCCACGGAACGTCCCGGAACGTCGTCAGCGTCACCGCCGCAGTACCGGCCTGTGCGGCCGCTGTGGAGACGGCATCGAGGAGCCGGGTCCCGATCCCCCGGTTGCCGTGATCGGGGTGTACGGCGATCTGTTCGAGGTGGGTGAGGCCGTCGACCACTCCGAGCAGGGCGAACCCCATGGGCGGCCGGCCGGCCACGATGACACGCCTGGGATCGTCGCACTCTTCGACGACCGTGGTGCCCGGCGGGAAGACGATGCCGAGCGGCACGAACATCCCGTCCGCCGCCCTCTCGATCTCCGCCAGGGCCGCGAGATCCTCCGGCTCAGCCTGTCTGATCACCGTCCCACTATGGCCCGTGAGCCGCCGCGCCCGCTCCCGGGTTTCCGGGGGCCCTGCGGCGGCTGAGGGCCGAGCCGGAACCCATGTCACGTCCACCCGGGAAGTCCGCTATTCTTCTACCTGTCGCCGCAGCGAGCGGAAGACAAGGCAGGTTGCCCGAGTGGCCAAAGGGAGCGGTCTGTAAAACCGTCGGCTCAGCCTACCCAGGTTCGAACCCTGGACCTGCCACCAGCAGGAAAAGTGGCCCCTGACCAGCAGCGATGCAGGTCGGGGGCTTCTTCGTTTCATGATCCGTGAGTACCCCTGATTCCCCGTGTCTGACCCTGACTTAGGGCACGCTCGGGGCACGCGATCAGGGGTGCTCCTGTGCGGACGCGCACGCCTCGCCCCTCTGATCATCCCGTCTGCCTCGACCCACCGCGGAGCGGCAGCGGGCCGGGGACGGAGGCGCAAGCCCGTCTTCGCGTGTACGTCAGCCGGTCGCCGTTCCTCGGCAATTGGACGCCAGGGGACAGACGGGCTTGAGCCGTAGGAGCCGGTCTGCTGGGCTTGCCTGGGTCGTGGCGGGCGGGATGATCAGGTCTCCACCTCAGCCAGCTACGGCCTCGGCCGACGCGCGGGCGATCATCCCGGAGCCGAGGCCCCCCGCCGGAGGCAACTGCTGTCAACCGAGGTGGTACCGCTGGCTGAACGGCCCCGTCGATGGTCCTCGCAGCTATTTCTGCCGGCAACTGCTCAGGATCGACCGGAGAACCGCCAGACCCAGATCATCCATCCCATGATTGCGACCCCGACGAGCATGGCAACGACCCAGCCGAGCCACTCGGTGGACCCTTCAGGCGCATATGCCTTGTCTCCTACGTACAGGACAGCAACGCGATCGCCTACCTGCGTTTTGTGGTTCAAATCATCGGTGTGCACGTCGGCGACTCGAAGCCGCCCATCGCTGGACACGAACTCGCCGCTCCAGTCGCATCCCTTGCGGCAGTTCCTTGTCTCGATCGTCAATGTGCCACGGATTCCTTCACCCTTCGCGGCCTGCAGTGCAGGCCCAATCCATCGGACGCCAGCGAGTACGAAGACAAGACCGAAGAGCACAAAGACAATGGCACACCCGGAGGGGATTCCCTCCCTCGACGCAGCGTCAGGATTCGAGCCATCCACGACGAGAAGGTACATGAAGGACTGCGGTCCCGCGATGGGCGGTTGGCGAATCGTTCCGGCGGTGCGGCACCGTCGGCGCCGGGCGCGTTGGGTACGACGTAGTGAGCGTGCGGCGGGCGGCCCGAGCCGCCGCCGGCCGGGACCGGCCCCCAGGCCGCACGCCCGGACGGCGGGCGGGCGACGGGCCGCCGTGCGGCGGCGCGCCGCGCCGCCGCCTTGATCCCTACAAGAACATTTCGGCAGCGACTCTCTTCCCAAAGTTGTCCTGTCCCGCGACATGCTTGACACATCAGTCCCAGGACATGTTTGACAGGTGCCGTTTTCGGTCGATCTTTCGTGCGTCATTTGCGGGTGGCGCGCGTCAGGAGGCCGGGATTGGCCCTGGTCGATTTGTCGGTTGTCGAGCAGCGTTATCGGGCGGTTTTGGCGGTCCTCGCCGGGGCGAGTGTGAGCGAGACCGCCGCGCAAATCGGGGTGTCGCGGCAGACGGTGCATTCCTGGCTGCGCCGTTATCGCGAATCCGGTTTGTCGGGATTGGCCGACCGTTCCCGGCGTCCGAAGTCGTCGCCGTCGCAGTTATCGGCGGAGGTGGAGGCGGTGGTGTGTGAGCTGCGGCGTGAGCATCCGCGGTGGGGTCCGGTCCGGCTGGTGCACGAGGTTAAGCGCCTGGGGGTGGAGCCGGTGCCGTCGCGGATGGCGGTGTATCGGGCGCTGGTGCGTCACGGCCTGGTGAGTGCGCGGCAGCGGCGCAAACGGCGGGAGGACTACCTGCGGTGGGAGCGGCCTGCGCCGATGCAGTTGTGGCAGATGGACGTCGTCGGCGGGGTGTTCCTGGCCGACGGGAGTGAGGCCAAAGTCGTCACCGGCGTCGACGACCATTCCCGTTACTGCGTGATCGCCTCTGTGGTGGCTCGTCCGACCGGACGGGCGGTGTGCCTGGCCTTTGCTGCGGCGCTGCAGAGGTTCGGGGTGCCGCAGGAGGTGCTGACGGACAATGGCAAGCAGTTCACCGACCGGTTCGGCAAGGGCGGGGAGGTGCTGTTCGACCGGATCTGCCGCGACAACGGCATCGCTCATCGGCTGACTCAGCCGCGGTCGCCGACCACGAGGGGGAAGGTCGAGCGGTTCCATCAGACGCTGCGCCGCGAGCTGCTTGATGACGGGGTGCCGTTTGAGGACCTGGCGGCGGCGCAGGCCGCGGTGGATGCCTGGGTGGTCGAGTACAACACCCGGCGGCCGCATCAGGCGATCGGCATGGCCTGCCCAGCCGAGCGGTTCACGCCCACGGCCGACCCCCGCGAGGACTTGCTGCCGCTGCGGCTGCCCGGCGCGCTCAAGGCGCTCGACGGACAGGCCGCCCCGCCGCGGCCGGCACCAGCACCACAGGTCCCCGCACCGGTCCAGGTTCCGGATCGGCCGGGCGGACCTCCGGTTGCCGACCAGGAGCAGGTTAGGGCGTGGTCGAGCGGGCCAGTGGAGTTCGACCGTGTCGTCCCGGCCAGCGGCAACATGTTCGTGGCGGGGCGCCAGTTCTGGCTCGGCCCGGATCGGGCCGGGGTGATGGTGACGTTCTGGGCCGACACCGACGTCATCCACCTGCTGGTTGCCGGGGTGCGGATCAAGAGCTTCCGCTCCCACCTGTCGAACGCCGACCTGGCCAAACTCGCCGCAGCCGGGGGACGCGCGGCCGGGCCGGCGCCGCTGCCGGCCGCCGAGCCGGGAACGGCGGTGGAGGTGGATCGGACCGTCAGCCGCTCGGGCACGGTCAGCCTCGCCGGACGCGTCGTGCTGGCCGCTGAGATCCTCAACGGGCGGCGGGTGACCGTCCGGATTGAGGAGCACACGTTGATGTTCTTCGACCCCGGCACCCGCGAGCTGCTGCGCACCCGGCCCAACCCGATCAGCGGGGAGCGGGTGCGGCACCTGCGCGACGCTCGCCCGGCAGGGCCGCCACCGAGGCCCTCGGCCGAGCCGGTCACGGTGCAGCGGGTGGCCAGCAACAGCGGGGTCATCATGGTCGTCGGGCAGAAGGTCGCCCTCGGCCGCATTCACGCCCGCGCGATCGTCACGGTGCACGTCAGCGACACCACCTTGACCATCGAACTGCCCGACGACACCCGCGTGGTCCGCCGCACCACCACTCAACCCGTCCGCAGCGTCAAAGCGGCCCGGCCCCGCAAGGCCGGTCATGTTTCCTAGGGCACCCGTCAAGCATGTGGTGGGACAGAACTGTCAATCATGTCGTGGGACTAGACACTCTCTTCCCAAAGTGCGGGAGTCTGCGCTGAGATTGGGTCCATGAGGCGCCTCATTTCTAGTGACGCTACCCGGCTTCTGCGGGCTGTAGCCCTTCTTGCCATCGGAACGGGGACTGGTCTGGGGGCCGTGCAAGCCGAAACCAACAACGTAAGCGTTGCCACCTACTTTCCCCTTTCGCCGCTCCTGGGGCTGATAGCACTAATGTTTATCATTGGTGTAATCTATTATCTGTCGCCCGCGAAGACAGGGGGCAGTGGTGATCGCAAGTCTTTTAGGCTTATCTCAGCATGGTGGGTTTTAATTGGCATAGGCATCGTGATCGTCTTCGCGTGGGCTACCACAGCCATACTTCTAGTTCTTGCGGATTCATCACCGGACGCTGCAAAGCGGACAGAACTGCGACTTGATGCGGTGAAGACTGGACTAACCGTCGGAGCCGGAGGTGCCGGGCTTGCTGCATTGATTTTAGGTGCCAGGCGTCAATGGCTTACCGAGCGGGGCCAGCATCATGAAGAGCAAGTTCAGGAAAGAAAAGAATATGACGAAACGGAGCGTAGAATTACCGAACTGTACACCAAGGCCGTGGAGCAGATCGGACACGACAAGGCTGCCGTGCGCCTAGCAGGTTTTTACTCTCTAGAAAGGCTCGCACAAGACAACAAAGGTAGCCCCAGTCATCAGCAAACCATAGTGAACGTTATTTGCGCCTATCTTAGGATGAGCACATCATCGTCGGATAAGTCCTTACCTACCCGGGAACACTCAGGAACCCCGATTCACGTTTCGGCTGCTGATAGCGCGGACTGGCTACAAGAAAGGGAGGTCCGCCTTGCCGCACAAGAAATTCTCGCAACTCATCTAAGGCGCGGCGATGGATCGCGCCCCACCCCAAGGACATTTTGGCCCGCAATTCGAATTAACCTTCGAGGAGCCATCCTTGAGGATTTTAACTTCGATAAGTGCTCAATAGAGTTTGCAGACTTCCGAGGAGCATGCTTTCGTGGCGAGGCTAGCTTTATAGGAACCCATTTTCTTTCAGGTGCAGATTTTAGCGACTCCAACTTCTTGGCTGATGCATACTTTTCGGAGAGTCACATCGTCGAGTGCTGCAACTTCCAGAGAGTACTTTTCTCAGAAGAAGCGAACTTTAGGGGGGCTAGCTTTTCGGGTCCCGCGCAATTTGATCACGCCCGGTTCGAACAAGGTGCAAACTTTGGAGAGTGCTCCTTTGAAGGTGCGACAGTGTTCGCTAATGCCGAATTCGGCAAAGGGGCCGGCTACTGGGGGGCAACATTTCACCGTGACGCACTATTTGAACAGGCACATTTCACCGATGGCGCAGAGTTTGGCAGTGCGAGGTTCAAAAACCACGCAGGATTTGACGGCGCCAAGCTAGGTGGAGCAATGATGCTGAACGATACCATTTTCTCCAACTACACGACATTTCGAACGGTAGAATTCGGAGGTGGGATCTGGGCCGAGAATGCCTCATTCAAAGGTAATACACGCTTCGGGCTTGCGAAGTTTGCAGGAATGTCCCGAATCGAAAATACCACCTTCTCTGCAAGGTTGCATTTCGATCAGTTGAGGATAATTGGCCTGATTGATTTCGTGAATGTGTCTATTAAAGACCTTGAGCTTTACGGGTGGACTTGTGGGCCTGACAGCTCAATCGACTTCTGGGACACCTATATCGAATCGCGTGACCGAGAGTTGCATCCCGAATACTGGCCAGCAGGATGGGGGCCAGTTGCCTGTGATGATCGTCCAGGATGGTTCAAGGTAGTCGAGCGAGATGCGGACGAGCCTGGCGCGACTTCTAAGCGCAGTGATGACTTATAGGAGACAACCTAGTTGGCGCGGCCAGTTCGTTAGCTCAATCCCGGCAGCGTCATCTCAGCTAAGGCCTTAAGAGTCAGTTCGAATACTTATCTTAGCCAGAGCAAGATGCCAAGGATAGGTGCCGATCACTTCGGTTCCGGCGCCAGCGGCGTGCGGCTCGAATTGACCGGAGCCCAGAAGGATGCAAATGCCTTCTGTCCGTAAGATCTCGATGCTGTGGCGGAAGGGCTTGCGGGCAGCAAGGGCGCTGTTGACAAAGGGCAGGACGACGACGGGGATGCCAAGACCGGGGGCTTCGGCGAGGAGGCCGAGGGCGTAGGTGTCGGCGATGCCTTGGGCGAACTTGTTGATGGTGTTGTAGGTCGCGGGGGCGACGATGATGGCGTCAGCTCGCGGTGACTTCGGCTCGGTGGGCTTCCGGTACTGGCTGCGGACGGGGCGGCCGGTCTGCGTCTCCAGTGCGGGGACGTCAATGAAGTCGAGTGCGTTCGGGGTGGCGACGATCTGCACGGTCCATCCGTCGTCCTGGGCCAGCGTGACGAGTTTGCCGACGTCGCCGGCGGGTCCTGCGGCGCAGACGATGATGTACAGGACCTTGCCGGTGTCGGTCACGCGGTGACTCCCAGGGATTCGGCGTACTCTCGCGCTTCGCGTCGGATGCTGATGGGCGCGGTGGCGAGGATGTCGCGGACCAGCCTATGAGTGACGGGGCGGGTGGTGATTTCCTCGGGGGCGATGTCTCCGGCCGCGCGCAGGATGTAGAGGGCGCGGTCGTGTTTGCCCCAGGCGAGGAATGCGCGAGAGGTGTCCAGGAGGACGGTCGCCTTGCGCTCGTTGATGGGCAGGGCGTTGATGTCGATCCTGCGGGCGTTCTCGATGGCGGTTCCGGCGTCGCCGAGGGAGAGGGCGATGTTCACGCGGTGGCACAGGACGTTGTTCGGGCCGAACGCGGTCCACATGTGGTTGCCGTCGTAGCCGAGTCGTCGGCCTGCGTCATCGGCCTCGTCCAAGAGTTCGGCGGCGGTGTGCCGGTTGCTGTGCTGAGCGGCGGCGACGGCTCCACGCAGCAGAAGCGTCCCGTACACCGACAGGTCGTTCGGGGACGGCTGGGCCAGGGCGGCGTTCAGGCGTTGAGCGGCGGTGCTCGCCATGCCGGTCGCTGCTCGGTGGTGTCCGCCGTCCATCAGGGCGTGGGTGATGATGCGGGCGCTTGAGCCCATCATCAGCGGGCTCTCGCTGGCCTGGGCGGCGTGGACGCTGCGGTCGGCGGCGAGCCAGGCGAGGCCCTTGTCTTCTTGCTTGAGCAGGATGGAGGCGGCCACGTGGTGCGCCTCGGCGGACAGGGCGTGTGCCTTGAGCCGGGCGTCCCCGTCGAGCGTGACGCACGCGAGGCGCAGGGAGCGGATCAGCGTGGGAAGCATCGCCGCGACCTCGGAGTATCGGCACGCCTGGTAGCTCCGCTTCGCCCTGGCGACAGCGGCGGCAAGTTGCGACAGCTCTGGGAGCTGGCGGCCAGCGACCGGGTATTCGGTGAGGGCTGCGGCGAGGTCGTCGGCGCCTGCGGCTTCCTCGTCGCGGGTGAGGGGTTGGGCTACTACGGCACTGAACAGGGCGGCCCCCGCGAGGCCGACGAAGTCACGACGTCGCACTTCGGTCTCGTCCTCTCCGTGTCGGACGAGATCAACGGTAGGCCGCGGACCTGCTGGGTGGGGATCCTGCCGTGGGATGGCTACGGCGGCCAGGTCGCGAGGAGCGAGGCCGAGAGCCATGCGGGCCTGGTCGGGCATGTGCAGGCCGTCGGCGATGCGCTCGAACACCTCCAGGGCGGTGACCTGCTGGCTTCCGCTCATGATGGCGCTGACCTTGCCCTGGCTGTAGCCGGTCAGGCTGCCGATGGCGGTCTGGCTCAAGCCGCCGTACTGGCGAACCAGGCGGAAGACTGCGCCGATGTCGCGGGTCTTGAGCGCGGCGAGCATGTCGGGGCGGTGCCAGAGCGAGGCGGGGACCTCGTACGGCTCGGCCATGCGTGGCGGCATCCGCGGGCTTTCCCTTCGCACCGGGGCGGGCAACGGAAAGTGCCTTCCACTGCTACGCGGTCGCGACCTATCCCGTCAAGGGATGCCACGCGGGGATGGGCTGGGAGAACGAGAATTCCGACCCTTGATCCCATGGTTACGGAGATGGACAGATGCGGAGCCTGCCGGGGGAAGGGCTGGCGGTTCGTTCGGAAGTCCTCGGCCGATGCCCGGCTTCGGCTTGACGGTGTGGCCGTGGAGTTGGTGGCGGTCGAGTGCTTCGACTGCGCGGGTACCGGCGTGCCGGCGGCGGCGTGATGAGCGCTGATCAGCTCGTGTACGGTCGGCGGCCCCCGGTGGTCACCGCTGCCCACACTGCGGAGCGGCTGCGTGTGGAGCTAGAGCAGTACGGCGTGGCGGCCGACGTGCACGAGGGGTACGGGCTGGCGCTGGTGTCGGTCTGGGTCGAGCTGGTCGTCTGGACCGACGGCCACTGGTTCCGCTGGCGCTCGGGCCGTACCTCGACCAGCGGGCGGCCGGTCTACGCCTTCGCCCCGGCCTCCGACATCGTCACTGCCGCGCGCCGGGTGGCGCATCGCTACGGGCAGCTTCGCCGCGTCCACCCGTGCCCGCCGTACCTCGCTGGCGAGGGCTCGTGAACGACCTCGACGAGCCGAACCGCCTGCACAGCGCACACGTCCCCATCCGCCGGGGATACTTCCGGGAACTGGAGTGGTGGGAGCCGTCGCCGGCGCATCGCGTCCGAGTGCTGGCCTGGACGTGCGACTGTCAGGCCCGGTTCTACGAGTTGTGCCAGTCGGGCGGTGTCGCCTTCATCCGGCGCACCGTGCAGAACGAGGACGCCCCTGAGATCAGCGAGACCCACCGATGGCGGGTGGGGCAGGGCTGGGAGACCTGGTCGGCGTTGCTGACCGGTCAGGTCCGATAGACGGGCGCGGCGGCGTGGTCGACTCCATCAAGGCGCGGGTGTCCTGCGCCGTCGCGCTCAAGGGGTAGGAGTTCATGTCGGCGGAAGCCCTTCGCAAGCATCGCATGCACTGCTAGCCTGCTTGGCTAGACAGGCATGTTGAATGTGGGGCTCTGATGTCATTTGAATACACCCCTCCCAAATACGCGCAACTGATCGCCGAACTGGAACGGCGCATCGAGTCCGGCGAGTACCCGCCCGGCTCTCCGCTACCGAGCGAACATCAGCTCATGGCCGAGTTCGGCATGGCACGGCCGACCGTCGTCAAGGCCCTGGGCGTGCTGCGCGATCACGGATGGATCGTCACCCATCAAGGCAAGGGCCGGTTCGTCCGGGGACGCCCGGCCATCGCCTCCACCCAACAGGTACGCACCGGGCGTGAACTGCTCGACCGCAAAGAGGTCCAGGTCTCCAGCCGACTCCTCACAGCGGGGCCGGCCGAGGCACCCAACCGCATCGCCTCCTACCTCGGCATCACGCCGAAGTCGCCGGTGGTGCTCCGCAAGACCCTCGTCACCCGCGACGACGAAGCATCCGAGGTCTCCTCGACATGGGTTCCCGCCGACGTGGCCGAAGGGACGGCCTTGACAGACACCGCCGATCTCAAGCAGGGCGTACGGCGCTACGTAGAAGCCGTTGCCGGCGTCGAGCTGGACCACATCGTCGAGCACGTGACCGCGCGCAACCCCACACCGGAGGAGCGAGACCTCCTCGGCGTCAAGGCTTCGGCCGCGCTGCTGGCCGTCTATGCCGTCGCCTGCGACGCCACCGGTAAGCCCTGGATCGTGGTGGAGACGGTCCTCCCCGGCGACCGTCACGAGCTCGAAGACGCCTACCCCATCCGGTAATCCAACTTTCCTCCGCGAACCCGCTTGGTGTACTTGACTAGCCAAGCGGGTTTCGCGTTTCATGGAGAGGTAGCTTGGTCAGTCAAGCTGACCGACAGGACAAGATGAGGAGGTGGTGTCACATGGCTCTACAGGGACCCATTCCGATCAGCTTCGGCCAGATCTTCCCGTACGGGTGCTATGCGGTGGGTGAGGTCGAGCCGGTCAAGGATTTCGAGGCGTCGAGCAACGGCCGGTTCGTCCAGGCGCGGGACAAGCAGACGGGCGAACTCGTCTGGCAGATCCCCGTGATGGACGCCGACCCGTCGCTGAAGGCGGCGCAGAAGACCGTGGCCGTCAAGATCCTCGCTCCGGTGCAGCCGGTGCCCCCGGCTTCGGTGGCGGGCCTGCCGTTCACGCCGGTCGAGTTCGACGGGCTGACCGTGACCCCGTACGTCAACGGGTCCGGACGGCTCGCCTACTCCATTCGGGCTCGGGAGATGCGCGCTCCTCGCGCTCACGCCAAGGCGGCCGGCAACGGCAAGGAGGCGGCGGCGTGACCGGGCGGCCGTACACGCACCTGTCGATGTCGATCGACCCGGCGAGCGCCCCCGCATCGGGATCTCGTTCTACGCCTCGATCACGCGGGCGCGGGCTCGGGTGCTGGAGTCCGGGCGGCCGTACTTGGTCCTGGAGTCCGACGAGGCGGACGTGACGGTCTCGACCACCGGAGCCGGACCGGTCAGCGCCGAGGACCTGGACATCGCGCGGGAGATCTTCAACGCCGCCGCCCGATACCTGGCCGACTGCGAGCGTCTGCACGCCGAACACGCCCAGGTCACCGACTCGGCGGCCTGACATGCAAGCGGGGCCGCAGGAAGCGGCAACTTCCGGCGGCCCCTCAACTCTCCCTGACTGCGAAATCACGAGAGGACACGAAGTCTAATGTTCCGAAAACTGCCTGGCGACGAGGCACCGTAACCTCGTCTCCACCACCCCAGACACGGCCGTGGTCTTCCGCCCGGCCGTCATGCAGACCCCCGCCATCGTCACCATCGTGATCTGGCTGTCGCGCCTGTTCGCGGGCCTGGTCCGCCTGGTCGTGCGGCATCCGGTCGCGGTAGCCGTGCCGGTCGGCCTCGGGGTGATCTGGACCCTGTACGGCTGGCGCCTGGCTCTCGTGATGACCGGCTTCCTGCCCTCGGCCGGATTGTCGTGGCTGTTGCTGGATCGGGGCTCGTTCCTGCGCCTGGTCGGCTGGCCGCTGCTGGCCTGGTGGCGGCTCGTCGCCGTCTACCGGCGGCACTGGCAACCGGTCATGGTCGTCTCCGGCCTCGGTCGGCACATCCGGGGCCGCGACTACCTGCCCCGCCTGATCCGTGTCGAGTGCGACGGCTGGGCCGACCGCGTCAGCGTGAAGATGCTCAACGGCCAGGCCGTCACCGACTGGGCCGACCGCATCGAGCACCTGGCCCACGGCTTCGGCGCGCCCTCCTGCCGGGTGGCCGTCGCTCGGGCCGGGCGGCTCATGCTCACCTTCCCCCGGCGCGACCCCCTCGCCGAACCACTGCCCGCGCTTCCGATTCCCGAGGTCGCCTCTGTCGGTCCGGTCGAGATCGGCCGGTGCGAGGACGGCACACCACTGCGGCTCAACGTCCACGGCACACACGTCCTGATCGCCGGGGCCACCGGGGCCGGTAAGGGCTCCTACCTGTGGTCGACAATCCGCGGGCTCCTCCCGGCGATGCGGGCGGGCCTGGTGCAGGTCTGGGCGCTGGACCCCAAGCGGATGGAACTGTCCTTCGGCCGGGCCTTGTTCTGCTCCCGGTACGCGGCCGATCCGAAGGAGTGCGCCGACCTACTCGACGAGGCCGTGAGCGTGATGCAGGAGCGGGCCGACCGGTTCGCCGGCCTCCAGCGCTCCCACACCCCGACGCCTGCTGACCCGTTCGTCCTGGTGCTCGTCGACGAGGTCGCCTTCCTCACCGCCTACCATCCCGACAAGCACCTCCGTCAGCGCATCACGGCGGCCCTGGCCACACTCACCACGCAAGGGCGCGCGGTCGGTGTCGGGGTCATGGCCGCGCTCCAGGACCCCCGCAAGGAGGTCATGAACATCCGCAACCTGTTCCCCGACAAAATCGCCCTCCGGCTCGACGAGTCCGAGCAGGTGGACATGGTCCTCGGCGACGGAGCCCGCGACCGGGGTGCACTCGCCGACCACATCTCACCCGTCCCCGAGCTGGGCGCGGGCGTCGGCTACGTCCGCCTCGAAACCAGCCCTGACCCGGTGCGGGTCCGGGCGGCGTACGTCTCCGACGCCGACATCCGGGCGATGGTCGCCGAGTTCGCGGGGGTGAGCTGATGATGCGCCTGGCTCACATCCTCGGCGGCCTGCGCTGCTCGTGCTGCCGCGCTCTCGATGTGCTGTGGCTCGACCCCGTGCGCGGCATCGTCGAGTGCCACGAGTGCGGCGAGAAAGCCACGGTCATCGTTGACGGCCTCGACCTGGTCGACGCTCTCGACGGGTGCGGAGGTGACTGGTGACCAACCCGCACGACCGCTCCACACCCCGAGCCGTCCGGATGGCACAGCCCCTTGCCCGTGAGGTCGTGGAGGAGATCGCCAAGCAGTACGGCGTGTGCATCCGCCCGGTTCCGCTGCGGCGGCAGGACATCCTCACCGGGCAGGTTGAGGTCATAGACGTTCCGTGCGGGGCCACTTGGAGAGCAAGTGCCCGCCGTGCGCCAAGCGCAACCGGCAGCTTCGGCGGGCGCAGTGCCGGGAGGGCTGGCACCTCGACCACGAACCGGTCAACCTCCCCGACAACGCGGACGAGTATCAGCGGCACCTCGTGGAGCTGCGGGCCGACGCTCAGGCGTGGCGGGATGAGATCGAGAAGGCCGGCGGGGACACCACAGACCTGGACGCCGCGATCGAGGACCTGGACGAGGAGATCAACCGGGCGGGCATGCGTGGCAACGTCCTCGGCCGCACCTCCGGCAAGCGCACGCGCTCGACCAAGCGGCGGCAGGACGCGCCGGACCTGCCCAAGCGGCAGATGACCAAGACCACGCTCGGGCGGACCTTCACCGGCTCGGACGGCAAGACCTACCGGCCGTCCATGTTCGTCACGCTCACCCTGCCCTCCTACGGGCGGGTGCTGGAGGGCGCGCCGCTCGACCCTGACCGGTACGACTACGCGCGGGCGGCCCGTGACGCGCTGCACTTCTCCAAGCTCGTCGACCGCTTCGTGCAGAACCTCCGCCGGGTCGCCGGATACGACGTGCAGTACTTCGCCACCGTCGAACCTCAAAAGCGGCTCGCCCCGCACCTGCACATGGCGATCCGCGGCACCCTCCCGCGTGCGGAGCTGCGGCAGATCATCGCCGCGACCTACCACCAAGTGTGGTGGCCGTCCACGGACACGGTCCGTTTTGAGGGTGACCATCTCCCCGTGTGGGAGGACGGGGCCGGCTACCTCGACCCCGACACCGGGGAAGTGCTGCCGACCTGGGAACAGGCCCTCGACGCTCTCGACACCGACGAAGACGCCCAACCCCTGCACGTGCTCCGCTTCGGCGACCAGCTCGACATACAGAGCGTCCTCGCCGGAACCCCCGACGCCGACCAGCTCATCCAGTACCTGTCCAAGTACCTCACCAAGTCCCTCGGCGACGCCCTCGGCACCGACGACCCACGCCGGAAGGCACACGCCGAACGCCTTCTCAACGCCCTGCGGTTCGAGCCGTGCTCGCCGACCTGCCCGAACTGGCTCCGATACGGGATCCAGCCCAAGGGCGCCAAGCGGGGAATGGCTCCGGGCCGGTGCAGAGGTAAGGCGCACAAGCCTGATCACCTCGGCTACGCGGGCCGTCGCGTGCTCGTCTCGCGGAAGTGGTCGAACAAGACGCTGACGGAGCACAAGCAGGATCGCCGCACTTGGGTGCTCGAAGCGCTCGGCATCGAAGACGAGCCGGTCGATCCCCACCGCTACGTCTGGCGGCCGGTCAAGCCCGGTGATCCCGAGTTGGCCCCCATCGGCGTCCGGCTCCTGCGCTCGGTCCACGAACGCCAGCGCTGGCGTAACCACATGAACCAGCTCCAAGCGCTCGGAGACGGCCAAGATTTTTCGGCAACTGAAGGGAGGGCAGCGTGACCAGGAAGGCCGGACAGGAGCTCCCGTCCCTTCAAGAGCTCCTGAAGGGACGGTTGCTCACGGTGAAGGAGGCGGCGGAACGTCTGAACACCTCCGAGCGCTTCCCTCGACGGCTGATCGAGGAACGGCGTATCACCTTCGTCCACGTCGGCCGGAACGTGCGTATCCCCGAAGCGGCGCTTGATGCCTTCATCGCGGCCGGAGTCGTGCCAGCTATCACGCTCGACGGCTACGAGGGCGGGAGGGCCGCGTGATGGCGAAGCGGGAACGCGCTTTCGGCAATGCGCGGCAACTGCCCTCGGGCCGGTGGCAAGTGCGCTACTGGGGACCGGACGGACAGCGGCATACGGCCCCTCACACCTTCGCCAAGGAGAAGGACGCGAACCGGTGGCTACGGCTCAAAGAGGCCGAGGTAGCTCGCGGCGAGTGGATCAGCCCGGATCAGGCGAAGATCACCGTCAAGGAGTGGGGCGAGCGTTGGCTGACCTCTGTCAGCCCGACATTGAAACCCAAGACGAGAGCGTCGTACGCCTCGATTCTCCGGACGCTGATAGAGCCGCGGTTCGGCAAGATGGAGGTCGGCCACGTCCGCCCGATCACGATCAGCGAATGGGTCGCCAGCATGACCAAGCGCGGGCTCAGCGCCTCGCGCGTCCGGCAGGCGTACCGCCTGATGTCGCAGATCATGGCGGCTGCCGTGCACAACGAGATGATCAAGGCGTCGCCGTGCCGGGGCGTGCGGCTGCCCAGAATGCCCGAGACTGAGCCGCACATCCTGACGGAGAATGAGGTAAAGGCCCTGATCGCGGCCATGCGGTCACCGCATGACCTGATCGTGCAGCTCCTCGCTTACGGCGGCCTGCGTATCGGTGAAGCGTTCGCGCTCCGGCGTCGTCACGTCGACCTCGACAATGGTCGTCTCCTCGTCGCCGAGTCCCTGGCGGAGATCGCCGGCAAACACGTCTTCGACACGCCCAAGTCTCACCAGAAGAGAGAGATCGTTCTGCCCGCCTTCGTCGTGACCAACCTGAAGGCTCGTCTCTCCAAGCTGCCCGACGACCCTGACGCGCTCTTGTTCACCGGGCGGACGGGCAAGCCTCTTCACTACAACGCGTGGAGGCGTTGGCACTTCGACCCTGCGGTCGAGGATGCGAAGCTCAAAGACGTAACTCCCCATGATCTCCGTGCGACGCACGCCACGTGGGTAGCCGATCGGCACGGCGTCATGGCGGCGGCTCGTCGGCTCGGGCACTCCAACGCGAGTGTGACCACTCGGCACTACGCGCGGGCCGTGGAAGGACGTGACAAGGAGGTCGCCGAAGCCCTCGACGTACAGGCGGGGCACGGGGAGCGGTCCGCAGAACCGCAGGGCACACAGGGGGCACGAGAGGCGCGGCGCCGGTTCTCCTGGCCGTCGAATAGGCCGCTGACCAGCAGCGGAAGCGGTTGACGATCAACAACTTCCCGGCATCTGTAAAACCGTCGGCTCAGCCTACCCAGGTTCGAACCCTGGACCTGCCACCAGCAGAACAGCAGCTCAGAGGCCCTTCGGGGCCTCTTCTGCTTTCCGGGCCTGAGCAGCCAGATGCCGCCCTGAGCGGCCGTCTGTAGGGGGTCGCGCAATACTCGCGCAATGATCAGCCGCGGTGAGGGAGACCCACGAGGAGACCGGCGTGCTGTGCGAGATCACGGGCCTGGTCGGCATCTACACCGACCCCAGGCACGTGATCCTCTGCACCAGCAACGGCGAAGCTCGGCAGGAGTTCTTCATCGTGCTCACCGCCCGCGCCGTAGCCGGCGAGCTCACCCTGAGCAGCGAGTCGACAGAGGTTCGCGGGGTGCCCCGAGACCAGGCCGAAGCCCTGCCCATGGACCGCTCGATGGCCCTGCGCATCCGCCACTACCTCACAGGCGTTGACCGTCCACATCTCGGCTGAGGGGGGACTTGCGACACGTGGGGCGAAGGCGCCGAAATGTCGGCCGAGTGTGGCATTCTGCGCACATGCCCGCGAGTGATCTGCCTTCATACAAGGATCTCCTCTGGCCAGCCTTGCTTGCTATACGCGACCTAGGGGGATCTGCAACCAACTCAGAGATTCTTGAGCAGGTGCAGCGGCAACTTGGATTAACAGAGCAACAGCTTGAGGTCCTTCACAAGGGTGGACCGCGCACTGAGGTGGCTTACCGCCTAGCTTGGGCCCTGAGCTATCTAAAAGGCATGGGCCTGCTTGAAAACAGTCGTAAGGGCGTATGGGCGTTGACGAGCCTCGGCCAGATTGTCGAGAAGGATCAACTGGAAGAACTCCGTAAAGGTTATGACGACAAGAGGAGGAAGACGCCGAAGAGTCCGTCTCCGCCTGCATTAACGGATATTATTCCTGGAATTTTGGAGAAACAAGGAGCGTCGGATGTTGTCTTCGCCGAACTGTCCGGCGGCGGAGTAGAGTCGCCCAATGCGGAAGAACCACCCGAAGAGGGTGCCTGGCGCTCTGAACTTCTCGAGGCAATCATTGCCGCCGGACCGTCGGCTTTCGAGCGGCTCACACAGCGATTGCTGCGTGAAACCGGATTCGACAACGTCATCGTGACTGGCCGATCAGGCGACGGTGGTATCGACGGTACCGCTGATTATTGGCTTTCGCTTGTGAGTCTCACTGTGGTATTCCAATGCAAATGCTCGCGGAAGTCGCTTGGCCCGGATGAAGTTCGTGAGTTCCAAGGGGCCATGCATGGAAAGGCGGACAAAGGAATACTTATTACAACTGGGACATTTACGCCGGGTGCACAAGCGGAGGCGCGGCGTGCTGGAGCCCTGCGTATCGATCTAATCGACGGTGCTCGGCTGTGTGACCTTCTCAAAGAGTTTAAACTAGGAGTCGAAACCAAGCTTGTAGAGGCAGTCGAGATTGATCGAGAATGGTTTATGCGTCTCTAAACTGATCCTGTTTCCGGCTAGAGTTAGGCCGAGCAAGGCTCTTGCATTCTTCACGGTTCGGGATGCGGTTATGGCTTCAGCTCGTGCAAAGATGATGGGTCCCGAGGCTTTCGGGACCCTAGGTTTTACTCGTACATCATGCCGCGAGCGCGTCGTCAATCCGCCGGTTGGCGATTTCCTGTTGTCCGTCAACGCACTTGGCGTAGACACGGAGGAGAACGTCAACGCCGTGCCCTGCCCGCTCGGCCACCTCAGGGGCCGGGACGCCGGCGTTGAGCCACAGGGAGACGGCCGCGTGCCGAAGGTCGTACGGCCGACGAGCCAGGGGAGAGGCGGCCTGGGCGGGGGTGAGTGCGAGCTGTCGGGCTTCTTGCCACACCTCGGTCACCGCGGTCAGCAGCTCCTGAGCCTGCCGGGGTTGACCACGACGCGAGGGTCTACAGTCTCCGTCGTCTTGGGAGGCTTCCACTTAATCCGGTGCAGCGGATTTGCCGAAAGCTCTTCCAACTCCACCGCGTACTCCACGACCGCGTGCAGGACGGCCCGCTTACGCCTGACCGTGTTGGCACTGGCCGCCTTGCCGTCGAGGCGAAGCGTGAGCGCGTCGAGCGCCAGCCGTACCGTCTTCGTCTCGCCGAGGTCGGCCAGGTCGAGCGAGGCTCCTTCCAGCCAGCGAATGGCCCGAGCCATGGCCGGGGGAGCGTCAGGCCGCTTGCCCTCTGGCAGGAGTGCGTACTTCCGCAGCCCCGTCCGAAGCGTCTCAGCGTCGGGGCGGCCGGGGCGTTCCTTTACCAGCGCCGGAAGTGCCGTGGCGAGCGCGTCGGACATGCTGTCACGGCTCTTGGCCGCCGCATGAGGCCACTTCATCTCGATGTAGGCCCGGACGAAGTCGAAGACGGTCCCGGCGCTTTTGGCCTGGAGCATAGACAGGGAGGCCCGTCTCCACGTCGAACGGCTCACCACGCTTGGCGGCCTGCCGAAGGCGGACTCGCCCCCCCGCTCGTCCGGCCGTTCCCAGATCATCGAAGCTGCCTCATCCCGTCGCGCTATCCCTTCTCGGGATGGGATGCCAGCGAGTCAGCTCCTTAGCGTCGAAGGCGTGGTGATCGGCCCGCGTCCAACTGACGATCTGTGGGATGTCGACCTTCTGACGCTGGCCTGGGTAGTGGGAAGGCTGGATGCCCGGATGGACCGACGAACGATGCTGCTCCTCGCGGCCGGAATGACCGCCGAAACCGCGGCCTCCATCGCGGACCCCTGGGAACGCCTTTCCCGTGCGCTGAGGGGGCCGCAGATGCTCGATGACGACCGATTGAACGGCTCGAAGCGCGCACCATCGGCTTCCACCGGCTCGAATACGTCATGCCCGCCCGAGCCATCTACCAAGGGCTGACGACGCACATCAACGAGCTGAGCACCCTGCTTCAAAGCGGCCCGCCCGAGCGCTGCCGGCGCCGCCTGGCGGCAACAACCGGCGAAGCCGCAACGCTGGCGTCCTGGATCGCCTGGGACCTCAAGCAGCCCGCGCAGTCGGCCTCATTCGAGCGCGTCGCCGCCCTGGCCGCCGAGGAGAGCGGACACCGCGTCATCCAGGCATGCACCTACGCCTACCGGTCGTACGCCACCACCGGCCCCGAGGCCGTCGAGCACATCCGACACGCCCAGCAGTTCCTCCCGGCCGAAGGCGACGACGCGACCCGCGCATGGTTGCTGGCCCGCGAAGCCGAAGAGCTGGCCGCACTCGGCGACGGCCAGGCCGTCGAGCTGTTGCAGCGAGCCGAGGAAGCCCACACCCGAGCCCGGCCCCACCGAGAGCGCGCGTGGACCCGCTTTCTCGACGCCGGACGCATAGCCGCCTTCCAGCTCTCGACCTACGTACGGCTCGGCGACGAGCAACACGTCACAGAGGCCGGCCAAGCCGCCCTCGCCGCTCTCGGCCAGGACGAGGACCAAAAGCGTGTGTCCGTCGTCTACACCGACATCGCACAGGCACAGCTCCAAATCGGCGACGTGACCGAGGGAGTCACCTACGCCCGCCGCGCCCTCGAAGCAGCCCACCGCACCGAATCCACCTGGGGCATGCAACACCTCACCAAGGTCGAGAAGGCCCTCGCAGCCCGGCCCGACCATGCCGCCCGCGAACTACTCGGCGACATCCGCGCTACTCGCCGCGCTCTGGGGCCGTCTCCCGCCTGATCCACTCCAAGTAATCCAGCGTCCCCTGCACGATCGGAACCGCCACGATCTCCGGCACCTCGTACGAGTGCAGCTCACGCACGCACGCCGCGAGGTCTTCGAAGCGGTCGGCGGTCGTCTTCATGAGTAACAACCACTCCTCCGCCTGCTGAATCCCACCAGCCCACCAGTAAGTAGAGGAGATAGGCGCGACCACCTGCGCACAAGCAGCCAGCCGACGAGTCACGACGGCAGAAGCGATCCGATCAGCCTCTTGCCGGTTGCCGCTCGTGACGTGGACCTCGATTTCTCCTATTATCGCCATGCCCAACCTTTGCGCCAGCAAATGCGCATGCCAAGAGTCTCACCGGGTCTCGTTTCAACGAGTGCGATTTGCGATCTCACTTTGAGGCTTGCGTTTGCCTGGATTCCCTACCGGAAGCATCGATTGCCCCTTGCTCGACCGCCCATTCCCTAAAGCCTTCGGGGGCGTTCCTTATGCCCGAAATTCGTGCCTCCCTTAGGCTTTTTATCTCTTTCCATCCTTGCAATTCTGATAGGTCGGCACGTTCCAGATTTACCTCGTCCAGGATAGCACCCGTCACGATAGCGCGGAGAAGTTGCGCCCCAGACAGATCGGCCCCCGATAAATCGGCTTCGAAAAAATCGCATTCTTCGAGCTGGGCTGAGCCGAGTTTCGCACCCCTTAAGCTTGCTCGAATCAGCGATGCCCCCATCATGTCAATTTCACCCCCTCCGTCAATTCCCTCTAATATGGCGCTTGGAAGCCTCGCAGATCTGAGGCTGACGCCAGTTAGCCTGGCGTTCCGGAGATTGACCCTTTCGGCAGTGGCACCCTCGAGAATCGCTCGGCGCAGATCGGCCCGCTCGAGACGCGCCCATTTCAAATTAGATCCAGAGAATATAGCTCCTTCAAGGGAAGCGCCGTCAAGTTGAGCTCTCTCCAAGTTCGCTCCAGTGAGATCCGCATCCCTGAGACTGCCGTCTGTGAGCCAGCCCTCATCGCGCATCTCCTTCACTGCCCGAATGGCTAGAGCCTTATCAGAACTACCCATCTCCCAAATCAGGCGCTTCTTGAGTTGCACCCTGTCCCGCTGCTCATTAGCGCGATCTATCAGTAGCACGGTCGCAGATATGCTCAGTAGGCTCGTAGCCGCATTTGCATATAGATCGCCGACGAAATCACTGAGAGGCCATGTCTCTGGATACCACTCAAGTGCTAGGCATGCCACGCCCACAAGAAGCATCCAGTGAGCAATTCTTTGCGCGGACATAGTGTAGGTTCCTTATAGGGCGTGCGACGACCTCTCTTCCGGCTGCACGTCTACCGAGACAACGATATGTGCATCGGACTGTCCCTTCGTGACAAAGAAAGCTCCGCTACCCGATAAGGAAAGGCCAAATTGCACTCTCGCCGAAGTGACGCCAGTTCCCTGTAGGCCATACCGAACCGACATTACGACAGTATGGATAGATTCGGCTATTGATTGATCGGTGCGGATCAACTCACCGACATCGCTCCCGGAGATGTGCCAGGGCTCGTCAGTTAAAACGGAATATTGGATACCCTCCCTAGTTCGAACAATTTTCTCTCTGAGCTCATCACCACGTCCCATGGAGGCCACCCTTCAATCGAACCAGCGACAAGCCGCTAGAGACCGCATCCTGTACGCGGAGGCGGCCTGCGGCGCAACACCACTATGACCAATTCGCAAGCCTCCTGTACAGGGCATGCAACAAGCAGACTTGCATAGGTCTCAGCAGGAGGGAGGAGGGCCCCTGATTATCGGACAGGCAGCTTGATGTCGGCCGTGCGGCAGACTCGTCCCTCTCCCCTAGACTGAGGGGCCGGTCTGTGCCGCTTACGCCTAGTTGGACATCAACAGCGTGCGAATCGGAGCGGACCCACTGCCTGTGGATTGCTCAGGCCAGGGTTTATCAGAGTGTTGCCGAAATGCACTCATAGGGATCAAGGCGGCGGCGCGCCGCGCCGGCGCACCGCGGCCCCTCGCTCGCCCGCCGTCCGGGCGTGCGGCCTGGGGGCCGGTCCCGGTCGGCAGCGGCTCGGGCCGCCCGCCGCACGCCCGCCACGCCGTACCTAACGCGCCCGCCGACCAGACTGGCCGCACCGCCGTCAGTCCACTCTGCCGACCCCGACTAGTGCGGTGACCGCAAACGTTCACCGGGTTCAGTTGTAGCTCGACCAGCCTTCTAGCATTGCCGGATGATCGAGCTTCAAGAGGACGGGGAAATCGCCTGCCCGGCCGCGCTGGTGTGGGCGATCGTCGCTGACTACGGCCAGGATCCACGCTGGCGGAAGGGCGTCAAGACGATGGCGCCGCGACCCGAAGGCATCGTCCAGGTGGGCACGACCACTGCTGAGGTGATGCGGTTCGCGGGCCGGACCTATCGCAACGGCGGCGAGGTCATCCAGGTGGAGCCGGGTCGTTCGTTTGCCTGGCGCACCACATCGGGGATCGACGCCGAGGGTGGCAGGCTGGTCGAGCCGCTCGGCGAGGAACGGTGCCGCTTCACCTTCCACGTGCGCGTCACCCCGCGCGGGACCTCTGAGAAGTTGCTGGAGCCGGCGCTGAGATGGTTGCTGCGGCGGTCGATCCGCGCCGACATTCGCCGATTGGCAGGCCTTTGTGCTTCTTGACCCCGAGGTCACCCGTTGCAGGGCTGCTGGGGACGATCAGCTACTCATGTCGCGTAATCACCCGACCCGGTGAACGTTTGCGGTCACCGCACTAGCTACGACACTCCGTCGGACGCGTCCCTGTGATCTCCATCGGCGCCGAGCTCACGCCCTGCCGATTTCCTGCGGGCCCACTCGTCGCGAATGGCGTGCAGCACTCCAAGCATGCCGCTCATCAGCGTGAAGGCGAGGACGTGGTCCCACCCGAAGTCATACTCGAATGGCCATCGCCTATTGTGAAACAGCCACATGGCCAAAAGGCTTAACAGGAAGCCTGCGCAGAGAGCCCCCAGCATGCTGTTGAGGGCCGCTCGGAGCAATCCTCTCGGCCGTCCTCGCATCTCCCGTCCCTTCTCTTTGCCTCCGGCAGGGGCGCTCCGGCTCCGGGATGCCGCCCGAGCTGAAGAGCGCGGGCTGCAAGTGGCTGAGGTGGGAGCCCGCGCATCCCTCCTGCCATCGACAGCAGACCAGCTCCTACGGCTCAAGCCCGTCTGTGCCCGTTGGCATCCGATTGCCGAGGAACGGCGACCGGCTGACGTACACGCGAAGACGGCCTTGCGCCTCCGTTGCCGGCCTGCTGCTGCTGCTCCGCAGCGGGTCGACGGCATACGGGATACGCGGATGGGGAGGCGCGTGCGAGGTCGCACCTCTCCCAGTCCGCGAACAGCACGGCTTGACGGTGCCCTGATAAGGAGCAGGACGTAACCCCTGCGAGGATGCAGGAGGCCCAGTCTTCCGCCTAAGCTGTGCGTTTGGAGGTCAGATGCCTCACCAGGCGATCAGCGGGAGCCGCTGGATGGCGGTGAAGAGGCATCCCATCAGTGCGAAGAGCACCACTAGGACCGCCAGGCGGGCGGTACGGCCCCAGCTTCCCAAGGCGTGCCGTACCGTCCGCACAACCTCAATGGCGAACGTAGATCTCATCCCTGTCTCACCCCCCTTCCGGGGATATAGCCATTTCCCTGAAAATTCCCCTAAAAATGCGAAAGGGCGTCGAGTTTGAAGGCCGCCTAATGGCGACACAAACTCAACACCCTAAATTCGAAACCCATAGATATGGGTAAACATCTCGATGGAGCTCAGCTCACGGCAAAGCCGCGGGACTCTCACCGATTCCAAGATAGCCGATCATCGCCACGATGGAAGAGCAACTTTTGCGAGCGCTCCCCCGGACGTGACCGCTGGTTCTCCCTGTCGGCGCGTGCAATATGCGTGCAATGATCTTGCTGGCCGCGGGCCGGCGAGCAGGCTCCGGCGCAGGTCAAGAGCATCGGGGGACCTGGAATGGTCACGCGCTGTAAAACCGTCGGCTCAGCCTACCCAGGTTCGAACCCTGGACCTGCCAGCAGCAGGAAAAGTGGCCCCTGGCCAGCAGCGATGCAGGTCGGCGGCTTCTTCGTTTCTTGATCCGCGACTACCCCTGATTCCCATCCACCGCGGAGCGGCAGCCGGTCTGCCGGCTTGCCCGGGTTGTGGCGGACGGGATGACCAGGCTTCCCACCTGAGCCAGCTACGGTCTCGGCTGTCGCGGGGCGATCACCTCGGAGCCGAGGCCCCCGCCGGAGGCGATCTTCTCTCCGGGGCCGTCGGAGGGTCTGTCAGGCTGGGGCCATGATGCGTGAGGGTGTTCCAGTTTTTCTACAGGTCACCGACGGACTTGAGATGTCCCCCGACCTGCGGCGGGAGCTGATCGAGTGCTGGGTCACGGTGACCAACGCCGGGGGTGCGGCCGGCTTCCCCTTTCCCCCTGTCAGTATTGATGAGGTGGCGGTGGTGGCTGACCAGCTCATCGCCGACCTCGACCCGGAGCGCAGTCGGTTCCTCCTGACCCTCGTCGATGGGACGCTCGCCGGCTGGCTGAACGTACGCAGGAACGTCGACCCACTGATCGCTCACTGGGGCACCGTTCATCACGTCCAAACGCACACGAGCTTCCGCAGCAGGGGCATCGGCGCTGCGATGATGCGCCAGGTGCGCCATGTGGCCCGGGAAGAGATGGGACTCGAACAGCTTCACCTCGCCGCCCGGGGCGGTGTGGGGCTCGAAGACTTCTATAGGCGGCTCGGTTGGAAAGAGATCGGTCGGTGGCCCGGTGCGCTACGGCTCGCCCCCGGTGATGATCGCGACGAGATCCTCATGGTGCTTGAGCTCTGACCACGTTGCGGCGGCGCGTCGCCGGCATCGGCTCAGTTCGCTCGGTTACGGCGGGGTGCGTGCGGTGGGCCGTAGTACGGCGGCGCGCCGCGCTGCCGCCTTGATCCCTATGAGCACAGTTCGCCAGCACAATCGGTGGTCACAGGCCTGTGACGGTGCTGCGGCGTTCGAGGAGGACGACGTCGCGCCAGCGGTCGTGGTGGCGGCCGACGTGGTGGCGGGTGCCGACGACGCGGAAGCCGGCCTTCTCGTGCAGGCGCAGGCTGGCGGTGTTCTCGGGGAAGATGCCCGACTGGATGGTCCAGATGCCCTCGGTCTCGGTGGAGTGGATGAGGGCGTTCAGGAGCGCCAGCCCGACTCCGCGGCCACCGTGGTCGGGGTGGACGTACACGGAGTGCTCGACCACTCCGGCGTAGACGCATCGGGAGGAGACGGCGCTGACCGCGATCCAGCCGACGACCTGCCCGCTGACGGCGTCGACGGCGACGTGCCGGTGGAGCGGCAGTTTCGCGGCGTCGAACGCCTGCCAGGTCGGTGCCGTGGTCTCGAAGCTGGCGTTTCCGCCGTCGAGGCCGGCCTGGTAGATGGCGAGGACCTGCGCCGCGTCGGTCTCTCGCATGGGGCGGATGAGGATCCCGGGCGGGGCGGAGGGCTTGGACGCCTGAACGATCGCCGAGTGCAGGCCGCCGGTCGCGGCGTGGGTGCGGGTGATCGTGTATGTGGTGAACCCGGCCTCTGCGAGCAGGGCGCGGTAATCGGCTTCCGTGAGGGTGCCGATCGAGCAGCCGACGAGGTGTTCGGCCTCGGCGCGCTGGGCGGGGTCGAGTCCGTCGTCGGCGATGATGTCGGAGACGCCGAGCCTGCCGCCGGGCTTGAGCACGCGGAAGGCTTCGGCGAGCACGCGGGGTTTGTCGGCGGACAGGTTGATCACGCAGTTGGAGATGATGACGTCCACGCTGTCGTCGGGGAGCGGGATGTCCTCGATGTTGCCGTGCAGGAACTCGACGTTGGTCGCTCCGGCCTCGGTGGCGTTGGCCTTGGCCAGTTCGATCATTTCGGGGGTGGCGTCCAGGCCGTACGCTTTGCCGGTCGGGCCGACTCTGCGGGCTGAGAGCAGGACGTCGATGCCTCCGCCCGATCCCAGGTCGAGGATGGTTTCGCCGGGCTGGAGGTCGGCGACGGCGACCGGGTTGCCGCATCCCAGGCCGGCCCGCAGGGCTCCGTCGGGCAGGCCGGTGGTGTCGTCGCAGCCGGCCGCGCCGAAGCAGCCGTCGGTGAACTCCTGCGGCTCGCAGTCGATGACCTGCTTGCCTGCCTGGGCGGCTTTGGCCAGCTCGCCGTAGCGGGTGACGGCATCGGCTCTGACTGCTTCCACGTTCTCGGACATGTCTTCTCCGTTCAGCAGGGCGGCGCAGGGGCGGGAACGGGGCGGCCCATGACGACGTCGGCGGCGGTGGGAAAGCACTCCACGCAGGCGTCGTTGATCCGGTACAGGCTGGCCGTGCCGCGATGCTCGACCAGGACGAACCCCACCTCGGCAAGCACCTTCAAGTGCGCGGAGACGGTCGACTGTCCGACCTCGACGGCGTCCACGATCTCTTTGACCGCCATCGGCGTCTGGGCGCGGGCGAGCAGGGTCACGATCTGGATGCGTGTGGCGTCGGCCAGGGCTTTGAACCAACTGGCGTACTCGGCGGCGGTGGCCCGGTCGAGCGGCCTCGTTTCCTCATTCATCGTTTATCGACGATAAACGATTAAGTGCCTGTTGTGGAAGAACGGAAACCGGCCCAGCGAGTGCCGAGCCGGTCTGAGATGACGTCCTTCTAGTGGGCGGGGACGAGTTCGGCGAGCAGATCGCGTACGCGGCGGTCGATCTCGTCGCGGATCGGGCGGACCTGGTCGATGGGCTTGCCTGCGGGGTCGTCGAGCTGCCAGTCGAGGTAGCGCTTGCCGGGGAAGATCGGGCAGGCGTCCCCGCAGCCCATGGTGATGACGACGTCGGCGGCCTGGACGGCTTCGGTCGTCAACGGCTTGGGGAACTCCTTGGACAGGTCGAGCCCGAGTTCGTCCATGACTGCGATGACGGCGGGGTTGATGGTGTCGGCGGGAGCCGATCCGGCGGACCGGACCCGCACCCGACCGGCGGCGTGGTGGTCGAGCAGGGCGGCGGCCATCTGGGAGCGCCCGGCGTTGTGTACGCAGACGAACAGCACCTCGGGGATGTCGGACACGTGGGGCTCCTTGACGGGGTCAGCGGCGCTGATCAGGACGAGTGCGGCACGACGACGTCATGGTCCCCGTCGTCCTGACGGGCGTCGGCTCCGGCCGGGCCGAATGCGGGATACAGGGCGACGGCGATGACCGCTCCGACGAGGGCGCCGAGCAGTTGGGCGGCGACGAACGCGGGAATGGAGGGCGGGGCGATCCCGGCGAAGGTGTCGGAGAAGCCTCGGGCGATCGTCACGGCAGGGTTGGCGAAGCTGGTGGAGCTGGTGAACCAGTACGCGGCTCCGATGTACGCGCCGACCAGCGGCGGAGCCAGATGCGCGCGGCCCTGCCGGGCCAGGGCGACGATGAGCGCGACCAGGCCGGCAGTGGCGACGACCTCGCCGAGCCACAGCGACGGACCCGACCGAACGTGCGTGGAGGCGGTCACGGGCGGCAGGGCGAACATGAGGTTGGCCAGGACCGCCCCGGCGATGCCCCCGGCGACCTGGGCGGGCAGGTAGGCGACCACCTCGCGGGTGCTCAGCCCGCTCCGGTCGCGGCGTCCGAGCAGCCAGTCGACCAGGGAGACGACCGGATTGAGGTGCGCGCCGGAGATCGGCCCGACCAGGATGATGACGACCGGCAGAGCCGCCGCGGTGGCCGCGCTGTTGGCCAGCAGTTGTACCCCGACGTCCGGCGACAGGCGTACGGCCATCACGCCCGACCCGATCACCACGGCGACGAGCAGGCCGGTACCCAGGAACTCGGCGAAAGCCCGCCGTCCGACGCCCGTGGTCACGCCGTACCGGCGAGGGCGGGCGACGCCGGGCCAATCAGGGCCGACATGCGGGCCAGAACTTCGGGCTTGATCCAGTAGTACACCCACGTGCCCCGGCGCTCGGAGTCGATCAGCCCAGCCTGCTTGAGGACCTTGAGGTGGTGGCTGATCGTCGGCGGGGTGAGGTCGAAGGCCGCCGTCAGGTCGCACACGCACGTCTCGCCGCCCTCGTGGCAGGCGATCAGCGACAGCAGGCGCAGCCGTACGGGGTCGGCGATCGCCTTGAACAGCGGCGCCAGCTCGGCGGCCTCGCTCTCCGACAACGGCTCGCACGCCAGCGGCGCGCAGCACGCCGCGCCGGACACGTCCACACCTGCGTCGATGATCGGCAGCTCTTGCTTCGACATGTCTCTAATTTGACACAGGTCTAGGCAAGGACACAAACTCCGGGTATCCGTTGATTAGAAGTTCATCGAAGCAGGCGGGCATGGCTTCGGCTGCCCGCTGCTTGAATGCCAAGGGAGGACACCCATGTCCCGTGTTCAACTCGCTCTGCGCGTCGCCGACCTCGAAGGCTCGATCGCGTTCTACTCCAAGCTGTTCGGCGTCGAGCCCGCCAAGCGGCGGCCCGGTTACGCCAACTTCGCCATCGCCGAGCCGCCGCTCAAGCTCGTCCTGCTGGAGGGCGAGGCGGGCGAGCCGACCCGGATGGACCACCTCGGCGTCGAGGTCGAGGACAGCGATCAGGTCAACGCCGCGACCGAGCGCCTGAAGGAGGCCGGGTTGGCGACCTTCGAGGAGAACGACACCACCTGCTGTTACGCCCTTCAGGACAAGGTGTGGGTTCACGGTCCCGGGAACGAGCCCTGGGAGGTCTACGTGGTCAAGGCCGACGCCGACACCCTCACCAAGGAGGCTGACTCCGTCTGCTGCGCCACCGACGACGCCGAAAAGGAGACGGCGAGCGCGGGTAAGTCCTGCTGCTAGGCAGGAGGGAAGACGCGCGGCGATCATCACCACGTTGATCGCCGGGCGTTTCGCAAGAGGCCGACAGGATCGCATCGGCGGTCGACCTGCGCCCGCTCGGCGGCCGGGCATGCGGCTTGGGGGCCGCTGGAGAGCGCGGGCCATGGGTGGCCGATGTAGAGCCCGCGCATCCCTCCTTCCATCGACCCGGGCAAGCCCAGCAGACCAGCTCTTACGGCTCAAGCCCGCCTGTGCCCCTTGGCATCCAGCGGCCGAGGAACGGCGACCGGCTGACGTACCGCGAAGACGGACTTGCCCCTTCGTCGCCGGCCTGCTGCTGCTCCGCAGCGGGTCGACGGCATACGGGATGCGCGGAAGGGGGACGAGCGTGCGGCCCGCACGCTGATTCCCATGATTGCCCCGGCGTAGGGCACGCTCGGGGCACGTGATCAAGCCGGAACCCTGGCGCGGCACGCGCACGTCTCGCCTCTCTGATCACCCCGGAGCCGAGGCCCCCGGAGGTGTTTGCTCGACTGTGGCGCACCACTGGCGCATACTGCGCTCGATCCCTTTTCCCTTGAGGGGTGGTCGATGTTCGGGTTCGGGCTGGTAGAGCTGTTCCTGCTCGTGTTCGAGGTGGCCGTACTGTTTGCGGTCGTCTACTTCGCGGTGCGGCTCGCGCTGCGGCACGATCGGAAGAGGAACGGCGGTCAGTAGGCCGTCACCTGGGCGGAGATGCGGCGCTGTGGGTGGTGCGTGCTTCGGATACGGCGCGGGCGCTGACGGCGTAAGCGGGCGCGGTCGCTGGAGACCCCTGGTTGACGGGCCGTTGCGGCGCTGCCGTCACCGCTCACCATGCGGCTTGTGCCAGATCATGATCTCGGTCGCCGGAAGATGCTCCGCGAAGCGATTGTCGGGTGACGCTTGTTGCAGCACCCCGCGGAGGTCCCGTTCGAAGTCCTCCAGCCTGTCGCCGAACAGGTGAGGGGCGGAGTCGGATCGGGAGAACACCCACGCCACGATGTCGTCTGCGGTGCGATCGGCCACCGCTCCGGCCGCCACCACATGTCGTTCGAAGTTTACGAACCCAGCCTGTGCCAGGACGAGGTCCTCACGATCCGGCGTGCCGTTGACGAGCGTTCCCTGTCCCGCGCGGCGTACCGGCCCCAAATACCGACGTACCAGGTCGCTGATTTGCGCGTACGGGGGAGCGGGCAGCGGCAGTGGCGCCGGCTCGGCGGCTGGATTCTTGAGGTCGCTCATGTGGACGAACGCGCCGCCCGGCTCCAGCATCTCCAGCACGGTGGCAGCGACGCGATCTCGAACGGTCCAGTGGAAAGACTGAGCGAACACCACGACCCGGAACGTGCCCAGACCGGCCGGCAGGTCCTCGGCGCGGGCAGCCACCCAACGTGCGTTGGTCACCCCACGATGCTTGGCCTGTCGCCCGGCCTCGGCCAGCATGTCCTCATCTGGGTCAATGCCGATCGCCTCACTGAAGAACCGCGCCAGAGCGAGAATCACGGTGCCCGGCCCGCAGCCGACGTCGAGAAGTCGGCCCCGGCCATCCAGAGCGAGCGTCGCAGCCAGCGTTTCGGCGAATCCCGGAGCATACGGCAGCCGGCCGCGTTCGTAGTAGGCTGCGCACCCCTGAAATAGCGTGCTGTCCCACTGCCATCCGTCAGGCACGCCAATCCCCTCCACGAGTCGGTGACGTCGTCGGCAGCCCGAGCCCATCGGCGACGTCGTGGTCAGTGACCGGATAAGGCGCTCTTCGCCCCGCACCAGGCGGTTAACACCTCCGCCGAGTATCTGGTTCAGCTCCTACGGCCTCAACCAGGTTTGAGTTGCTCAGGTCTTGTTGCCGTTCAATTCATCACGTTCGTGCCGCTCCCGGGATTCCGCCTGTGACCGCACACGCCGCCAGCTTTCGTCCGCGTTCGAGAGAAAAGGCCACGTCGATCGCGGGTGATCACCCACGTTACTTGGCGAGCCGGGGTGAGCCCGCCTGCGTGGTCGGTGATCTGTCGGTGCCGTCGGGCATGCTGCCTCCGCACATCCCGACGACGCGAAGGACAACATTGGCCCGCCTGATCCGCTACCTCGACGACGAGCTCTACGTGCAGTACGGCGGGCTCTGTATCTATGGCGGCACCGACTGCCCGGAGTTTCGGGACGACGAGTCGGAGGCCCTCCACTACACCGCCACCCTCCACCTGGAGGCGTGGGACGCCGAGCCGTCGGAGCCGGGGTCCTCCTGGAGGCCGATCGAGCAGTTGAACTTCACGGCCGAGACCGGAGTGATCCAGATAGGCGTGATGGACGATAGTGGCCCTGACTTCCTGGTCGGGCCTCCCCTCTTCGAGTACGGCCTGACCGTGCACGTCAACGACCCGGACGTCACTCGCTGGTTGATCCGGTTCTGGCCGGTCCGCGATGTCTTCGATCCGCTCGTCCACATGAAGCCGGCGGAACTGATCGGATCTACGTCACCGCCGGAGCCTCTCCGGGTGCCCGTCCCCGTCACGACGGCCGGGCAGTGGGCGGCCATGCGGCCGGACAAGTTCCGGCGCTCGGAAGGGAGCGTGCGATGGGTGGCCACGCCGCCGGGGTTCCTCGGCGGGGATCCGGTCTCCACCGCCTTGAACCCCGATCATGCGCCCACCTTCCTGATCCCGTCGCATCCGTTCGAGGAGCTTGACCTCCGGGTCAAGGAGGCGGGCGGCACCTACCGGATGTGGCGCTGGGAGAGGGAGACCGCCGGCGGGGATCCGGAGGACGGCAACCTTCTGACGGGCAGGATCGTGCACGTCCGTGACCCCCACGGCCGCCGTGTCCTCGCCTCGGGCATCGTGACGATGCTCGGGATGGATGACGGGCGTTACCACGTCCGCGACGCCGAACCCCACGAGGCCGCCCGGGTGCTCTGCTCCGAGAAGACCTGGCCGGGCTGACTTCAGTGCCGGGCGTGACCCAACGGCTCGGTCTCGTCGGGGTCGGGTACGGCCAGCAGGAACTCGGCGCCGTGTTCGAGCATCTGGGCTGTTTCGGCCGAGCGCGGGAGCATCGATTTCTCGTAGCTGTGTACGGCGTCGTCGATGGTGGAGGAGTTGACGAGCGCGAGCGCGAGTTCGGCGGCGTCGAGCATGGCGAGATTGACGCCGACGCCCAACGGCGGCATGAGGTGTGCGGCATCTCCGAGGAGCGTCACGCTGGGCGAGTGCTCCCATGTATGCGGAACCGGCAGGGCGAAGAGCGGACGATCGACGTAGGCGCCGTCGTTGTCGGTGATCATCCGGAGCAGCCGTGGCGACCAGGCCGCGTACTCGCGGAGTAGATGCGCGCGGATGCCCTCGGTGTCCTCGGGGCGAAGCCCGTTCGCCGCGATCCAGTCCACGGGGACGCGCCGCATGATGTAGACCCGCATATGGCCGCCGCTGTTCCGCTGTGCGAAGAGGCCGCGCTCCCCGTCGGCGACGTGGGCGCTGCCCCTCCCGACCAGTTCGGAAAGCTCGGGGTGCGCGATGTCCATGTCGTCGAACCACGCCTCGAGGAAGCTGACCCCGACGTAGCGCGGTGTCGCGGGCGACACGGCAGCGCGGACGTGGGAGAAGGCGCCGTCGGCACCGATCACGAGATCCGCCTCGACGGCCGTCCCGTCGGTGAACGTCAACGTTCGCGGCCCATCGGCCGGTCCGCTCACCGACTCGAGGGTGCGTCCCCACTGAACCGTCCCCGCGGCGAGTGAGCGCAGCAGGAGAGCGCGAAGCTGTCCGCGGTCGATCTCGGGGCTGACCGTTTCGCCCTCGTCCGGCAGATGGTGGGCAAGGACGCGTCCGGCTGAGTCCATGCGGCGCATCTCCTGCCCCTCGAACCTGGCGAGCGCGAAGAACTCCTCCAGCAGGCCCGCTTCACGGAGTGCGAGCTGGCCGTCTTCCTCGTGCAGGTCGAGCGAGCCTCCCTGGTTGCGGGAGTCCGCATCCGGATCCCGGTCGTACACCGTCACCGGAATGCCGTGCTGCTGCAAGATGCGTGCGCATGTGAGGCCGCCCGGGCCGGCGCCGATGATGCTGATCCGCGCGTTCGCGGGTGTCCGAGAGCTCACGGTGGATTCCCTTCGTCGGCGGGGTTCCCGGTGACGCCTCGGTGCGGCGACGACCGGTGCCGCCCCCACGGGACGGCGACCCCTGTGGAGACCACCAAAGCAGAAATGAGTCTGAAAGTGCAACCAGTCCAGTTTCTGTCTCAGTTCAGTTCTGGGGTACAGTGGCGCCATGCCCGACTCTCCGACCGTTGGCCGTCGTGAGCGCAAGAAGGCCGCGACGAGGCAGGCCATCGCCGACGCCGCCCTGGAACTCTTCCTGGAGCACGGTTTCGAAGGAGTGAGCGTCCGCGACGTCGCCGAAAGGGCCGATGTGTCGACGACGACCCTCTTCGCGCACTTCTCCAGCAAAGAGGCACTGGTCTTCGACCGCGAGGAGGAAGTCGAGGAGGCGCTGACCGCCGCCGTGCGCGAACGACCCAAGGGCCAGAGCGTGATCGAGGCGCTCCGCGCCCATGCGCTGGAGTCCTGGGTGCGGATCTGGTCGGATCCTCGTCTGCGCGAGTTCCACGCGCTGGTGGACCGGACGCCGGCGCTGCGCGAGTACGCGGAGCGCATGTGGATGCGACATGCGGCCGCCCTCGGCGCCGTGATCGCGGGGGAACTCGGGCGGGAGGTGGATGATCTCGCATGTTCGGCTCTCGCGCGGTTCGTCCTGGAAATACCGACGCTGGCCCAGGGCCGGCGTGATCCGCGCGCGGCTGTGGAGACGGTGTTCGACCTGCTGGTCCACGGCTGGCGGTCACAGTGCGATTCGGAACCGGCGCATTGAGGTTTTCCCTCGGTGGCGCCCTCCGTAGTCTCTGATCACGGTAGCTCCAACGAATAAGGAAAACCGCGGCGGTCGGCGTTTGTGGTGCCGGTCAACGGAAAACAGCCCCCCGGAAGAATGGTCCTCCGGGCATTCTCGAGTTCAATCAATTCGGGACATGTCTGAATTCGGGACAATGGTACGTTTCGTGGGGGAGAAAATGCCCAAGTGTCCTAATGTTGTTGGGTTCCTTATGCTCGGCACCGCGCTGACCGGTGGGGCCGTACCCTTGGGCAATCCCGCCGTCGCCGCGTCCGCCGGAGGTGTCGTCGTGACCGGCCTCGACGTCGATCACCCGACCGCGCGCGATCATGCCCGAGCGCATGGGCGCCATCACTCCGGGCAACGCGACAAGCAGCGGCAGTCGGAGCGCGAGCGGCAGCGCCAACGGCAGAACCTGCTCCGCGACGTCACGCTTGCCCTCACGCCGATGCAGAAGGGCGAGACGGATTCCCGGGCTCTGCCGTACAACTGGCAGAAAACGGATACGACCGCGAACTTCTCCAGCGATCAGAACAGCCTGTCGGACACCACGAATCGGCCCGCCCAGAATTCGGACTCACCGGCCACCGGCGACACGAGCGATTCCACCCAGAAATCGGACCCGCCGGGCACGTCATCGGCGCCGCAGGACGATTCCGCCAGTGCGGAGATGCTGGCGTACCTGCGGGATCTGGCCGCGAAGAAGCAGTTCACCGGCTCGGCGCTGGTCGTACGACGTGGGCGGGTGCTGGCTCGCTTCGCCGCCGGCGAGGCCGACGAGCAAAAGCACATCCCCAACCGGCCGGACACGGTCTACCGGGTCATGTCGATCACCAAGCAGTTCACCTCGATGCTCGTGCTGAAACTGCAAGACCGCGGGCTGCTCAAGCTTGACGACCGGATCTGCCCGTATCTCGTCCCGGAATACATCAAGGCATGCCCGGCGGCGTGGCGTCCCATCACGATCCGCGAGACGCTCACACACACCTCGGGCATCCCCAACATCGAGACACTGCCCAGCTACCTCGCCAATGTCACGCGACCGACCACGCCCCGGAAACTGATCCAGCAGTTCGTGAACCTGCCGCTGGACTTCACGCCCGGCACCAGTTGGAAGTACACCAACTCCGGCTACGTCCTGGCCGGTGCGATCATCCAGGCGGTGACGCACGAGCCGTACGGCGTCGTACTGCACAAGCTGATCACCGGCCCGCTGAACCTCCGGCACACCGGTTACAGCAGGGGATATCCGCCCGCCGGGTACGCGAAGGGCTACTTCACACTCGGGTCACCGGCCCCGCTCCTGAACGGCTCCGAGCTGTTCTCCGCGACCGGCCTCTACTCCACCGTCGACGACCTCGCTCGCTGGGACCGGGCATTCGGCTCGTACACGGTCGCGCCACCCGCGACCGTCAAGCTGGCGTTCACGCCGCAGGCGAAGTGTCCCCCCACCGGCTGCCTCAACCTGCCGTCGAGCGCGTACGCCTTCGGCTGGCTCGTCGACCGGCTCCAGGGGCACCGGCTCCGGTATCACCCGGGTCTTTTCCAGGGCTACACGGCGAGCAACATGTACCTGCCCGACGACGACATCCAGGTCGTCGTGCTCAGCAACGTGCAGAACACCGATACCGCCGGGATCGCCCGTCACCTCGCCACGCTCGCTCTCGATCTCTGAGAATCTACAGAGGGGTGGAGGCGGAGACCTCGGGCACGAAGGCGATGCCGTCGAAGTGCTCGGCGAGCACTGTGGCCGTGTATCTGCGTTTGTAGACGAGCCGTCTCACCACCCCCCGTAGCCACGGATGTGGAGGGGCTCGCCGATCCACCGCGTCACGGCCTCCGGCCGTGGCCCGCTCCGCAGGTCGATCACATGATCACCCCCGGATGAGCGGTGGCCAGGCGAGCCTCCACGACCGCCGCTCTCCGGACGAGCGGAACGCGGAAGGTGACCGGAGGTCTGGCTGGGTCCACCTTTCCGAATCGTGGCCGGCGGGCCCGGAACCGGCCCTCTCCGAAGAGCACGCCGAGTGCGTAGTACGCCTCACCGTGGCGCTGCCTGAGATGCAGGCCCATCGTGGGCACCAACCCGCCGCTGTGGCCGGCCTTCATGATGTGGCCGTTGTGCGCCCAGAGGGCGACCTTGGCGTTCGGGTCGTCCAGGAGCAGGTCCGCGTTGTCGGCGAGGTAGCGGTCACGGGCGACGATCGATCATCGGCACCTGGTGTGGGTGCACGGCCCCGGCGGCGAGCCCTGGGAGGTGTACGTGGTCAAGGCCGACAGCCCCACAGCCGGCAGCCTCACGATCGGCACCCTCCCGAAGGCGGCCGGCTCTGCCTGCTGCGCCACCGAGACGGTCACCGGCGGTGCCGGCTGAGCGTTCCGCCGAGCCGGGCGGGCCGCCACATCAACAGCACCACCGCCACGAAGGCGATGGCGACCACCACGAAGAAGAGGGCGTACGGGAAGGGAGAGGTTCCTTCCGGCTCGTCCGGGGACGTCGGTTCCGCCACCGGGGCGATCTCATCGACGAGGGCCTTCGCGGCCAGCATGGGGTCGCCTTGCGGCGCGTGCCCGAGATCCGCCGCTCCGGCGACCTGGAGCAGGTCCTGTCGCATCGGTTCGTCCGCCGCACGGTTGACGAGCACGACCAGCCTGCGCCGCGGGAGCGGCAGGTCGCGCGGAGCGGGGCGCTGGTAGCCCTCGAAGGCGCTCACGCTCTCGGGCACGATCGCTGCGCGGGCGGACCTCTCGGCCAGCCGACGCGAGATCTCCTGGGCCGGCACGGTGGTCAGCCGGAGGCCACGCTCGGTGAGCGCGCGTAGCTGCTCTCCGCCGATCGTATTGCGAATGAGGATGTCGTCGCCTTCGCCCGGGTGGTCGAGGAACCTTTCCGGTTTGATGCCGTCCCTGACGAGCAGGACGTCGGGACTCGTCACCCGAAGGTCCGCCAGTTCACTGAGGCCCCACGCCTGCAGGTCCCCCCGCACGTCCCTGCCGGAGTACTGACCGCCGCTGACCGCCCCGAGGACGTCGAGGTCGTACGCGACGGTCACGGCCGGCACGCCGGCGGGCGGCGTGACGGTCGCCGGGTCGATCGTCTCGATGGCCGGGGCATAGCCGTCGCGGCGGAGCCTCTCGGCGAAGGCCTCGGCGGCGTACCGCTGGTCCGCGGGAGCCTGAACGATCACAGTCGGCGGCGAAGGGGGGAGGTCCGTCGGAGGGGCTTCGCCGGCGTCGCCCAGAGTCAGGAAGACGGCCACGACGGCCACCGCGACGATCGCGGCCGTGCCCGTCAGGATCATTGCCAGGCGCACCCGCCGGTCCAGGGCCCGCCAGGTCCGCCGGCGCTCGACGGTAGGCGTGCCCATGAGGGAGGCGAGCTTCTGCCGGACGGTCTCCGGCGTGTTCGGCGAGCAGATGAGGGCGTCGGCGACGTCCTGGCTGGACTGCCTCCACATCTCCTCTGCCGGAAATGCCGCGTCCACGAGCCGTGCGTAGAGATGGTCCGCGTCAGTACGGGGATCGATCACACTGCGGAAGCAGTTGCGCTGGAGCAGGGCCCTCTGGATGTGTTGCCGTTTGGTGGGGTCCGTCGTGCCCATGCGAGCCAGATCCTCGACCGCGGCGCGGACGTCGGCGGCGTATGTGAGCGCGTCGGCCAGCCCCTCGGTGTAGGCGTTTCCCACACCGTTCCGGTACGCCACCGTGGTGTCCCCGGGGGCCACAGTGTCGACGGCGCTCACGGGTAGCGCGGGAGGAGGGCCGGGCGGGGAGCGATCCGGCTCGGGTTCTGCTTCCAGTGCCGCGGAACCGGACTGTTCGACCAGTTGGAGCACCTTGGGCCGGTCCTTCTCGATCGACAGCGGCTCGGCCTGCCGGGCGAGCCTGGCGATCATCTCCGTCGCCGGTACGTCCGACCGTGTGTAGAACCGGTAGCAGAGTTTCGACGGCGTCTGGTCGTGGACGCTCTCGGCCGCGCGTCCCCAGATCACCGTCTGCGCGCCCTCGGGGGCGTACCGCGCGAACGACAGCTTGATGCTGTGCTCGCTGGTGCTGCTGGTCCAGGTGGCGGCGGTGAACCTGGTCCGCGTCCCGTACGGCAGCAGCGCCGCGACGGTGTCCGCGAATCGCAGCCGATCGATCATGGGGACGGTGTCGGCGCCGATCACGCAGACGGGCCGGCCGTTCAGCAGCAGCGCCGCGGCGGAGAGCGTGTCCGGGCCGGGTGCCATGGCCTCCGGGTCGTAGGGCGGCACGGCCACGGTCAGCGGAGGCCGCGGCTCCAGCGGCAACGCGGCGAAGGCGGTGTAGAGCGCCGTGTACGACACCGGCTGGTCGACGAGCTGCTCGTACGGCACGTAGAACCATCGGGTGTAGGCGATCTTGCGGTTGGCGAAGTCGCGGTGACCCGACCACTCCCGGATCGCCAGGACCAGGTAGTAGGAGATCGCGCCGTTCTCGCTGATCCTCGCGGTCCCGATCGTCACCTGCGGCAGGTCGCCGGCGGTGCTCGCGGCGTAGCGGTGTCTGAGCTTGTCGAACACCTCGCGATCGAGCCGCCCGTCGCTCCACTCCAGCAGGCCGTATTCGTCGTAGCTGCCAGGTCGCTTGCCTTCCAGCGCCCACTCGAAACCGATCACCGGGGACCGCCGCCGGCGAGCCGCCGGCCGAGCCACAGCATGGGCTCGACGACGTTGATGGGATGGACCTGTCCTCGGATCCGCAGCTCCTTGCCCGCCTCGGGCAGCAGGTTCTGGTAGTCGTTCCAGTCGAACGTCTTGGTGTGCGGCCGTACGTAGAAGCCGATCGACGAGGTGACGAAGAACTCGACGCGGGTGCGGTGGAAGAACTGGTCCAGGGCGTTGACGACCATGTCCGCGTTGCCGCTCGCGGACACCTCGCACAGCGCACGGAACAGGTCGCGGGCGTCCTCGCTGCTCACCCGGGGAAATCCGTACTCGTCGTCGGGCGAGGAATCGAGCAGGTGCAGCTTCTCCGCGGTCTCCAGCACCCGGGGATCGTCGAACTTGGTGATGCAAACCGCGACGTGATGGGGGAGCATCCCGTCCCGCAGTTCCCCGATCTCGAGCATCTTCTCGGCGAGGCGGGTGAGCGGCGGGTGCAGGTGGTCGAAGGCGTCACCGAGCTCGAACTCCCGGATGGGGTCGAACAGGAAGACCAGGCCCCGGCTCTTCACCAGGTTGTCCATCAGGCGCTGGCGCAGGTCGTCGACGGCCCCGGAGCCGTTCCCCGTATGGACGGGGCCCGCGCTGAACAGACCGCCCGGCGCGTCGACCATGCTGATGCCGATCTTCAGCGGCGGCGCGGGCCGGGCTCTGCGCAGCCACCGGCGCTCCTGCCGCTCGGCCGGCCCGACCAGCGTCCAGCGGTAGTGCTCCAGGCTCTGGCTCGCCTCCGGGAAGATCTTGCCGCTCGACAGCGCGTTCGTTCTCTCGATGAGGTAGTCGGACGAGGCGGCATCGGAGCCGATGATCTTCCAGTCGTCCTTCCGCCGCATCAGCGCGATGTTGAGGGCGGCCAGCAGCGTGGTCTTGCCGCTGCCGGGGGCGCCCCACATGGCGATGTCGTGGGCCGGTGGTCCCGACGCCGGGTCGGACTGCATGTCTGGTCTCACTCCGTCTCGTCGAGGAGGGGGAACGGGATGGGGAGGGCGGCGGGCGCGGCCAGCCCCAGGTCGGCGGCCAGCCCCCGGACGTCGAGGGCGTCCAGATGCGCGAGCGCGTTCGCGCCGAGGCGACGCCAGGCAGGGTGCGCGGAGGCGTCCTGGCGGTCGCAGATCGCGGCGAGCACGGTGTCCGGCCGGCTCTGGACGCGGCCCACGAGTGACCGCCAGTCGTGCGGCCGCGGGCAGGGCAGGATCAGCGACCGGTTCGTACGCGCCGGGTGCGGGGGGCGGTCGCCGACCGTGAGCAGGACCGTGCGCACCTGCTCAGACGTCGGGAGCCGCCGGGCCACCGCGTCCAGCATGTCCTCCACCTGGGCGGCGTGCGGATAGTAGGGGTAGCCCTCGGTGATCGCTCCGCGCTCCTCCAGCCGCTCCAGGGCGGCCAGCGCGCGCTCGGGCGTGACCTGCCACACGGCGACCTCCACCGGATGCTCTCCTCCCGCGCGGTCGTCGTAGGAGTGCGCGCCGTACGCCACGAGGGAGACCCGCAGGAGGCCCGCGAGTTCGGCGGACAGATGACTGACCATCTGACGCACTCGGCTCAGGCGTTCCTCCACCTTCGCGTCCGGCCCGCACACCTCCACCGCGCAGATCAGATGCGCCGGTCCGGCCTCGGGCGGCAGCTGCGACGGCGCCGCCGCCACGAGGTCGCTCCAGTCGCGCGGGTCCCGGGTCAGCTCGGGCACGCCGGTGAACCGCACCTTCCCCGGTCGCACCAGTTCGGCCGTCAGCAGGTAACGCCCGGGGGTGATCCTGGCGCTGTGCACCGACAGCAGCCTGGGCTCCCGGCCCTGCCAGGTGACCACGGCGAACGCGGTGCCGTACTCGTCGCCGGGCTCGCAGCGGACGGCCACCTCGGCCCGGGTCCCGGGAAGGGCGCCGATCGGAAAAAGTTGCTTGCTTCCCAGCCGCAGTCGCCCGCTCGCGTGGTCGGCGCGTAACACGACCAGGTCGTACGAGCGTGACAGCGGATCGGAGGCCAGGACATCCTCGACGATCGCGATGACCGGCCCGTTGGAGGAGGGGAAAACGGCGGCGGGCCGCGCCTCGCTCAGCCAGCCGAGCGCCCGGTTGGCCTCCGCGCCGTCGGGAAACGAGCAGACGAGGACGACCTCGTCGGCGGAGAGCAGGTCGGCGGCCCGGAGCACGGCCTGCCGGGAGGACTCGTGCCCCCACCCCTGCTCGGAGGTCAGGTCTCCCCACGACGACGACCAGTAGTGGCAGCGCGGCCTGCCGTTGTCGTCCCGGTGGATTCGGAAGACGGTCATGCCGTCGGCGGCGACCTCCACGATCGTGAGGCGGCCGGTGGCGGTGAGCCCCGCAACGGCTCGGGCGACGGCCTTGCGAAGCAGAGCCTTGTCGGGCTCTGACACGGATCCTCCGTTGCTTGTCCTATTCGTGGCCCCCGTCCCCCTATATCCGAGCTAGCCGGTAACCACGAAAAGACGACTTGTCATAACGGTAGGCTTCTTGTTGTGTCGTTGCGTCGAATCATTCTCAGTTTCCCGCAATCTTACGGCGGGGACCTACGATAGCCCGAGTCTCGAGCGTTATGCCACGTTCCAATATGTGCGCGTAGGCGAGGAGAAACATGAGGCGGTTTCTGATTGCCCTGTCCGGAGCGCGGCCGGAGGTGCTCGAACGGTGCCCCACCGAGTACGGGAAGTTCGAGGGCATCGGCGGCGCCGTGCTCACGACGGCCGTCCTCGCGGTCGTGTCGATGACGTTCGCGCTGAACAGCGCCCTGGGCGTCAACATCGTCCTGGCCGTCCTCGCCGCGCTGGTATGGGGCCTGATGATCCTGAGCCTCGACCGCTGGCTGGTCAGCACGATGAGGGCGGACGCCCCGCGCCGCTGGCCGCTGGCCGTTCCGCGCGTTCTCATGGCACTGCTGCTCGGGTTCGTCATCTCCACGCCATTAGTGCTCCAGATCTTCCGCTCCGAAATCGATGCCCAAATTGTCCAGATCAAGCAGCAGCGTGCGGACGCGTTCGCCGCGCGGCAACAGCAGGGCAACGTCGGCAAGGACGTCGGCCAGCTCCGCAAGGAGGTGGCCGACCTGGAAAAAGTCATCTCCTCCGGTGGTGACGTGCCCATCAACACCGAGCAGGACCCGAACGTCAAGGCGTTGACCGCCGAGCGCGCCAGGCAGCAGAAACTCGCCGACAAGCACTACGGCGAGTGGCAGTGCCAGCTGTACGGAGGACCGTCGTGTCCGAAGAAGGGCGACGGCCCTCTGGCCCAGGACAGCCGGCGTGCGTACGAGAAGGACAAGCGGCGGATCGACCTGATCAACCGGCAGATCGAGGACCGGAAGCGGGAGCTCAGCGCCAACAGCGAGGAGGCCAAGCAGGCCCGCCTCGCGAGCGCGCAGGACGCCCTGCCCAAGGCGAAGGCGCAGCTCGACGCCGGGATCAAGCGGCAGGCGGACCTCCAGGCGTCCTTCGACGCGGAGAACATGGCGACCAACGGCCTCCTCATCCGCATCCAGGCGCTCAACGAGGTGACCGGCAAGGACACCAGCCTCGGCGTCACCCGCCTGCTGCTGTTCCTGTTGTTCCTCCTCATCGAGTGCCTGCCGGTCACGATCAAGCTGATGCAGCGGCCGGCCAACTACGAGAAGGTCCTCGCGCTGGCGGAGAAGCACGAGTTCCGGGACGCGCGGGGCACCTTCTCGCAGGGCATGGCCGGCCCCGGCACCTCTGCCCCGCCCTCGGCCCGCTCCCAGGACGTCTGGCGCATCTGGTCCCGTACGGGCGAGACCGGCCCGCAACCGGTCGTCACCGTCCCCGAGGACGGCGCGGCCTACCGGGGACCCACCGGCACCCGCGCGGAGACCGTCGGCGAGACCGACGCGTACGACTCGCTGGAGGACGAGGAGCTGAGGCGGATGCCGGACGCCAGGACCACGCGGGTGCCCAGGACCGGCGCCGAGCGCCCCGGCGGAGTCGAACTGCTGCCCGATGACGACTGACGCTCCGATGGCGGGCCCGGGGCGGGTGATCAGGGACCGCTACGAGCTGAGGTCCCAGCTCGGCCGTGGCGGCATGGGCACGGTCTGGCTCGCGAAGGACAGGATGCTCGGACGGCTCGTCGCGCTCAAGGAAATCGCACTGACGCCGTACGGGGAGAGAATCGAGGTCCAGCGGGTGAGGGCCATGCGCGAGGCTCGCTCGCTGGCCCGGATCAGACATCCGGCGATAGCCGAGATCTACGACGTCTTCGAGGAGGGCGGCTCGCCGTGGATCGTCATGGCCTACGTCGAGGGTGGCTCCCTGGACGACCTGATCCGGCGGCGGACGCTGTCGGAGCGCGAGATCGCCGCCTTGGGACGCGACGTGCTGGCCGGGCTGACGGCCGCACACGCCGCGCATGTCCTGCATCGTGACGTCAAGCCGGCCAACATCGTGGTGGGCCGCGACGGGAAGGTGGTTCTCGTCGACTTCGGCATCGCCCAGATCGTCGGCGAGAGCGGGCTCACCTCGCACAGCATCCTGCTCGGCACCTCGGAGTTCATGGCGCCGGAGCGAATCGACGGACGTGCGGTGGGACCCGCCGCCGACCTGTGGTCGCTCGGCGTCACGTTCTTCTGCGCGCTGGAAGGCTATTCGCCCTTCCGGCGGGACAACGCCTATGCGACCGTGCACGCCGTCTGCAACGACGACCTTCCGCCGCCACGCCGCCGCGGGCCGCTGTACGACGTGATCGCCGGGCTGCTCAGGAAGGACCCCGCGCGCCGGATGGGGGCGGCCGAACTCGACCGCCGGTTGGCGGCGATCGCCGCCCCGCGGCCGCCCGAGCCGCCGGTCGAGAGGCCGCGATCGCGACCACCCCAGCCGCCACCGGTGCCGCACGCTTCCTCTTTACGCAGCTCTTCTTTACGCAGTGCCGCCGCGGCGCTCGCCGCGATGGCGCCCGGTGCCGCCGGGCAGGCGTTGGAGGCCATGGCCGGCGACCCGTCCCGGGCGGCCGGCGTGCTGGCCCTGCTGCCGTCCGGTCAGGCCGGGCGGGTGGTCGGTCACATGACCGCGGGTGGAGCGGCCGCGTTGCTGCGGCAGCTGCCCGCGAGCCGGGGCGCGAGCATCCTGGCGGACGTCCCCGATCGGATCGCCGCGGACATCCTCAATGCGCTCGGCGTCACCCCCGCCGCGGTCCGATTGGTCGAGGCGATGACGACCCGGCGGGCCCGGCAGGTGCTGGAGTACGTGCCGCCGCCGGTCACCGCGGCCCTGCTCCGGGCGACCACGGACGGCCGCGCCGATCGCCTTCTGGCCGGGCTCAGCCCCGCCGTACGCGCCCAGATCGCCATCGCCGACTGAGCCCGGAGGCGAAGGCCCGGCGGACACGCACGTCCGCCGGGCCTCTCCGAAAGCTCCGGAACCCTACTGCACGGTGATCTTGTCGACCTCGACCGTGATGCCCTTCACCTGGGGAGTGGAGGTGCCGGTCGTGACGGTGCCGGTGCCCGAGGACACGCCCTTGACCTTGAAGGAGTAGGTGAGCGTGCCGCCGGGGGCGCCCGGCGTGCTGGTGATCCGGTAGTCCTGCGTCGGCGGGCCGCTGATCTGGCTGCCGGCGGTGCCGTCCGCGTTCTCGGCGCCAACGGTCAGGCCGTAGGCCGCCCCCGGGTCACCGGGCAGGTTGCCCGGGTCGTAGGCGTACGAGATGTCCTCGGCGCCGTTGAGCCCGATCCACTGCTGGAAGACCTTCAGGCTGTTCGTGCCGTACAGGTAGACCCGCCACTCGACGACGAGCCACCTGTTCACCCCGTCGGTCAGGCTGGCGACGTAGACGCCGGGGGCGCCCTCGCCGTTCAGGTCGGTCCAGTACGACGCGAGCACGCCGTTCGGCGGCGCGGCGTCGGGGAGCGTCTGCGGGGCGAACTGGATGTCCGCCGAGCCGTTCGTGCCGCCCGCGACCGTGTAGCCGTCGGAGACGATGCCGATCCTGTTGTACGTACGGCCGGCGTAGGTGAACGCCGGGACGTTGAAGTTCAGCGCCTCCTCGTCGCCGATGGGGGTGGGGGCGATGCCGAAGGCCGAGAGCGGCAGGTAGCCCGCCGGGCTCTCACCGGGCGCGATGCTCGGCTTGTCCGGCTGCCTGCCCGCGAGCGTGCTCCTGGCCGTCACGATCTGGCTGCCGATCTTGGTCGCGCCGGTGACGTCGTTGAGCCGGAGCTTCGCGTCCAGCGTGCTGAGCGCGGTGACGTCGGTGTCCTCCAGGGTGTTGTTCTGGACCGTGACCGTGCAGGTGGACTCGCCCGTGTTCTTGGCGATGGTGCTCGGGGCGCAGGTCTGGTCGATCGGCACGGCGCCCTCCTGCCGGTAGAAGGCCACCGGGAGGTGCTGCTCCCGCTTGCCGCCGACCTGCTTGAGGTTCACCTGGCCGAAGTACTGCCCGTCGGGCAGGTCCGGCGCGGTGATCACCACGGTGATCTTCTGGCTCTTGCCCGGCTTCACCGTGAACAGCGGCGGCAGCACGGTGATGTTCGCCCCGCTGACGGTGGCGCCCGTCGCGGCGTAGGTGAGCGTCTTGCCGGTCGCGTTGACGAGCGTGCGCTTGGCGCTGAGCACGCCCGGCATGACGGGCGCGTTGACCGACGGCAGGTTGAGGTCGATCCGGTTCATCGGGTCGGCGGCCGAGGCGGCGTAGTTCGCCGCGGTCTCGTCGAGGGTCAGGCCCGGGTCGCCCGCCTTGGTCAGGTCGATGCGGCCACCGCCGTAGTCGAACGGGTCGGCCGGGGTGGTCCGGTCCTGCTTGGTGACCTTCGTCGTCGCGGTGGTCTCCAGGGCCGACTTGACCTGACCCGGCGTCCAGTCGGGGTGCAGCGCGAACACGAGCGCTCCCGCGCCCGCGACGTGCGGCGACGACATCGAGGTGCCGGCGATCACCTGGTAGAGGTTGCCCGGAGGGCCTTCCAGCGGCGACTCGGGGGTCGGGGTGTTGCCCGCCAGGATGTGCAGGCCGGGCGCGGTGACGTCCGGCTTGAGGAAGTCGCCGCCCGGTCCACGCGAGGAGAACGTCGTCATCGCGTCGCCCTGCCAGGTGGTCTTCTCACCCTGGGTGAAGCTCGCCGTGGCGCCCGGGTGCGCGCTCAGCCAGGCGAGCAGCACGTCGGTCTCCGGCTTGTCGATGTGGACCGTCGGCAGCCAGTGGTTGTCGGTCATGACGTCGAGCGGCGTGGAGTTGTAGAGGATCATCCCCGCGGCGCCGCCCTGCTTGACCGAGAATCCCTTGAGCACCCGGTTCGGGCCACGCTGGCAGGCGACGATCTTTCCGGTGAACAGCCCCGGAGGCGCCGGGTTGACGCACAGCGGGTCGCTGTACGGCGGGGCCGACGCGAGCACCACGGGCAGCGGCGACGCGATGCCCTGCGTGATCGACGCGCCCTTGATCGACGGCCCGCCGGTCAGCGTGATCGTCGACTGGTAGGTGCGGCTCTGCGTCGAGGCCGCCACCGTGGTCACCCACGGGCCGCGGTGGTCGGTCGTCCCGGCGCCCGGTCCCGAGTTGCCCGCCGAGGCCGACACGAACACGCCCGCCGCGTACGCGTCGAGGAACGCGAGCTCGACCGGGTCGCTGTAGGGGTCGGCGCCGCCGCCCACCGAGAAGTTGATCACCTTGACGCCGTCGGCGATGGCCTGCGCGACCGCGGCCGCCGAGTCGGACTGGTAGCAGCCCTCCGCGCCGCAGACCTTGTAGACCGCGACGTGGGCCGCGGGCGCGATGCCGTGGATCGCGCCGCGGTCGATGCCGAGCGGGTTGGCGTGGTCGACCGGCCCGCCCGCCGACGTGGTGGCGGTGTGCGTCCCGTGGCCGTTGGAGTCACGGGCGCTGTCCCCGTACACCTCTCCGCCCACCACCGCGTTGTACGTCTCAAGGAACGGCTGGCCGGAGATCAGCTTGTTGTTGCACTGGAAGGGGTCGGCCGCCGGCGTCAGCGGGTTGTCGCCGAAGTCGCACGTGCGCGGGGTGCCGTCCGCCTTCGGCGGGGGAGCCGGGAGAGTCCCCGGGTCGGCGAACGACGGGTGCTCCGGCCACGCGCCGGTGTCCAGGATGCCGACGATGACGCCCTTGCCCGACGACTTCGCGCCGCCGAGCTGGTTGTAGATCGTGGTCGCGCCGATGAACTCGGGGCTGGAGTCGGTGAGGGGCTGCTCCCGCTTGTCCTCCTGCACCGCCGCCACACCGGGCAGCCTCAGCAGGTCGGCGGCCTTGTCGGCGGGCAGCGTCAGGGCGACGCCGCCGTAGACCGTGCGGAGCTTCTGCCCCACCTTGGCGCCGGGGATCTTCTTGCCCAGCTCACTGAGGAAGGCGTTCTCGATGCCCTCGATGTGCTTCTGGTACTTCGCCGCGTCGCCGCTCTTCAGGTTGAGCGACTTACCGGTGACCGACGGGCTGGTGCCGGCGAGTCCCGGCAGGCCGCCCTTGTAGGCCGCGAGCGAGTCGTAGTCGAGCTTCACGACGACGCTCGTCCGCTCCGGCGACTTCGAGGCGAGCAGCGCCGCGTCGCTCTTGGCGAGCCGGCCGCTGGCCGACTTGGCGCCCTGCACGCGTTCGGCGCCCGTCACGGCCGTGGCGCTCCACGACCGCGACGGGGTGGGGGTGGGGGTGGGGTCCGCGGCGGCGGAGGCCGCCGGGATCATCGCTGTCACGAGGCCGAGGCCGGCGACGATCGCTGTGGTCCGTAAGTAGGCAGGTGGGGGCTTCTTCGACACGACACCTCCATGGAGACCTGTGAGGCCTCGCCGTCCAGGGCGTGGAGGAGCCGCGCCGCCCACGGGCATGGGAGGGCGCAGGCCCTCCCCGTTGGGCGACGAGCGAACGGCCACCCGAACGGGTGGCCGAAGCTGACTCGGAGTTTAACTAGCCATCGTTTTTCCGGCTAGATCGTTCCATGGAGTGATTTTTCGCTTGTGTGGGAGTAGGCGGGGTTCAGGGGCAGTGGGGTTCAGGCGCGCAGCGCGTCGAGGGCGATGTCGAGCTGCTCCGCGACGACGGACTGGTCGCCGATGGTCTTGGCGCGGAGGGTGGCGCCCTCGAACGTGTCGATCAGGAAGGCCGCGAGCGTCCTCGCCGGACGGGCCGAGGTGATCTCGCCGGCCTCCTGGCCCGCCCGCACCGTGCGGGCCACGTCCTCGGTCCAGTCCTCGAGGATCTCGCGGACCGCCGTACGCACCTGGTCTCCCGCGCTGCTGCTCTCGCCGGCGAAGGTGCCGAGGAGGCAGCCGAACTCGACGCCGGTGTCGCGGGTCCGGTCGATCATGGCGGCGAAGTGGCCCCGCAGCCGCTCCAGGGCGGGCCCGTCGCCGTTGAGCACGGCGAAGTTCGCGCCGCGGGCGTAGCTCCGTACGATCTCGACGGCGAGCGCCTGCTTGCTCTCGAAGCGGTTGTAGAACGACCCCTTGGGGACACCGGCGGCGGGCCGCCGCCCGGTGGCCGATGGTCTCGAGGGACTGCGCGGCGATGAGGGAGGCCGCGAGGCCCGGAAGTTCACAGGAGGGCGATCAGGCGGCCGACGACCCCGGATTCGAGCACGATCAGCACGCCGATCCCGGCGAAGACGAGGGGGACGAGCCAGTGCCCGAACCGCTCGGCGAACTCGACGACCTGCTTGTGTGAGCCCAGCCAGGACCCGGCCGCGCACCAGGCGGCCACGAGGACGGCGAACACGGCGACGGTGAGCAGGGTGGCCGCCGGCCCGATGGTGCGGAACAGCGGTGTGTAGACGGAGATGTTGTCCGCGCCGTTGGCGACGGTGACGCTCGCGACCGACAGGACGCCGGTGGCCACCGGCGTCGATGGGGCCTCGTCCCCGCCGGACGCCCGTAGCGCCGCGACCAGTCCGCGTACGCCGAGGGCAAGCGGGATCAGGCCGAGCAGGCCGGCCCACTGGTCCGGGACGACGGCGAGGCCGAGGGCGGCGACGCCCGACACGACGACGAGTGCCGCGATCCCGGCGTACTGGCCGGCGACGATCTGCCAGGGGCGCGGCCGGCCCTTCGCGCGGGCCGAAAGGAACAGCACGGTCAGGATGACGACGTCGTCGACGTTGGTGCCCGCGAAGACCGCGCAGGCGGTGCCGAGCGTGGCCGCGATGCCGTCCATGGCGGGTCAGCATAGGAGATCACGCGCCTGGGTGTTCCGGGCCGACGCCCGCTCCGATAACGGATGTGCATGTCTGGCGGGTGGCGAAAACCGATCACTAAACTGCTTGATCGTGAGCGACCAGGCGGAATTACGCGCCGGAGACCGGGACAGGGACCGTATCGCAGAGAAGCTGCGCGCCGCCGTCGGAGAGGGCCGCATCACCCTGGACGAGCTCACCGAACGGCTCGACCGCGTGTACGCCGCGCGCACGTACGGCGAGCTGGAGGCCCTGGTCGCGGACCTGCCCCAGACCCCGGCGGGGGAGAGACGGCCGGAGCCGGCGGACGAGCTGTTGCTGTTCACCCGCGGCATGCGTGCGGTCAGGAAGACCGGACGCTGGAGGGTGCCGCCGCGTATCACGCTCGACTGCACCTGGCGGACGGCCGTGGTGGACTTCCGGCATGCGGACTGCCCGCACCGCGAGATCGACATGACCGTCCGGTGCGACTCGATGTTCGGGGACGTCATCATCCGGGTTCCGGTCGGCTGGCGGGTCGTCGCCGACGAGGTGACCTCCGGCGGGTTGATCCGGCCCAACCGCGTCCACAACACCTCTCCCGTGCCGCCCGACCCGGACGGCGTCGTGCTGCGGTTGTCCGGGCACATCGGCGGCGACATCTGGGTGCGCTACCACCGGCCCACCTGACGATCACCCGGGGGATTCCCGATAGGGTGCCCGGATGCCGCAGCGCCGACTCGCCGCCCTGGCCGCCGCCGTGGTGGTCGTGGCCGCCGGTCTGGCGGTCCGGGCGCTGCTGCCGGGCGCGGTCGCCAAGTACGCGGGCGACCTCCTCTACACCCTTCTCGTGTACGCGCTGGTCGTCGTGGCCGCGCCGCGTGCCCGGCCGTTCGTGGTGGCTGCCGTGGCGCTCGGTGTGAGCTGGCTGGTCGAGTTCGCCCAGCTCACCGGGGTGCCGGCCGCGCTGTCGGCACACAGCACGCTGGCCCGGCTGGTGCTCGGCACGACGTTCAACGCCCCCGACCTGTTCTGGTACGCGGTGGGCGCCGCCGTCGGATACGCCATTCATTCGATCCGTACGAAATGACCGGCACGGGAGCCGCCTGTCTATCCTCGATCGCGATCCCTTGTTATCGTCACAGTGACGATTAAGGAGGTCGTGTGACGCTGACCGATCTGCTGGGGCCCCTCCTGGAGCCCGCCATCACCCTGGGCGGCGTGTCGACGAGCTGGGCCGAGGTGCTCGGGTTCGCGACCGGGGCGCTCACCGTCTGGCTGGTGGTCCGCCAGCACGTCTGGAACTGGCCGATCGGCGTCGCGAACGTCGTCCTGCTCGGCCTCGTCTTCTTGGCCGTGGGCCTGTACGCCGACGCGGCCCTGCAGATCGTCTACGTGCTCCTCGGCCTGTACGGCTGGTGGCAGTGGCTGTACGGCGGGGCCGGGCGGACCACGCTCACGGTCACCAGGACGGGCCGCGCGGAGTGGGGATGGCTCGTGCTCGCGGGTGCCGCGGCGACCGCGCTGCTCACCGCCGCACTGGCGACCTGGACCGACTCGGCCGTCCCGTTCTGGGACGCCCTGACGACCGCGCTGTCGCTCATGGCGACCTACGGCCAGTGCCGCAAGCGGGTGGAGTCGTGGTGGCTGTGGATCACGGTCGACCTGGTCTACATCCCCCTCTACGCGTACAAGGACCTCTACCTCACCAGCGTGCTCTACGTGTTGTTCCTCGCGCTGTGCGTGGCCGGACTGCTCGCCTGGCGGCGCGAGTCGGCCGCCCGGCCCGTTCCCGCTCCCGCGGTGACGCGATGAGCGCCCGATACACCCACGGGCTGGTGATCGGCAAGTTCTACCCGCCGCACGCCGGACACCACCACCTCGTCGACACCGCCGCCGAACAGTGCGCGCTGGTCACGGTGGTCGTCGCCGCCAGCAGCGTGGAGAGCATCCCGCTCGCCCTGCGTACGGCGTGGCTGCGCGAGGCGCACCCGCAGCCCCACGTGGTGGTGGCGCCGGTGGTGGACGACATCGAGATCGACTACGACGACCCGGAGATCTGGGCCGCGCACGTCGAGGTCTTCCGGCACGCGCTGGCGCTGGCACACGGTGGCCTCGCGCCGGACGTCGACGCCGTCTTTTCCTCCGAGGCGTACGGGCCCGAACTGGCCCGCAGGTTCGGCGGCGCGCACGTGGCGGTCGATCCGGACAGGATCCGCCATCCGGTCAGCGGGACGATGGTCCGCGACGATCCGGTGGCCGCGTGGCCCTGGCTCAGCCCCGCCGTGCGCGCCCACCTCGCCTGGCGGGTGGTCGTCGTCGGGGCCGAGTCCACCGGCACCACCACGCTCGCCCGCGCGCTGGCCGCCCACTACGCCGCACGCGGCGGAGTCTGGGCCGCGACCCGGTGGGTGCCCGAGTACGGCAGGACGTACTGCGAGGAGAAGCTCGCCCTGGCCCGCCGGACGGCCAAGGTGGCGGGGGCGCCGGAACCGTGGCTGGACGACCTGGAGTGGGAGCCGGAAGAGTTCACGCTGATCGCCCACCGGCAGCTCGGCTGGGAGGAGGCGGCGGCGCGGACCGGTTCGCCCGTGCTGTTCTGCGACACCGACGCGCTCGCCACCGCGCTGTGGCACGAGCGCTATCTCGGCACGGTGAGTCCCGAGGTCCTGCGCGTCCACGAACGGGCCCGGCACGACCTGTGGATCCACACGTCCGTGGACGGCGTGCCGTTCGAGCAGGACGGCTGGCGCGACGGCGAGCACGTGCGGCACGGCATGGACCGCCGGCTGCGCGCGGAACTGGCCGATCGCGGGCTCCCGCACGTCGTCGTCTCCGGGCCGCACGAGGAGCGGCTGACCGCCGCCGTACGAGCCGTCGACGATCTCGTCGCGGCCGGTCGCCGGTTCGCATCACCATTGTGAGCTGGCTTCATACGGCAACGGATATCGATCGGCTGTCCATATGAATATTGGACATGTTCCGAACACTTTGCTTTGCTCCTGCGTCTGACGGACCTGTGACAGACGAGAGCAAGGACACGCCATGACACGGACGCTGCCGCTGAAAGCCGCCACGATCACCGTCTCCCTCCTGGTCGGCGCCGTTCCCGCGGCGACCCCCGCCGCCGCCGCGCCCCGGACGGACGTGGCCGCCGCGCTGCGCGCGCTGGAGACGTCGTTCAAGGGCCGCATCGGGGCGTACGCGATCGACACGGCGACCGGGAGGACGATCGGCTACCGGGCGGATGAGCGGTTCGCGCTGGCTTCCACCTTCAAGGCGGTGGCCGCGGGCGCGGTGCTGGCCCGGACGACCGACCGCGAGCTGACGCGGAAGGTCGTCCACTGGACGGCCGACGAGGTGAAGGACAACTCGCCGGAGACCGGCAAGCACCTGAAGGACGGCATGACCCTCGCCGAGCTGTGCCGGGCGGCGATCATCTACAGCGACAACACCGCGGGGAACATGCTGCTGAAGCGGATCGGCGGGCCGCAGGGCCTCACCCGCTACTTCCGCACGCTCAAGGACCCGGTCTCCCGGCTGGATCGGTGGGAGACCGAGCTCAACGAGTGGTCGCCCAAGGAGAAGCGGGACACCACCACGCCCGCGTCCGTCGCCCGCGACCTGCGTGCGCTCACCGTCGGCGACGCGCTCAACGAGAAGGACCGCTCCCGGCTGATCGGCTGGCTGCACGACAACACGACCGGGGACGCCCGCATCCGCGCCGGGCTGCCCACGACGTGGATCGTCGGCGACAAGACCGGCACCGGCGGCACGTACGGCACCGCCAACGACATCGCCGTCGTCTGGCCGGCCAAGGACGCCGCCCCGATCGTCATGGCGATCTACACCAACCGTGCGGCGGCCGGCGGCGCCGCCGACAACACGGTCGTGGCCCAGACGGCGACCGTGCTCGCGCGCGGCCTCGGCCGGCTGCCATAACACCGCAATCTCGCGTTATGGGGCCGACCGCACTTTACGGCCCCATAACCTTGTCTATAGCCATTTGGGGGAGGATCGTGTGAACGCCACGGGGAAGGTGCTGCGTCTGGCCGCCATGGGAGCGGCGGCGGGCGTGCTGGTCGCGGGGATCGCGCTGCCGGCGGTGGGAGGCGCGGGCGTCGGGCTGGTGTCGGCCGTCGAGGACGTGGGCCTCGAGCCCCGGGACCTCGTCGAGCCCCCGCTGGCGCAGGTTTCCGTCGTGCAGGACGTGAAGGGCCACGAGATCGCGCGGTTCTACGAGCAGTACCGCGAGGTCGTCCCGCTCGACAAGATGGCCGACATCATGAAGACGGCCATCATCTCGATCGAGGACTACCGGTTCTACGAGCACGGCCCGATCGACATCGAAGGCACCGTCCGCGCCCTGGCGAAGAACCTGCAGTCGGGCGGGGTGGCCCAGGGCGGCTCCTCCATCACCCAGCAGTACGTCAAGCAGGTGCTGCTCAACGCCGCCCAGACCGAGGCGGAGAAGAACAAGGCCCTGGAGGCCAGCTACGCCCGCAAGCTCAACGAGCTGCGATACGCGATGGGCGTGGAGCAGAAGTACTCCAAGGACCAGATCCTGGAGAAGTACCTCAACATCGCCTACTTCGGCGCGGGCGCGTACGGCGTCGAGGCGGCGGCCAAGCGGTTCTTCGGGGTCAGCGCGAGCGAGCTGACGCTGCCGCAGGCGGCGACGCTGGCGGGAGCCGTGCAGGACCCCAACGCCACCGACCCCAACCTGGGCAAGACCAGCCGCGACCGGCTGCTGAAGCGGCGCAACGTCGTGCTGGACCGGATGGCCGAGCTGGGCAAGATCACCAAGGCCCAGGCTGCCGAGGCGAAGAAGGCCAAGCTCGGCTACAAGGGGACCCCGCTGCCCGGCGGCTGCGAGTCGAGCACGTATCCGTACTTCTGCGTCTACGTGCGCAACGAGATCCTCAGCAACCCCGACTTCGGCAAGACGGCCAAGCAGCGCCTGGCGTTCCTCAACCGCGGCGGCCTGACCATCAAGACCACGATCGACCCCACGATGCAGGCCGCCGCCGACAAGGCGATCAGGAAGTGGGTCTACCCGTCCGACAACCCCGTGGCCGCCGAGGCGCTGGTCCAGCCCGGCACCGGAGCGATCAAGGCGATGGCCGCGAGCCGTCCGTACGGGACGCGCAAGAGCAAGAACGAGATGTCCTACAACCTCGTGGCCGACGCCGCGCACGGCGGCGGCACCGGCTTCCAGGCCGGTTCGACCTTCAAGGCGTTCACCCTGCTCACCGCGTTGAAGCAGGGCATGAAGATCAACGATGGGTTCAGTGCGGGCGCCGGCTACACCGCGCCGGGCTACTCGACGTTCAAGAACTGCGCCGGCAAGCCCATCGGCGACCCGAGCCATACGGTCACCAACGACGAGGGGTCGCCCGGCTGGCTGACCCTGCAGACCGGCACCTGGCACTCGGTCAACACGTTCTTCATGATGCTGGAGCAGCGGGTCGGGCTCTGCGAGGTGATCAAGACGGCCAAGTCGCTGGGCATCCACCGCTCCGACGGTGCCCCGCTCCAGGAGTTCGAGACGTTCACGCTCGGCATCAACGAGATGGACCCGGTGACGGTCGCCAACGCCTACGCCGCCATCGGCGCGCGCGGCAAGTACTGCGCGCCGATGGCGATCACCCAGATCACCGACAGCGCCGGCAAGACCACCGACTACAAGCCGAAGTGCCGCCAGGCCCTCGACCCCGAGGTGGCGGACGCGGCGGCGCACGTGCTGTCCGGCGTTCTGACCAAGGGCACGATGGCCTCCGTCGGCGGCATCGGGCGTGACGCGGCGGGCAAGACCGGCACCAACGACAACTCCTCCTCCGCCTGGTTCGCCGGGTTCACCCCCGACCTGGCCGGCGCGGTCAGCGTCGGCGATCCGCGCGGCGCCCAGAAGTACAAGCTGAACGGTGTCACCATCGGGGGCCGTTACTACGGCTCGGTGTTCGGCGCCAGCATCCCCGGGCCGATCTGGAAGGACACCATGCTGAGGGCCCTGCGCGGGGTGCCGGCGACGGAGTTCACGCCCGTCGACACCGAGCGGTTCGGCGGCTGCGGCGACAGCTGCCGGGGCCTGGTGTCCGTGACGCCTCCGACGGGGGGCAACGGTCCGACGGGAGGCGGCGACTCTCCGGTGACGATCCTGCCCGAGTGATAAGGGGTTGTGCCGGCGCGTCGATCGGGTGAAGTAAAGCTTCCATGGCCAGAAAAGAGATGAGTGGCTATTGTCACGATCCATGGGGGTTAACCGTGCGCTGAGGCGGCGGCTGGTTCTGATCGGGGGAATCGTCGCGCTGGCCGCCGCGGGATCCGCGCCCCTCAACGAGGAGCTGTCCAGGGCCGTCGAGGTCGCGTACGCCGCCCAGGGCGCCCTCCCGTACTCGTGGGGCGGGGGGCACGCGGCGCGGCCCGGACCGTCGAAGGGGACCTGCCGGGGATACAGCGGCTCGATCAAACCCTGCCCGGCGAGCCGGACGCGCGGCTTCGACTGCTCGGGGTTCACCCGGTGGGTGTACGACCTGGCGTACGGCGGCGACGTGCTCGGCCCCGGCAACACCGACGCCCACATCGGCAGGCTGCGCCGCGTCGGCGTGCCGCAACCCGGCGACCTCGTCTTCTACGGCAGGCCCGGCAGAACCCACCACGTCGGGGTGTACGTCGGCGGAGGAAAGATGATCAACGCGTTCGCCACCGGGACGCGCATCCGCATGGACGACGTGTCCGTGCTGGATGACCTGCTCGGCTACTACCACTATCGAACCTGATCCCTATGCTTGCCCCGTCATGGTAAAACTGCGGGTTTTGGGGCGGATCGCGGCGGCGGTCGACGGGCGCCCCGCCGACCTCGGGACCTCGCTCCAGCGCGCCGTGCTGGCCCGGTTGGTCTGCGCCCAGGGACAGGTGGTGTCGACCGACCGGTTCGTCGACGACCTGTGGAGGGGCCAGCCGCCGCCGCGCGCGCTGGGCGCGCTCCAGGTCTACGTCTCCAACCTGCGGCGGGCACTGGAGCCGGGCCGCGCCCCCCGCGCCCCCGCCCGCGTGCTGGTCAGCGCTCCGCCTGGCTATCGGCTGGCCCTGGAGCCCGGCGACGTGGACGCCTGGCGCTTCCCCCGGCTGGTCGAGTCCGCCGCCGGCCTGCTCGCGGAGGGGCGGCACGCGCAGGCGCTCGAGGTTGTGGGCGAGGCGCTGGCGCTGTGGACCGGCCCGGCGTACGCGGAGTTCGGCGAGGAGGAGTGGGCCGTTCCCGAGGTGGTCCACCTGGACGAGCTCCGGGCGGTCGCGGTGGAGTACCGCGCCGAGGCCGGGCTCGCGCTCGGCCGCCACGCCGAGGTCGTCCCCGAGCTGGAGCGCCACCTCACCGCCCATCCCCTGCGCGAGAACGCCGTACGGCTGCTCGCGCTCGCCTACTACCGGGCCGGGCGGCAGGGGGAGGCGCTGGCGGTCCTGCGCCGGACCCGCGACCTGCTGGCCGACCAGCTCGGCGTCGATCCCGGGCCCGCCCTGCGCGCGGTGGAGGCGGACATCCTCGGGCAGGCCGCGTCGCTCGACGTGCCTTCTGTGGTCCGGGCTCCCGTGGTCCCGGCTCCCGCGCCCACTCCCGACCCCGAGCCCGTCCGCATGGTCGGCCGCACGGCGGAGCTGTCCAGGCTGGCCGCCGCGGCGGAGCAGGCCCGGGCCGGCTTCCGGATCGCCTGGCTCGGCGGGGATGCCGGCTCGGGCAAGAGCACGCTGGCCGACGCGCTCGTGCGGCGCCTGGCGGCGGACGGCTGGCAGACCGTGGTCGGCCGCTGTCCCGAGACGACGGGCGGCGTGCCGCCCGCGTGGGCGTGGAGCGAGGTGCTGCGAGAGCTGTCCGCGACCTGCCCGCCCGAACCCGAGACCGCGGCCAGGCTGGCGCCGCTGCTGACCGACGACGCCGCGCCCGTGGGCCAGTTCTGGCTGGCGCGGGCGGCCGGCGACTACCTGGAGGGCGTGCCGGGACCGCTGCTGATCGTGCTGGAGGACGTGCACCGGGCCGACGAGGAGACCCTCCAGCTCCTGCGCCACCTGGCGGGCCGCCTGACGCGGACGCCGGTCCTCGTCCTGCTGACGCACCGGCCGGCCGAGGCGGGCGACGACCTCACGGCCACCGGGGCGGCGCTCGCCGTGCAGTCGATGGAGAACATCACCCTGGGCGGCCTCGGCGAACGCGAGGTGGCCCGCCTGCTCGCGGAACGCTCCGGCACGCGGGTCGACGAGGCCACGGTGCGCACGGTCACCGAGCGGACCGGCGGCAACCCGCTGTTCGTGACCGAGACGGCCCGGCTGCTCGCGGTGGACGGCCCGTCGGCGGCCCACGCGCTGCCGCCCGGCGTGCGCGACCTCATCCGCCGCCGCCTCGCCCGGCTGCCCGCGACGGCCCGGACGACGCTGCGCAACGCCGCCGTCCTCGGCCGGGAGGCCGACGCCGACGTGCTGATCGCCATGCCGGGGGCCGACGAGGAGACCGTGCTCGACGGCCTGGAGGCGGGCGTGCTGTCCGGCCTGCTGGAGGAGCCGCGCCCCGGCCGCGTCCGCTTCGCCCACGTGCTCGTCCGCGAGACGCTGTACGAGGACATCCCGAGGCTGCGCCGTACGCGGATGCACGGCAAGGTCGTGGCGGCGCTCGAGCGGGTGCGCCCCGGCGACGTGGGGGCGCTCGGGCACCACGCGCTCGCCGCCGCGACGACCGCGACCGCCCTCACGGCGGCCGAGTACGCGGCGCGGGCCGCCGGCCAGGCGACCGCGCTGTACGCGCACAGGGACGCGGCGGCGCTGCTGGAGGGCGCGCTGGGCGCGCTCGACCTGCTGGGCGAAGGGGCGAGCGACGCGCCCGGGGACGTCCGCCTCGACCTCCTGTGCCGTCTGGTGTCCGCGCAGGCGCACGCGGGCGACGTGATCACGGCGGTGCACAACCGGACGAAGGCGCTCGCGGTGGCCCGTCAGATGGGGAGTCGTGTGGCGGTGGCGCGGGCGGTGTCCTCGCTCGACGCGCCGGTCATCTGGACCATCCAGCCCGGCCGCGCGCTCGACGCCGATCTCGTCGCGGCGATCGAGGAGTCGCTGCCCGCGGAGGCCGGGGAGCTGCGCTGCCGGACGCTCGTCGCCCTCTGCCACGCGCTCGAAGGACACGACCCGGAACGCATCGAGGCGGCCAGTGCGGAGGCGCTGGCGATCGCGGACGCCCTCGGCGACCTCCGCCTGCGCTGCATGGCGCTCAACGGCCGCTACTGGGTCTGCCTGACCCCGGACAGGCGGAACGACCTGGAGACGCTCGGGCACGATCTGCTGGCCGCCTCGGCCGCCGCCGGGCTGCTCGGATATCAGACGCTCGGCCATTTCTCGCTGCTCATGGCCGCGCTCAGCCGCAACGACTGGACCACGGCCCGCCGGCACGCCGACAAGGCCATGGAGCTGTCGACGAGCGGCCAGCTCGGCCTCGCCCTCGGCATCCTCGCCTTCCTTGACGCCCTGCACCTGCTGGTCAGGGGCGAGTTCGAGCGGGCCGAGAGCGTCTACACGCAGCTCGGGGAGCAGCTGGCCCGCACCGGTGACGCCAACGGCGCGATGGTGGGGACGGTCGGCCGTTTCGTGGTCAAGCTGGCGGCGGGGCGGGTCCACGAGTCGGTGGAGGAGCTCGCCGCTCTGTGGGAACGCCTGCCGCAGGACGTGGGCGAGCTGTACACGCGGGCGCTCGTCGATGCCGGCCGGCTGGAGGAGGCCCGCGTGGTCTGGGCCTCCGCGCGGGTCCCCCGCCGGGACTACTACTGGCTCGTGTTCATGTCTCTGCGCGCGGACAACGTGATCGCGCTCGGTCACCGGGCGGCGGCCGAGGAGTGCTACCGCCTGTTGCTGTCGTCCGACGGCGAGCTGGCCGGCCTGCACTCGGGCTCGGTCACGCTCGGGCCGGTCGCGCACACGCTCGGCGACCTGGCGGTGTTCCTGGGCCGGCCCGGCGACGCCGAGGCCCACTATCTGCGGGCCGCCGAGGTCGCCCGGCAGGTCGGCTCCCCGCACTGGGAGGAGGCCGCCCGCCGGGCGCTCACGCGGCGCCGAAGATGAGCCGCTCGCGGCGGCGGTGGGCGCGGCGCATCAGCGCCAGCATGACGACCAGGACGGGCCCGGCCAGCTTGCGCAGCTCCGCCAGCTCCTCCGGCCGCGCGTGCTGCTCGATCCTGGGCAGCTCGAAGCGCAGGTCCCCGCCCTTGCGCACGTGCTGCTCCATCTCCTCCCAGTCCTTGCCGGAGACGTGCCGCATGATGATCGGGAAGATCGTGCGCTCCTCCTCCTGGATGTGCTCGTCGAGCAGGTCGGCCAGCCGGCGCAGCGGCTTTGCCAGCTCGGCCGGGTCGCCCGCGACCGCCTGGATCTCCTCCAGCAGCGGGTCGAGCTCGGAGTGGTCCTCGCTCAGCTCGCTCAGGTCGATCTCGGCGCCCGCCGAGCGGACGAGCAGCGGCCACAGGTGGTCGTCCTCCGCCTTGTGGTGGTGGTGGATGCCGCGGCACAGCTTGGTCGCGTACTCACGGATGGCGGCGGCGCGCTCCGGGCCGCACGACTGCCGGCCCGCGGCGATCTCGGCGGTGACGTCGGCGAGGCGCCGGGAGTCGGTGCGCATCGCCCGGTGCGCGATGCGGAAGCCCAGCAGGTTGGGGGTGTCGGACATCGGAAGACCCTTCGTGAACGTGGGGGACGGTGGTGCGTCACACTCACTGTGCGGCCCGGCACTTGGGGTCGATTAAGACCCTACTTAAGACGATTCCCATGGGACGGGAGATAGCCGTGGGGAAAACCCGATAGCTTGTTCCCCTATGGACAGCCGATGGGTGGGACCGGACGGTTACGAGATCGTCCCCGCGTACCGCCGCGACCGCCAGGTGCTGCGGGTGCGGCGCAACGGTCAGGTGGTCGCCGACTGCCTCTCGGTCGAGGAAGTCGCCCGGTATGTCGACCTCGCCGATCTCTGCGAGGTGATCCCGCTGCCCGCCAGGGCAGGCGACGCCCGTACGGCCGTCAAATAGCCAGGTCACAGGCGTAACAGCGGCGGGCCCTGGGCACTCAGAGTGCCGAGGGGGAATCGATGCGCCTGCCTGTCTGTCTGCCTGTCTATCTGCCTGTCACCGTCACCGCGCTCTGCCTCGCCGTCGGCGGCTGCGGATCGGCGCCCACGGGCTCCGCGGCCGAGACGCCGGTGTACGTGCTCAATCTCCAGAACTCCGAGCGGGGAAGGGCCGAGCAGCGGCCGGCGAACCTCGTGCTCTCGGAGTTCAGCACGATGAGCGGGGTCACCTGGCGGACCTGGGGGCCGACCCGGGCGTCCGGCGCGGGCAAGATCAGCGGCACCTGGTGCCTGCCCGAGTGCGCGGACGCGCCGTACGCCGCCACGGTGACGCTGAGCAGCGTGATCCCGGTGAAGGGTAAGGGCTACTTCAGCCGGTACGCGGTCACGGCCGATGTGCCTGTCCGGCACCGTCCCGAGGCCGACCTGTCCGGGGTGCTGCCGACGCCCTGAGCCGTGCGCCGGAGGGGAGATTCGAATTCGCGCACACCGCCGTGGCCGTGTATGGTTACACCTGTCCGCAGCGCGAGAGCGGCAAGCGGACCCGCCCCTATAGCTCAGTCGGCAGAGCGTCTCCATGGTAAGGAGAAGGTCAACGGTTCGATTCCGTTTGGGGGCTCTAGCCGGAAAGTCCTATCCAAGCAGTGTTTCTGACTGAGCGCTGCAGGGTGGGGCTTTCGGCTTGGTGGGGACACCTCGTTCCCATCGGAAGACCGATCTCGATCATGGCTGATCCCGATGCGTGAATAGCCGTACAGGTCGGGTATCCTTGCGTGGCCGGATCCAGTTTCCGGCCGAGGCGGAGTAGCTCAGTCAGGCAGAGCAAGCGGCTCATAATCGCTGTGTCGCCGGTTCAAGTCCGGCCTCCGCTACTACCCTGCCGGGTCACCTGAACAAGGGGACCCCGGTGTGGGTTGTCCAGTAGTCCCGAACGCAGAAAGGCACTCCCACGTGGCTGCCGCAGACGTTAGGCCGAAGATCACGCTGGCCTGCCAGGAGTGCAAGCACCGCAACTACATCACGCGGAAGAACCGGCGCAACGACCCGGATCGGCTTGAGCTGAAGAAGTACTGCCCCAACTGCAAGACGCACCGGGCGCACCGCGAGACCCGCTAGGTTACGGCACGGACCGCACGCACTTCCGACACCGGCGTTCCCTTCCGGGGGCGCCGGTTTGTCGTGTCCGGCCGGTGTCGTGTCCGCACGGTGCGGGGCCGGTGTTCGCCGGTGCGGGTCTGTTACGGTACGGCCTACCCAGCTCATCTCGAAGGAGCCCGGCCCGATGCCTTTGAACCGTGATTTCGTCGGGCGGACGTACGAGTCGTCCGCGCCCTACGAGGTCAGCCGCGTGAAGATCAGCGAGTTCGCCACCGCGATCGGCGACTCCAACCCGATCTACCACGACAGGCAGGCCGCCGTGGCCGCCGGGCACCCGGACGTCGTCGCGCCGCCCACGTTCCCCATCGTGTTCAGCCTTTTCGGGACCGGTGACGCGCTCGCCGACCCCGACCTCGGGCTCAACTTCGCGATGGTCGTGCACGGCGAGCAGAGGTTCGAGTACGAGCGGCCCATCCACGCGGGCGACGAGCTGGTGTGCACCTCGACCGTCGCGGAGATCCGCAGCGTCGGCCGCAACGAGTTCCTGACCCTGCGCAGCGACGTCTCGACCACCTCGGGAGAGCTGGTCTGCCGCACGTACAACATCATCGTGGAGCGGGGAGGGGCGGCCTGATCATGGCGGCGACGGTCAAGTACGACGAGGTGGAGACCGGCCAGGAGATCCCGGCGGTCGAATACCGGGTCCGCCGGGTGGACCTGGTGAGGTACGCCGGCGCCTCGGGCGACTTCAACCCCATCCACTGGAACGAGCGGTACGCGAAGGCGGTCGGCCTGCCCGACGTCATCGCGCACGGCATGTACACGATGGCGCAGGGCGGCCGGTTCGTGACGGACTGGGCGGGCGACCCCGGCGCGGTGGTGGAGTACGGCGTGCGGTTCTCGTCCATGGTCGTGGTGCCGGACGACGACAACGGCGCGACGATCACGATCAGCGGGGTCGTCGAGGACAAGCGTGAGGACAAGCGCGTCGTCGTCGCGCTGACCGCGAGGTCCGGCGACGCCCGCGTCCTGTCCAAGGCCCGCGCGGTGGTCCAGCTCTCCTGAGCGCCCCCTCCCGGCCGGCCCGATTGGCCGTGGCGGTGCTGGGTAGCGGTCGGATCGTGAGCGAGCGAGACATCGAAGCGAAGAACGAGCCGGTCACCACCCAGCGGGAGCACGGCGACGCCGCCGGCGTCGCCGCGGAGACCCAGGACCCCGGCAAGGCCGGCGACGCCCACGGCGGCGCGATGCCGCGCCCACGGGCGCGGAACGCCAGGGAGGCCGCCGCAGCCGCGGGCCCGGAAGAGATCACCGAGGTCAAGCGGGACGTCGCTCCCGGTGGGACGATCGAGACCGCACTGACCCCCTCGGGCGAGCCGTCGGTGGTCGCCTCCCAGCTGTTGTGGGACGGCAGTTCGGCCACCTCGAGGGTCGACGAGTCGATCGCCGAGGCGGAGCGCGAGGACCGCGGATAGCTATCCTGTTCGTCGGCATGTTCCGGGTGCGAGGAGACCGATGGCTGACCGGTTGGCAGGGGTGCCGCTCGCCCCGTACACCACCCTGCGTACGGGCGGACCGGCCCGGGCGTTCACGCAGGCGCAGACGCAGGACGAGCTGGTCGCGGCCGTGGCCGAGGCCGACCGTGAGCGCGAGCCCGTGCTGGTGCTCGGCGGCGGCAGCAACCTCGTGGTGTCCGACGACGGGTTCGACGGGCTCGTGGTGCGCGTCGCCACCCGGGGCGTCGACGTCGCGGTCGAGGACGGGCGTGCGCTGGTCATCGTGCAGGCGGGGGAGGACTGGGACGCCCTGGTCGCCCGCTGCGTGGCCGAGGGCTGGTCGGGGGTCGAGTGCCTGTCGGGCGTTCCCGGGCTGGTGGGCTCCACCCCGATCCAGAACGTCGGCGCGTACGGGCAGGACGTCTCGCAGACCGTCGCCGCCGTCCGCGTGTACGACCGGGTGACCGGCGAGGTGGGGGACCTCACGGCGGCCGAGTGCGGCTTCGCCTACCGGGACAGCGCGTTCAAGCACGACCCCGGCCGGCACGTGGTGCTGGCCGTCACCTACGCCCTGGAGCGCTCCCCGCTGTCGGGGCCCGTGGCGTACCGGGAGCTCGCCGCCCGGCTCGGGGTGGAGATCGGCGCGCGGGTGCCGCTGGCCGACGCGCGGGAGGCGGTGCTGGAGCTGCGGCGGGGCAAGGGCATGGTGCTCGACCCCGACGACCCGGACACGCGCAGCGCGGGGTCGTTCTTCACCAACCCCGTGCTCGGCCCGGAGGAGGCGGCCGCCCTGGCGCTGCGGGCCCCCGGCCATCCGCGCTGGGACCTGCCCGACGGCACGGTCAAGGTGCCGGCGGCGTGGCTGATCGAGAACGCCGGGTTCCCCAAGGGCTACGAGAAGGGCCGGGCCCGCATCTCGACCAAGCACACGCTGGCCCTCACCAACCCCTCCGGCGAGGCGGGCGCGGCCGAGTTGCTGGCGCTGGCCCGCGAGGTGCGCGACGGCGTGCACGAGAAGTTCGGGGTGTGGCTCGTCAACGAACCCGTGCTGGTGGGAGCGAGTCTTTAGCTCGGATAAACTCGGAGAACACCGAAGGGGAGTAGTCCAGAATCCACTGATCGACACACTGGCGGTTCGTCCGCCCGGTCGTGGAGCCCTCGTGGCGGACGAGACCTTCGGCCCGACAGTCATGACCACATGCTGCCGGGCCGAAGTCGTGCCCGAACTCCCCGGGTGTCGTACGGCGGCCCGGTCGCACCTCCCCTGTAGGAAGGCGACCCCGTGCAAGCCCTCTGGATCTCACTCGTCGTCATCTTCGTGGCCGAGCTGGGCGACAAGAGCCAGCTCATGGCCCTGACCTTCGCGACCCGCTTCAAGACGGGGCCGGTGCTGGCCGGCATCACCGCCGCGACCGCGCTCGTCCACCTCTTCAGCGTCGGCCTCGGCAGGATCGTGGGCGACGCACTCCCCACCACCGCCATCTCGATCATCGCGGGCCTCGCGTTCCTCGCCTTCGCGGCGTGGACCCTGCGCGGCGACGAACTCACCGAGGAGGAGAAGGGCAAGGCGGCCCGGACCACCCGCAACGCGTTCATCGCCGTCGCCGTGGCGTTCTTCCTCAGCGAGCTGGGCGACAAGACCATGCTCGCCACCATCACGCTGGCCACCCAGCACGGCTGGTTCGGCACGTGGGTCGGCTCGACCGTGGGCATGGTCGCCGCCGACGCGCTGGCCATCCTGGTCGGCCGGTTCCTCGGCGCGCGCCTGCCAGAGAAGTGGATCAAGTACGGCGCGGCCGCCGCGTTCGCCGTGTTCGGCGTGCTGCTGCTGGCCGAGCCGCTGTTCGCCTGAGTCCCGCTCGCCTGAGTCCCGTTCGCCTAATCGAGGAGGGACAGGCGGTGGGCCGCGGCGGCGGCCTCTCCCCTGGTCGACACGCCCAGCTTGGGCAGGATGTTCGACACGTGCACGCTGACGGTCTTGGCCGAGATGAACAGCTCGGCCGCGATGTCCCGGTTGCTGCGCCCGGCCGCCACCAGGCGCAGCACCTCCAGCTCGCGGGGGGTCAGATCGGCCTGCCGTACGGGCTCGGACGGCGTGGCGTCGGAGAGAGGTGAGCCGACGCGGCGGGCCAGCGTCTCGATCTGGGTGACCAGGGGGGTGGCGCGCAGCGCGACCGCGAGCGGGCAGGCCTCACGCAGACGTGCCGAGGCCCCCTCGCGGTCGCCGCTCGCGGCGGCGGCCATGGCCCCGTGCAGCAGCGCCTTGGCCCGGACGTACGGACGGCCCAGCCGCTGCCACGCCTCGGCCGCGGCGTCGAACTCGCCCCGGTAGACCAGCCCGAACGCCTCGTTCACCGGCCCGTCGCCCAGGTTGACGGCCAGACGGTCGCCCAGCTCCCGCACAGGAGCCACCCGGTCGGGGGCGACCGGAGCCGCCGCGTCGCAGACATACCGGACCGAGGCGAGCAGCCGCCCGGCGAGCATCGCCTTGCGCGACAGCGGCGGGTCGTCAAGCGCCGCCTCCAGCACGTCGAGGGCCGTCAGCGGCTCGCCGCGCAGCATGTGCCAGGCGAGGACCAGGCGGGTGTTGTTCGTCCACTCCTGCGTCTGCTCGTCCCGGTGTGGGGAGAAGGCGCCGACCTCGGTGAGGATGTCCTGCGCCAGGTCCTCCTCGCCGCGCGCGATCGCGATGTCGGCCCGGACGCGCAGCATGTGCCACCGGTTGCGCAGGGTCGGTCCCATCGTCATGGCCCGCTCGATGACCTCGACGGCCTCGTCCCACCGGCCGAGCGACTCCAGCGCCTCCGCCCGGTTGTTGGCGATGAACACCCCGTGCTGGCGGAACCTGCCGTACCGCCGGGCGAGCTTCTCGCCCTTGAGGGCGAGTGCCACGGCCTCCTCCGAGCGGCCGAGGTTGTCGAGGGCGTCGACGTTGTTCGCCAGGGCACGCAGGATGATCCGCGGTGCGTCGAGCCGGGTCCCGATCTCCAGTGCCCGCTCGTTGGTCGCGAACGCGGTCTCCAGGTCGCCGTCGATGGAGTGGCCGAGCGCGAGGTTGATCAGGAGGTCGGCCTCCTGGACCTTGTCGCCCGTCTCGCGGGCGATGCGCAATGCCTCCTGGGTGAGCGCGGTGCCCTCGACGATCTCGTCCGAGTTGATCAGCACGGTGCCCAGCCGGGTCAGCACGAGCGTGCGGATGTCGCCGGGCAGCGGGACCAGCCGCTCGGCGCGCCGCAGGTCATCCAGGCCGCCGGGCTTGCCCTTCTGCGACTTGATGTTCCCCATGCGCACCAGCAGTTCGGCCACCCGCTCGGGGGAGGTCCGCTCGTCCAGCTCGGCGAGCGCGCCGCGCACGTACTTGAGGCTCTGCTCCATGTCGCCGCTGACGTACGCCGCCTCGGAGGCCCGCTCGAGCACCGTGCAGTGGTCGTGGCCGATGCGCTCGGCGGCGTCGGGAACCTTGTCCCACAGGGTCAGCACGCGTTCGAGGAGCTGGACCTGCTCGGTGTAGGCGAACGACTTGGCCGCCTTCTCGGCCGCCTCCCAGGCCGAGATCAGCGCCCACAGGTCGTCGCGGGCCGAGTACCAGTGGTGGGCGATCTCGATGGCCGCCCGGCCCGGGGGCACCAGGGTGCGGTCGCGGTCGATCTCCTCGGCGTACCGCGCGTGCATCCGCGCGTGCTCGCCGGGCAGCAGCTCGTCGTGGACCGCCTCGCGGATCAGCGCGTGCCGGAACGCGTACGCCCCGCCGTCGGCCACCTGCAGCACGTTGGCCGCGATGGCCGGCCGCAGCGCGTTCTCCAGGTCCACGTCGGACAGGCCGCTGACCGCCGCGAGCAGGCCGTGCCCGACGCGTACGCCACCGGCGGCGGCGACCCGGAGCACCCGCTGGGTCTCCTCGGGCAGCCGCTCCACCGAGCCGATGATCAGGTCGTGCAGCGAGTCGGGGAACGAGCACTCGTCGCCGCAGTCGAGCAGCGCCTCCACGAACAGCGGGATGCCGCCGCTGCGTTCGAAGACCCGGTCCACCCTGGCGAACTCGGGGGTCACCCCGAGGATCCCGGCCATCTGCGCGGCGACCTCGTCCTGGGTGAAGCGGGGCAGGTCCACCCGAACCACGCCGTCGACCCGCCCCAGCTCGGCCAGCACCGGCCGCAGGGGATGGGTGCGGTGCAACTCGTCCGAGCGGTACGTCATGACCATCAGGACGGGAGCCGACCTGATGTTGCGGCTGAGGAAGGCGATGAGGTCCCGGCTGGAGCGGTCCGCCCAGTGGATGTCCTCGATGACGAGCACCACCGGCCGCCGCTCGGCGAGGCGCTCGAGCAGGGCGAGGATCAGCTCGAACAGTCGGGCGCGGGCCGACTCGGTCTCCCCGTCGCCACTCGGCTCGCCGAACTCGGGCAGCAGCCTGGCCAGGTCGCGGGCGGCGCCGTCGGGCAGCAGGGCGGCGACCTCGGCCGCGCCGCACTCCCGGACGAGCTGCCGCAGCGCGGCGGTGAACGGCGCGTAGGCCAGCCCCTCGGCGGACAGCTCCACGCAGCCCCCGACAAGCACGTGGGCGCCGTCCTGTACGGCCTGCTCGGCGAACCGGCCGGCGAGGCGGGTCTTCCCCACGCCCGCCTCGCCGCCGATGAGCACCGCCGCGGTGATCTGCTTTCTGGCCTGGTCGTAGGCCTCGCCCAGGGTTTCAAGCTCCGCGCCCCGCCCGACGAAGACGGGGCTCACCGCCCGGCGTGTCATGTCCTCAAGCATGTCATGACCCTTTGCGTGGCTTCGCATGATTTTTCATGGCACGCGTCACGCTGTCGTCACCGCGTCGTCATGGCGGCTCAAAGGCCCGGCCGGGAGGGAGGGTCCGGCCGGGCCTTCGTACGCGTCTCATGAGGTGCGGAGCTTGCCGAAGGCCGCACGCAGCCGGCGCTGGCCGGAGCGCTGCTGAGCCTTCCTGCCCGCCTGCGCCTGGCGGGCGCGGCGGTGGTCGGCGGCCTCCTCCTGGAGCTCGGTCGCCCGGCTGATCATTACCTGGTAGTGCAGTTCGGGACCCATCGCTGTGTCTCCTTGTTTCGGGTCTCTTTCCGTACTCCTCAAGGTTCGGTCTAAGGCGTGGTGCGGCACATCGGGCGGATGCCCTATCTCTGGCACGGCCTTACGGCATAGGACTTCTAAGGCGGGTAAGGCGATGCCTTAGGGACGCCGGGATCCCCGGGTTTGGAATCATTCCGACTGGTCGGGGATGCTGGTCTCGTGCCAACTATGACTACTCCGCTCGCGGAGGTCGCCTCCTCACCCTCGACGCTGCGGGCGTTCTTGCATGGACTTCCCGGGGTCGACCGGGTCGGGGCGGACGCCCGGGCCGCGATGCTGGGCACGCGATCCATCAAGACGACCGCCAAGAAGCAGGCCATCGACATGGCCATCGGAATGGTCGACCTCACCACCTTGGAAGGCGCGGACACCCCCGGCAAGGTCAGGGCGATGTGCGCCAAGGCGGTGCGGCCCGACCCCGCGGACGCGTCGGTGCCGCCGGTCGCCGCCGTCTGCGTCTACCCCGACCTGGTGGCGACCGCCGTGGAGGCCCTCGCCGGATCCGGCGTGAAGGTGGCCTCCGTCGCCACGTCGTTCCCCAGCGGCCGGTCCTCCCTGGAGGTGAAGGTCGCCGAGACGTCCCTCGCCGTGGCCGCCGGAGCAGCCGAGATCGACATGGTCATCGACCGCGGCGCGTTCCTCGCCGGCGACTACCTCAAGGTGTACGAGGAGATCGTCGCCACCAAGGAAGCGTGTGGCGACGCGCATCTGAAGGTGATCCTGGAGACCGGCGAGCTCGCGACGTACGACAACGTGCGGCGGGCCTCCTGGCTCGCGATGATCGCCGGGGCGGACTTCATCAAGACCTCGACCGGCAAGGTGTCGCCTGCCGCGACCCTCCCGGTGACGCTCGTCATGCTGGAGGCCGTGCGCGACTTCCTGGCCGCGACCGGCCGCAAGGTGGGCGTGAAGCCCGCGGGCGGCATCCGCACCACCAAGGACGCGATCAAGTATCTGGTGCTGGTCAACGAGACCGCCGGACCGGACTGGCTGCACGCCGACTGGTTCCGTCTCGGCGCCTCCTCGCTGCTGAACGACCTGCTCATGCAGCGGCAGAAGATGGCCACCGGCCGGTACGCCGGTCCCGACTACTTCACGCTGGACTGAGGGCTGGACTGAGGCATGTTCGAATACGCACCCGCGCCCGAGTCGCGGGACATCGTCGACATCCGGCCGTCGCACGGCCTGTTCATCAACGGCGAGTGGGTCGAGCCGCAGGGCGAGGAGCGCCACAAGACCGTCAACCCGGCCACCGAGGAGGTGCTCGCGGAGGTCGCGTGGGCGGGGGAGGCCGACGTCGACCGCGCGGTCCAGGCCGCGGCCAAGGCGTTCCCCGTGTGGTCGGCCATGCCGGGCGCGGAGCGGGCCAAGTACCTGTTCCGGATCGCCCGGATCATCCAGGAACGGGCGCGTGAGCTGGCCGTCCTGGAGACGCTCGACAACGGCAAGCCGATCAGGGAGTCCCGCGACGTGGACCTCCCGCTGGTCGCCGCCCACTTCTTCTACTACGCCGGCTGGGCCGACAAGCTGGCGTACGCCGGGTTCGGTGAGAACCCCCGTCCGCTGGGCGTGGCCGGGCAGGTCATCCCGTGGAACTTCCCGCTGCTCATGCTGGCCTGGAAGATCGCGCCCGCGCTGGCCTGCGGCAACACGGTCGTGCTCAAGCCGGCCGAGACCACGCCGCTGACCGCGCTGGCGTTCGCCGACATCTGCCGCCAGGCCGACCTGCCGCCGGGGGTCGTCAACATCGTCACCGGCGCGGGCGAGACGGGCGCCGCGCTCGTGAACCACCCCGGCGTGGACAAGGTCGCCTTCACCGGTTCGACCGAGGTCGGCCGCCTCATCGCGAGGAGCCTCGCGGGGACCCGCAAGAAGCTCACGCTGGAGCTCGGCGGCAAGGCCGCCAACATCGTGTTCGAGGACGCGCCGCTGGACCAGGCCGTCGAGGGCATCGTCAACGGCATCTTCTTCAACCAGGGCCACGTCTGCTGCGCCGGGTCGCGGCTGCTGGTGCAGGAGTCGGTCGCCGCAGAGCTGCTGGAGGCGCTCAAGCGGCGCCTCGGCACGCTGAGGCTCGGCGATCCGCTGGACAAGAACACCGACATCGGCGCGATCAACTCGGCCGAGCAGCTCGCCAAGATCCGCGAGCTGTCGGAGGCCGGGGAGGCCGAGGGCGCCGAGCGGTGGTCGCCCGCCTGCCCGATCCCCGACCGCGGTTACTGGTTCCCGCCCACCGTCTTCACCGGCGTGGCCCAGTCGCACCGCATCGCCCGGGAGGAGATCTTCGGGCCGGTGCTCTCGGTGCTGACCTTCCGCACCCCCGCCGAGGCGGTGGAGAAGGCCAACAACACGCCGTACGGGCTGTCGGCCGGCGTGTGGACCGAGAAGGGCTCGCGCATGCTGTGGATGGCGTCCCGGCTGCGGGCCGGCGTCGTCTGGTCCAACACGTTCAACCGGTTCGATCCGACCTCGCCGTTCGGCGGCTACAAGGAGTCGGGCTACGGCCGTGAGGGCGGACGCCACGGTCTGGAGGCCTACCTTGCGGTGTGATCATCCCTCCGGCCGCCCGTCCGGCAGGTGCGACGACGGGCAGCGCCGCCGCCTGGTGCGGCGGGCCCACGCGGGGGCCGGGGAGGGCTTCTCCCGGGGCCGCCGCTCCCGCCGCTTCGCCGTACGGCACGGCTGGTTCGCGCACCGCGGCGGCGTGTGCCGGTGCGGCCAGACCTATCAGCCGGCCCGTCCTCTGGAGATTGGAACCTTCGATGAGTGAGCGCACCGAACGGTTGAGCGTGCGCAAGACGTACAAGCTGTTCATCGGCGGCGCGTTCCCGCGTTCGGAGAGCGGAAGGTCGTATGTCGTGACCTCCTCCAAGGGCGACTTCCTCGCCAACGCGGCCAGGGCCTCGCGCAAGGACGCCAGGGACGCGGTCTCGGCCGCGCGGAAGGCGTTCCCCGGCTGGTCGGGCGCCACGGCGTACAACAGGGGCCAGATCCTGTACCGGATCGCCGAGATGCTGGAGGGTCGCCGCGCCCAGTTCGCCGCCGAGGTCGCCGACGCCGACGGCGTGGGGGTCAAGAAGGCCGGCGAGCTGGTGGACGCCGCGGTCGACCGGCTGGTCTGGTACGCGGGCTGGTCCGACAAGATCGGCGCGGTCCTCGGGTCGGCCAATCCGGTGGCCGGGCCGTACTTCAACCTGTCGAGCCCGGAGCCGACGGGCGTGGTCGCGGTGGTGGCCCCGCCGGCGGGACCGCTGCTGGGACTGGTCAGCGTGATCGCGCCGGTGATCGTGACCGGCAACACCTGCGTGGTGGTCGCCTCCGAGCGCGCGCCGCTGCCGGCGATCACGCTGGCCGAGGTGCTGGCGACCTCCGACCTGCCGGGCGGGGTGGTGAACATCCTCACCGGCTCGGCCGCCGAGATCGCCCCCTGGCTCGCGGGCCACATGGACGTCAACGGCATCGACCTGACGGGCGCCGACCCCGAGCTGGCCGTCACGTGTGAGGAACTGGCCGCGGAGAACCTCAAGCGGGTGCTCCGGCCGCCGGCCGATCGTGTGGACTGGCTCGCCGACCCCGGCATCGAGCGGATGACGGCATTCCTGGAGACCAAGACCGTCTGGCATCCGATCGGGATCTAGCCCTTCGCCAGGGCCAGGAGGAGTTCGGCGTTCGAGCCGGTGTTCTTCATCGAGGTGAGGAAGCGTTCGAACCCCTCCTGGTCCTGCAACGCCCGGCGCAGCCGCCAGACCAGCGGCTGCTCCGCGGGGTGGAGCAGAAGTTCCTCGCGGCGCGTGCCGGAGGCCACGACGTCGACGGCGGGGAAGACGCGGCGGTCGGCCAGGCTCCGGCTCAGCTTCAGCTCCATGTTGCCGGTGCTCTTGAACTCCTCGAAGAGGTTGTCGTCCATCTTCGAGCCGGTCTCCACCAGTGCGGTGGCGAGGATCGTGAGGGAGCCGCCGTCCTCGATGTTGCGGGCGGCGCCGAGCAACTTCTTGGGCTGGTGCAGGGCGCGGGCGTCCATGCCGCCCGTGAGGAGGCGCCCGCCGTTCGGCGCGGCCACGTTGTACGCCCGGCCGAGGCGGGTGATCGAGTCGATGAGCACGACCACGTCGCGGCCCGCCTCCACGAGCCGCTTGGCCCGCTCGACGGCGAGTTCGGCCGCGGTGATGTGGTCCTGCGGCGCACGGTCGAAGGTCGAGGCGATCACCTCGGCCCGGACCGACTCGCGCATGTCGGTGACCTCCTCGGGCCGCTCGTCCACCAGGACGACCATGAGGTGGCATTCGGGGTGGTTGGTCGTGATCGCGTTCGCGACGGCCTTGAGGAACATCGTCTTGCCGGCCTTCGGCGGGGCGACGATCAGGCCGCGCTGGCCCTTGCCGATCGGTGCGAACAGGTCGATGACCCGCGTGGCCAGCACGTTGCGCGTCGTCTCCAGGCGCAGCCGCTCGTGGGGGTAGATCGGCACGAGGTCGGCGAAGTGAGGCCGCGCGGTGTTCACGGGTTCGTCGTTCACGACCGTGACGGCGGTGAGCATGCCGTTCTGGGCGATGCCGCGGACGTGGTCGCCGCGGCGCAGGTCGAGCGCGTCCGCGAGCGCGGCCGGGACGGTCACGTCCTTCGGGCCGGGCAGGTAGCCGTTCGTCCGGATCACCGTGTTCCTGCCCGCCCGGTCGAGCAGGCCGGTGACCTCGGTGGTTCGGGTGTTCTTCGTACGGGCCGGCGTGGTGCGGGAAACGCTGCGCGGCTTGGGAACGCTGAGAGTGGTGGTGGTCATGGAACTCCTTGGGTCTGGGATGTGCGGGTGCATGCTGATGGGGGAAATGGCCGGTCCGGCCGGAGCAGGCGCAGCGTCTCAGCGCCTGTCGGGCCCGTGATGCTTCGGCCGTTGGCTGCGAGATGCTCGCGGAATACATGTGATGCGCGTATGGGCTCATCAGTGTTCACTGGCGGTCACCAGACCGCGGAGCCAGAACCATACGGCTTGTCGCTGACTATAACAGGCTCACCTGTCGCCGTAATCCCCTGAGATCTACCGGGACTGCAGGGCGTCGAGCGCCACCGCCATGGCGATGACCAGGCGGCGGTCGAGGCGCGGGTCGCGGATCTCGATGGCGTACCGGTCGCGCAGGCCCCACCTGCGGTCCACGGTGAACGCGATCGAGGCGCCGATGCTGAAGTCGAAGTGGTAGGGCAGCCACTCCAGCGAGTCCGAGAACCGGCGTAACAGGGCGACCGCCAGGTTCCGTTCCTGCCCGGTCAGCGTCGGCAGTCCCGGCTGCTGAAGGTGCCAGGTCGAGCGGAGCAGCGACCGGCCGAAATCCTTGCGGAACGTCCCGACGGGGTTCCCGGCGTCGTCCACCACGTCGTACTCGCCGGCGAGGTCCAGGACCTTGCGCGCCTTGAACCCGGCCAGCGTCGCCTGCCGGGACTCGTCGGTGTAGAGCGTCACCTGCTCCTTGAGGGCCATCCGCTTCTGCTCGGCGAAGGCCACGACCTCGCCTTCCGAACCGTCGGGGAGAGCCACATGGACGACGTACCTGTTCACCATCACGGTGATCTTCTGGCGCAGGTACAGGCGGGTCTGCGCCTGCAGGGTCGCTATATCCATATGAGACTCCAAGGACGGTCTTTTGCCTCCCTATATGCCCTCTCCCGGAGGAAGATCACCAGCGAGATTCGCGCTGGACGGCTTCAGTGACCATAACCACACTTTTCGGGCTTGATGAAACGAGGAGAGATCCCTATAAGGTAAGGCTTACCTAATAGTGTCTCGGCAGGGAGCCCTGTATGTTTCTCCGGCACCGCGGTATCGGTCTCGGTATCGGCGCCGTCGCGGTCGCACTCTCACTGGCTGCCTGCGGCGCCTCCTCCGGCCCCGGCGCGGACGCGGGCACGCCCGCCGAGGCCGCCAAGAAGGCCGTCGCCAAGGGCGGCAAGGACTTCGGCACCGCCGCGGAGAAGACCGCCGCGATGGGCACCGCCGCCAAACCGGGCGAGTGGCCGCGCACCGTCACCCACGCCATGGGCACGACCGAGATCAAGGCCCCGCCCACGCGGGTCGTCGTCCTGGACGTCGGAGAGCTCGACAACGTCGTGTCCCTGGGCGTCAAGCCGGTCGGCTTCGCGCCCAGCGAGGGGTCTCCCGAACTGCCGTCCTATCTGAAGCAGGACGCCGGCACTCCGAAGAACGTCGGCACCATCAACAACCTCAACCTGGAGGCGATCGCCGGGCTGCGCCCGGATCTGATCCTCGGCAGCCAGTTGCGCGCCGCCGACCAGTACGACGAGCTGTCGAAGATCGCCCCGACCGTGTTCTCCATCCGTCCCGGCTTCACCTGGAAGGAGAACTACCTCCTCAACGCGGCCGCCCTCGACAAGACCGAGGAGGCCAAGGCGAAACTCGCCGAGTACGACCGCAAGGTGAAGGACCTCGGCGCGAAGCTGGGCGACGACAAGCCCGTCGTCTCGATGGTGCGTTTCCTGCCCGACGGCGTGATCCGGCTCTACGCCAACGCCTCCTTCATCGGCACCATCCTCCAGGACGCCGGCATCCCGCGCCCGGCCAACCAGAACATCCCCGACCTCGCCGCGGAGGTGAGCGCGGAGAACATCGACCAGGCGGACGCGGACGTCATCTTCACCGGTGTCTACGGCGATCCGAAGGCCACTGACAAGTCGGCGGTCCAGGGCAATCCGCTGTGGAAGAACCTCAAGGCGGTCAAGGCCGGGCACGCCTACGAGGTCCCGGACGAGACCTGGTATCTCGGCCTCGGTGTCACCGCCGCCATGGAGGTCGTCGGGGATCTGGAGAGGTACCTCGCCGGATAGGCGCACGCGGTCCCTCACCGGCTCCGAGAAAGCGAACGAATGACCCGTGCCACCCGACGCCGCATCGGCCCGACGGCCGGGGGCGCGCTCCTGCTGGCCCTCGCCGGACTGCTGGTCCTCGCCGTGCTGCTCAGCCTCGCGGTGGGCAGCCGCCAGATCGCGCCGAGCGTGGTGGTGGACGCCCTGGTGCACGGCGGCGGCAGCGACGACGCCCAGGTCGTACGGTCGTTGCGGGTGCCGCGCACCCTCATCGGGGTGATGGTCGGCGTCGCCCTCGCCGTGGCCGGCACGGTCATGCAGGGCATCACCCGTAACCCCATCGCCGAGCCCGGCATCCTGGGCGTCAGCCAGGGCGCCTCGGTGGGCGTGGTGTGCGCGATCGCGTTCCTCGGAGTGCATTCGCTGAGCGGTTATGTGTGGTTCGCCTTCGCGGGCGCGGGGATCGCGGCGGTCGCCGTCTACATCATCGCCAGCGGCGGGCGCGGCGGCGCCACCCCGGTCAAGCTCGCCCTGGCCGGCACCGCGATGAACGCCCTGCTCGCCTCCGTGGTCTCCGGCATCGTGACGACCGACGCCGAGGCCCTGGACGAGTTCCGGTTCTGGCATGTCGGCTCGATCAGCGGCCGGAGCGCTGAGATCGCCGGTCAGACCTGGCCGTTCCTCCTCGCGGGGCTGCTGCTGGTCGCCGCGATGGCCCGGGGGCTCGACGCGCTCGCGCTCGGAGAGGACGTGGCCAAGGGGCTCGGCCACAACGTCCCCCTGCTGCGGATCCTCGGAGGTCTCGGCGCCACCGTCCTGACCGGCGTCGCGGTCGCCGCCGCCGGTCCGATCGCCTTCACCGGCCTGGCCGTCCCGCACATCGCGCGAGCGCTCGTGGGCACGGACCACCGCTGGGTCCTTCCCACGGCGGCCCTGCTCGGTCCCGTGATGCTCCTGGTCGCGGACGTCCTCGGCCGCGTCGTCTTCCCGCCCTCGGAGGTGCCGGTGGCCGTCATGACCGCACTGCTCGGCGTACCGTTCCTGATCGCACTGGTACGCAGGAAGGCGGTGGTGGCGGCGTGACCGTGCGCCCCACCGGTTTTTCCGTCCTGCGCGCGGGGCGGGGCAGCTTCCTGCTGCACCGCAGAGCGACCCTCGTCGCCACCGTGCTCGGCGCGGTGCTCGCGGTGACCGCCGTCGTCTATCTGTGCGTCGGTGAGTCCTTCGTCGATCCCAGGGAGGTCGTCCGCGTGCTCTCCTCTGCCTTTAAAGGGGGGCAGCCGAGCCGCGACGAGTTCGTGGTCGGCACCCTGCGGATGCCCCGCCTCGTGGTCGGTCTGCTCGCCGGCGCCGCCTTCGGCGTCGCCGGATCCTTCATCCAGACCGTGGCACGCAACCCGCTCGCCAGTCCGGACGTGATCGGTGTGACACAGGGCGCGGGCGCGGCGACCGTCGCCGCGATGACCTTCGGCGTCACCGCGCACACCACCCTGCCGTACGTCTCGATCCTCGGCGGCCTGGCCGCTGCGGCGCTGGTCTACGTCTTCGCCTGGCGCAGGGGCCTGCACGCCGCCCGCTTCGTGCTCATCGGCATCGGCATCTCGGTGGCCCTCGGCTCCCTGACCCAGCTGTTCCTCACCAAGGGCGACTACCTGGTGGCCCAGCAGGCCAAGGTCTGGCTCACCGGATCGCTCAACGGTCGCGGCTATGACCATGCCCTACCGCTCGCCTCGATCCTGCTCGTGCTGACGCCGGCGCTGCTTTGGGCGGCCCGGGCCCAGCGCACGGTGTCGTTCGACGACGACACGGCGACCGCTCTCGGCGTACGGCTCGGCCGGGTCCGCCTGTGCCTGACCGTCCTCGGCGTCGTCCTGGCATCGGTGGCGACGGCCGCGGCAGGCCCGGTCGACTTCGTCGCGCTGCTCGCCCCGCAGATCGCCCGCCGCCTCACCCGCACCGCACAGATCCCCCTGATCGGCTCCGCGCTGACCGGCGCCCTGATCGTGACCATCGCGGATCTGCTGGCCCGCAAGCTGTTCTCCCCGATCGAGCTGCCGGTCGGCGTGTTCACCGCGGCGGTGGGCGCCCCGTATCTGATGTGGCTGATCGTCCGCACTCGCAGCCGTTCCGGAGGCACCGCATGACCGGCAACCGCCTGAGGGCCGAGGGGCTCGTGCTCACGTACGAGGACCGCACGGTCGTGGACGGCCTCGACCTGGAGATCCCGGACGGGCAGGTCACCGTCATCATCGGGCCCAACGCGTGCGGCAAGTCCACCCTCCTGCGCGCGTTGGGCCGGCTGCTCAAGCCGCGGCGCGGCTCGGTCCTGCTGGACGGCACCGAGCTGGCACGCATCCCCACGAGACGGGTCGCCCAGGAGATCGGGCTGCTGCCGCAGACCCCGGTGCCGCCGGAGGGGATCACGGTCTCCGAACTGGTGACCCGCGGGCGGCAGCCACACCACAAGTGGTGGCAGCAGTGGACGGAGGCGGACGAGAAGGCCGTCGGCGAGGCGATGGACCGCACCGCGACCGGCGATCTCGCGGAGCGGCTGGTCGACGAGCTGTCCGGCGGCCAGCGGCAGCGGGCCTGGATCGCGATGGCCCTCGCCCAGGACACCGACCTCCTGCTGCTTGACGAGCCGACGACATACCTCGACATCGCGCACCAGGTCGAGGTGCTCGACCTGGTCCGGCAGCTCAACCGCGAGCGCGGCCGGACCGTCGTCGTCGTCCTGCACGACCTCAACCAGGCCGCCCGCTACGCCGACCACCTCATCGCCATGAAGGCGGGACGAATCGTCGCCCAGGGCGCACCGAGCGACGTCATCACCGCCGATCTGGTCCACGAGGTCTTCGGGCTCACGTCGGTCGTCGTGCCGGACCCGGTCACGGGCGGCCCGCTGGTCGTACCGGGCGCGCCCTGGCAGCGCGGGTAGGTCCCTGTTACCTCAGGGTCGGGGGATCGGGGTTTTCTCAGGGTTCCTCGTGGAACGTGTCTTCCGACGCCGTCCGTTGAACCGGATGACGAAAGGAGCCGATCGATGTACCGATCGAGGCAGCACAAGATCATCGCTGGCGTCTGCGGGGGGATCGCGGACCGGTACGGCATGTCGCCGACGGTCGTGCGGGTGCTGTTCCTGCTGTCCTGCATCTTGCCGGGTCCGCAGTTCGTGGCCTACCTCATCATGTGGGTGCTGTTCCCCAAGGCCCCGGCCGCTTCCGCCCCGGGCTACGACTACTCGTACGGGCGCAGGTAGGCGGCACGCGGCCGCGCGGGCCCGTTTATGCTCACATCAGGAGAGGTGAGCGATGATGCGGCAACGGCCCCTGACGCTGGTCCAGGACGACCTGGTCGACTACGAGAAGGCCATGGAGCGCATGGCCGCGCTGGTCGAGGAACGGCAGGACGACGCGCGGCCCGACACCTTGTGGCTGCTCAGTCATCCGCCGGTCTTCACGGTCGGCAAGCGGACGCTGGAGACCCACCTGCCCGACCCGTCGGCCGGCATCCCCGTGGTGCCGACGGGTCGCGGCGGCCAGCTCACCTATCACGGGCCCGGGCAGCTCGTCGGCTATCTCATCGTGAAGCTGCGAGACGGCGAGGGCGTGGTCGACTACATCCGCGAGGTCGAGCTGCGGCTGGTCGAGGCGCTGGGCACGCTCGGCGTCCCGGCCGAGCGCCGCGACACCCCGCCCGGATCGGAGCTGCTCACCGGTGTATGGACCCGGGACACCGGGCGGAAGATCGTCTCGATCGGCATGCGGTCGAGCCGGTCGGTCACCAGCCACGGCTTCGCGCTCAACGTGGACGGCGACCTCACGCCGTGGGACCTCGCGGTCCCCTGTGGCATGCCCGACGTGGAGATGACCTCGATCGCCCGCGAGCTCGGACGGGCCTCCATGGAGGAGACCCGCAGAGTCGTCGCGGAGGCGTTCGAGGCCTCCTGACGCCGGCGGTCACAGGGCCCGGGCCGCGCTCTCCAGGCCGCGGGTCACCCGATCCCGCCAGTCGTCGCGGAACATCGGCTGTGCCCGTTCCTGCAACACCCACAGCGTGAGCTGGAGCCGGCGCAACGCCGTGAAGTCCCCGATCGCGTCCTCGTGGCTCGCGGGCAGCGGCCGTACGGCGCGGTATCCCGCGAGCAGGGCGGCACGCAGATCCGCGGCGTGTGGCAGGTGGGCGAGTTCGCTCGCGGTCACGGCCAGGTCGTAGACGAAGTGGCCGTACCCGCAGTCGTCGAAGTCGATGGCGCGGGCCTCGCCGCGGTGGAAGAGATAGTTCTCCTGGTGCAGGTCGCCGTGGATCAGCCCGTAGGCGTCCGGGCCGTGGCCCAGGGCGTCACGGACGCGCCGGACGCGGTCCGTCACCATATGGACGATCTCGGCGCCCGCCGCCGAATGCACCCGCTCCACCAGGCGTGCCGCCTGCTCGGCCTCCTCCTGTGGCGGGGTCGCGGTGCGGCGGCTCAGCTCGGTGACGGCGTCGACGCGTCCCCGGGTGAAACCGGCCGGCACCGTCCACCCGGCGCTGTGCAGGTGCAGGTGAGCGGTGAAGGCGCCCACCCGGCGCAGGTGCGCGGTGGTGAGCGTGGAGTCCAGGAATCGGCCGTCCACCCAGTGGTACAGCACGCAGCTGCGCGCCGCCGGAACCTCCGCGTGCTCGGCCACGGTCAGCAGGTCGCCCGTACGGGTGGGCATCGGTTCGGGGACGGCCAGCGCGGTGTCGCGGCGCAGGGCCCGCAGCCACAGGGCCTCCGACCTGACCATCTCCGGGCTGGGGCCGTCGGGGCGCTGGACGCGGAGCACGTAACGACGGCCGTCCGCGCCGTCCACCCGGAAGGTGGTGTTGAAGCCCTTCGCCATCGCGGTCAGGCGGGCCACCTGCACGTCGTAGGCCGCCAGGGCCGTGCGGGCGAGCGCGGCAAGGCGGCGCGTGCGCCCAGCGTCGTCGATCACCAGACGAGCGTACGGCCCGCCCGGGTGGGGCGGGCCGTACACGGGGAGATCAGGCCACGTGCTCGGGCTCGCCGATATCGTCGACAGTACGGCGGGGCCCGGTGAACCAGTGCTTGGCGGACAGGTGCCACCACAGGGCGATGCCGATGAGTACGGCGCCGACCGCGATGGGGGCGTAGTTCACCGACGTCCAGGTGAAGTCCTTGGTGCCCGGGACGCCCGCGGGGGCGATGGGCAGGATGAAGTAGATCGAGATGATCGCGATCTCGATCACGGCGATCCAGGACAACGCCTTGTACTTGCGGCCGAGGGTCCACGGCCCGGGCTGGAAGGAGTCCCCGGCGCGCAGGCGCAGCCAGATCGGGATGAGGAACGCGAGGTAGAGCCCGATCACCGCGATGGACACCACGGCGAGGAACGCCACGGGGGTCGTCGTGCCCTCGGGCGCGTAGAGCGCGGGCAGCGTGATCAGCAGCGCGACCCCGCAGCCGCCGATGATCGCGTTGACCGGCGTGCGGTTGCGGTCGACCTTCGACCACAGCCGCCAGCCCGGCACCGCGCCGTCCCGGGAGAACGCGTACGTCATCCGCGACATCGAGGTCACGCAGCTCATGCCGCAGAAGAACTGCCCGATCGTAGAGATGCCGAAGACGACGGTGGCGAGGCTGGACGACAGTGACGAGGTGAAGATGGCTCCGACGAAGCCGCCCTCGGCGTCGACGGCGTCCACGTTCGTGGCCGCGAACAGGAACGACAGCAGCAGGATCCAGCCGCCGATCGCGGAGTAGAAGATCGACTGCCACAGGCCCTTGGCCGCGGTGCGGGCCGCGCCGTGGGTCTCCTCCGACACGTGGGCGCAGGCGTCGAAGCCGGTGATCGTGTACTGCGTGAGCAGGAAGCCCAGCGGCAGCACGTACAGCCAGAACGCCGGGCCGGAGTCGCCGTCGCCGAATCCGGAGTGGTTGAACGTCTCGAACAGGAAGCCCACGTTCTGGTGCTTCGACGGGCCGAAGATCAGGATCAGCACGACGGCCGCCGCGCCGAACACGTGCCACCACACCGAGACGTTCTGCAGCAGTGAGATCAGGCGGTGGCTGAAGATGTTGATCAACGCGTGCAGCACCAGGACGATCGCGAACAGCAGGAACGTCTGGCGCAGCGCGTCGCCGTTGGCCCAGGAGTCGCTGAACCGGCCGATCGTGATGTTCAGGAACGTCGCGCAGCCGTAGTCGACCGACGCGGTCACCGCGATCAGGCCGATCAGGTTGAGCCAGCCGGTGAACCAGCCGTGGACCGGCCTGCCCAGCTTCGCGGCCCACCAGTAGATGCCGCCCGCCGTGGGGTACGCGGAGACCAGCTCCGCCATGCAGAACCCGATGATCAGGATGAACGCCGAGATCAGCGGCCAGCCGATGGAGATCGCAAGGGGTCCGCCGTTGTTCCACGCCTGGCTGAAGGTGGTGAAACACCCGGCCAGGATCGAGATGATGGAGAAGGAGATCGCGAAGTTGGAGAACCCGCTCCAGGTGCGGGCCAGTTCCTGCTTGTAGCCGAGTTCCGCCAGTCGTTTGGCGTCGTCGTCGAGGGCTTGCGCCACTGAGGCCTCCTCTAACTGGTGCGGAGTTTCCGGACGCCGTCGAGCAGGCGTCCGAAGCTGGGATCCCCGAGGTCGCGTACGGCTTGGGCGAACTTGTCGGCGGCCTCGGCGGAGTAGTCGAATCCGGGCAGGGCCCCGGAGCGGACCAGCCCCTGGTGGATGACGAACCAGAGGGTCCAGGTGAGGTTGGACATGATCAGATTCAGCCGCACCCGGGGGACGTGCTCGTCGTCGCCGAAATAGGCCCGCGTGAGCCGTACGACCTGGTCGGGGTCGAAATCGGACTCGGCGGCGATGTCCCCCAGCTCGAAACAGGGGTCGTTGTTGCCGGAGAGCTGGTAGTCGACGATCCGGACGCCGTCGCCGGTGGCGATCAGGTTCTCGGCCAGCAGGTCGTTGTGGCAGGGGACTGTGGGAAGCGGTCGCCGGGCCAGCGCCGCCTCCACGTCGGCCACGATGGGCAGCACGTCCTCGTATCCGGCGGGAAGGGCCAGGCCGTGGGCGCGGCACCGCGCCACGAACTCGCGGAGCTTGTCGAAGATCGAGAGGTCGTTGCCGAAGCGGGGGCCGGCGTGCAGGCGGCGGCAGGCGCCCGCCACCTGCTCGATCCGCGCGGCCACGGCCGGGGCGTCGAGGGTGACCCCGTCGACGTACTCCAGGAGGAGGACGCCCGGCAGCACGTGGACGACGCGGGGGCCGATCCCGGACGACGCCGCGGCGACCGTGTTGGCGATCTCCTGGTCGAGCGGGATGCCGAGGCCGGTCTCGGCGATGCGCGGGTCGAGCACCCGCAGGAGCCAGCGGTCGCCGTCCTCGCTGTCGACCCTGGCGATGTGGTGGCTGAGCCCGCCCTTGATCGTCGTGAAGGTCAGCGGCCGCCCGGCCCAGGTCGTGACGAGATCCATTGCGTCTGCGACGGGATCTGGCATGCCCGGCTCCTTTTGGTCTACCTTCAGACCATTGATCCGATTGTCTGGGCCGGGTGTTACAGGACGGTACCGATGTCGCAACTTCCCGCAGACGCCCACGCCGTCGTCATCGGTGGCGGAGTGGCCGGATGCAGCGTCGCCTATCACCTCGCCCGGCTCGGCTGGACCGACGTGATCCTGGTCGAACGGCACGACCTCACCGAGGGCACGACCTGGCACTCCGCCGGCTTCGTCGGCCAGCTCAGGTCCACCGTGACGCAGACCCGGATGATCATGTACTCGGCCGGTCTCTACCCGGAGTTGCGCGAGCTGACCGGGCTCGATCCGGGCTGGCACGGCGTGGGCGGCCTGCGCCTGGCCACCACCCCCGAGCGCATGGAGGAACTGCTGCGCCAGGCCGGGGCCGCCGAGACGTACGGGCTCGCCCTGGAGCTGCTCGACCCCCGGGGCACGCTCGACCGGCTGCCGCTGCTCGAGGTGGGCGACGTCCTCGGGTCGCTGTGGCTGCCCGGAGACGGCTGGCTCGACCCGGCCCGGCTCGGTCACGCCCTGGCCGAGGGCGCCCGCAGGCTCGGCGTACGGATCTTCACCGGCGTGGAGGTCGCCGGCGTCGACGTCCACGACGGCCGCGTGCGTGCCGTACGGCTGCGCGGCGAGGACGGTGAGCACGTCGTGCGCACGGAGACAGTCGTGAACGCGGCGGGGGCGGCGGCCGGGGTGGTCGGCCGCATGGCCGGGGCCGACATCCCGATAGTTCCGATCAAGCACCAGTACGTGGTTACCCCGGCGTCCGGCGTCCCGGCGGACACGCCGACGGTCCGCGACCCGGACAACATCGTGTACTTCCGCGAGGAGGACGGCGGCATCCTCGTCGGCGGCTACATCAGAAGCCCACAGATCTGGGACGTCGACCGGCCTTTGTCCGAGCCCCGGACCCTCTTCACGCCCGACATGCCGAAGTTCCGCGAGTCGTGGGACTCGGCGGTCCGGCGGGTGCCGTCACTGAAGCCGGTCGGGGACGGCGACGACCCGGCGGCGTTCCGCAAGGTCGTGCACGGGCCGGAAGCCTTCACGCCCGACGGGGAGTTCCTGCTGGGGGAGACCGAGGTCGCCGGGCTGTGGGTGGCGGCCGGCTTCTGCGTGCACGGCCTGGCCGCCGCCGGCGGCGTGGGCAAGGTCATGGCCGAGTGGATCGTCGAGGGAGCTCCCGAATATGACGTCTTCGGCATGGACGTGCGCCGTTTCGGCGGCCATGCCCGGTCCGCCCGCTGGGCCCGCGCCAGGGCCCTGGACTCCTACAGCAAGTATTACGACATCGTCTATCCGGGCGAGGAGCGGACCGCCGCCCGGCCGCTGCGCCGTTCGCCCGCCTGGGTGCGGCACGAGGCACTGGGCGCGACCTTCGGTGAGAAGGCCGGTTGGGAGCGGGTCAACTGGTATCCGCCCACGTCCGGGGCTGACGAGGTCCGGCCGAGGGGCTGGGCGGGCCGGGTCTGGTCGCCGGCGATCCGCGAGGAGTGCCTGGCGACGCGGGACGCCGCCGGGCTGTTCGATCAGACGTCCTTCGCCAAGCTGGAAATATCCGGATCTGTCGCTGACCTGGAGCGGCTCGCGGGCAACGCCCTGGACCGGCCGGTCGGCTCGGTCGTCTACACCCAGTTGCTCGACCGGCGCGGCGGCATCGAGGCGGACGTGACCGTGACCCGGCTGGCGGAGGACCGGTTCCGCCTCGTCACCGGCACCGCGTTCGGAGTCCACGACGCCGCGCTGCTGCGCCGCCACGGGCTGTCGGTCGCCGACGTCACCTCCGCCTACGCGTGCTACTGCCTGTGGGGGCCCCGCGCGTACGAGATCCTGGCATCGCTGACGGACGACGACCTGACCTTCGGCTACCTGCGGGCGGCCGAGATCAGCGTGGGGCACGTCCCGGTGCTCGCCCAGCGGGTCACGTTCGTGGGCGAGTTCGGCTGGGAGCTCTACTGCCCGTCCGAGTACGGGCTGACGTTGTGGGACTGTCTCATGGAGGCGGGTCTGCCGCACGGCATGCGACCGGCGGGCTACCGCGCGCTCGACTCGCTGCGGCTGGAGAAGGGCTACCGAGCCTGGGGCCTCGACATCACACCCGAAACCACCCCGCTGGAGGCCGGGCTCGGCTTCGCCGTACGGCCGGAGCGCCGGGCCGCCCTGCCGCGTCCCCGTACGGCGCTGCGCTGTCTGGCGCTGGACGACGAGCGCGACGTCTGCCTGGGCGGCGAGCCCGTCCGGCTGGACGGCCGTCCGGTCTCCCGTGTCACCAGCGGCGGGTTCGGCCACCGGGTCGGCCGCTCGATCGCGTACGCCTACCTGCCATTGGAGGTGCAGCCCGGCGGGCGCGTGGAGATCGGCGTCAACGGCGGTCGCGTGGGCGCCACCGTAGTCCGGGTGTCGCTCTACGACCCGGACGGCTCCCGCACCAAGGCCGAGCCCTGGGCGGCAGCGCAGTAACAGCCGGTGATTCATGGCGTTATGCGCAGCCGTTTGACGTGGCCGGGTCGGTCACTGCGCCGGAAGGAACCTCCGGTCCTCGCGAAGCCCGCTCCGCTCCCTCGCCCCCGACGAGCCCTGTGGACAGCGCACTGGCGACCCTCGCGTCGCCCTGGTCGTCATTCCCGTAGCCGTGTGGCTCCTGGGAGGCGGTGGTAGGTGAAGGCCCAGCGGTCGGTGCCGAGTTTGCGGCGGGTGTAGCGGTCGGGGTGGCGGTAGCGGTCGCGGTTGTGGAACTGGCAGGCCGGTCCGAGGAGTTTCAGGTCGGTCAGGCCGCCGGTGCTCCAGTTGTCGGCGTGGTCGATCTGGCACATGGTGGCCGGGAGTGGGCAGCCGTCGATCCAGCAGGTGGCGTAGCGGGCGAAGACGGCCCGGCGTTGGGCGGGGGTGGCCAGGCGGACCTTGCGGCCCATGTCCAGCACCTGTCCCTCGGTGTTCATCACCAGGCGCACCAGGGTGCTGGTGCGGGCAAGGCGGTGCACGCTGCTGACCGGCAGCATCTGCCCGGTCGCCAGCAACAACCCCGGCGCCGTCCCCGCCGGCACCCCCGGTGACGTCCCGGGCAGCGTCCCTCGCCCGGTTCCCGGCGCTGTTCCCGGCGCTGTTCCCGATGGCGTCCCCGGTGGTGTCCCCGGCTTCGGCCCCGATACGCCCGCCGCCGTTCCCGGCACGCCTGGTTGCGTCTCCGGCTCGGGTCCCGGCATACCCGGCTCCGCTCCTGCCGGTCCCGGTGTCCCCGGTGTCCCGGTCGCGCCGGAGCATCGCGTCTCGCCGCTGCACCCGCACGCGCTCCTGCCGTCCGCCGCATCCTGCTGAGCCTGGCCCTGCTGCTCGCCTCCCTGCTCGTGGCGGCACTGCTCATGGCGGACGTCGCTGTGGTCTTCAGGCGTGCCCTGCCCATGGCGGCAGTGCCCCGCAGGCTGATGCCCGGCGTGGGCGTGATGCGCGGAGGCGTTTTCGGGGGGAGGATCCGGCTGCGCTGTGTGCGAAGGGGGACCGGCGTCTGCCTCGGCCTCGGTGGGGTCGGCGGGGTCGGCAGGACGGCATAGCGCCTCGTCCTGGGCAGGGGCGAGGGCGTCGGTGCTGCCCGCGTCGCCGGGGTCGCCCACCGCACCGAGGGTGTCCATCGCGCCAGGGGTGTCCATCGCGCCGGGGGCGTCCGTCGCTCCGGGGGCGCTGGTGTTGTCGGCGTCGTCGGGGATGGAGTCTTCGACGACGCTGGGGTCGTCGGAGCTTCCGGTGCCACCGGGGGTGCTGGTGTCCTCGCTGTCCGGGCGATCCTCGAGGCCCTCCTCGTCCTCGGTGTCTTCGATGTCTTCCTGGTGGCCGGTGTCGTTCGTGGCGGCGAGGTGGTCGGTGGCGGGGTGGTCTGGGTGGTCGGTGGGGTGGGGGTCGGTGGGGAGGGATTCGGCGTTGACCAGGACCAGGAGTTCGGTGGCGATCTCCTGCTCGAGCAGCGCGATGAACGCATCGGCGTTGCGCACCCGCAGCGGCCGGTCATCGCCCTCCGCCCGCGGCTTGGCATACGCGTCCAAGAGCGTGCGCAGCCGGGCGGCGGCCTCGCGTGGCAGGTGGAATTCCCCCTCCAGCCCGCCGCCCCGGCCGGGGCGCACCCGCAGGAACCGCCGCGCGTAGTCGGCCTGCTCGTCGCGGTCTTCCCCGTCGGGGTCGAGCACCGCGCGCAGGTAGCGGCCAGCCTTGGCGACCTCCGCCGCCCCCGCCTTGCCGGCCAGTTCCACCAGGATCGGCTCGGCCACGCCCGCCTGCTCATCGGTCAACGGGGCGGTGGCGGTGCAGATGGCCTCCACTACTCCCGCCGCCAGATGTCCGGCGGCGAACTTCTCCCGCACCCGGGGCAGACGCGCCAGCTCCACCGCCAAGGTCAGCAGGCGAACCGCCCCCGCCACGCTCATCCCCCCGGCGGTGCGCAGCCAGCTGCGGGTGGAGGCATGCCCATGCCGCTTGGCATGTCCCGCACCATGCACCCGCCGCACCCGATCCGCCAACGCGGAGGTGATCCGATCGCGGACGACCATCAACTCCTCGGCCTCGGCCAGGCAGATGTCCGCATCGTCCGGAAGCGGTATCAGCGCCAACGCCTGCGCCGACTCACGAACAGAGGCCACCAGCACCCACGACGAGCGGGCACGGCGATCACCCACGCCGGAGGAACCCGCGCCGGAGAAATCCGCATCGGGGCTGTCCGTGCTCCCGGCACCGGGTGCGTCGTCGCTAGCGTCCTGGCTCCTGTCTTGGCTCGCGTGCCGCCGCAACTCGGAGTCGAGGATCGGAAAATGCTCGCGGGCGGATGAGCCCTCGGATGACCACAACGGCGAACCGGAGGTCAACCGATCCCACCAGCCATCAGAGCGATTCGAACGACGAGAGTGCGCGGAATCCGAGTCGAACAGATCCATCGCACCTCCTCGCGAAATTCGAAATCTTGTATGAATTCTTTCGCCTCTGTGTGGCAGGTGCAAGCTCACGCGAGAATCTCTTGGAGTCACAGTTGGGGACCGCGGAATCAGGCGGACGGCCACTCCAGCACGCGCAGCTCCGGCCACTGGTGGCGCCACCGGCCGGTGGCTCGTGGGCGCACGCGCCCCCAGCCGGCAGGTGGTCGCGGCGAAGCAGTCGATGGCCGCTTCCATGGACGTGTGCAGGAGCACGGGGGACGCCGGACTTCTGCTGCTACGAGAGGTGGACGCGAGCCTCGTTGCGGGTCTCGCGGCGGCGGGCCGGCGATGAGCTCCGCGCCCGCCCTGATCAGCGCGTCCTCGGCCTCGCACGGCAGGTCGCCGTCATCCCCCCGCTCAGTTGGGCAGTGCCATTGCGGCCGTCCGGCCGAGTACGTCGAGCAGCACCTTGTTGGAGGAGAGAACGGACTTCACGGTGGCGAGCTGTTCGTCCCTCCGGAGGCGGCCCATCACCGCCTCAGGACCACCACTGGTCACGGGGGCAGTTCGCCGCGGGTGGGCAGGCCCTGCCAGGAGCTGTGGCTGGCGACCGCGAAGGCGGCCACGGAGATGCCGCGCTTGAGGCGGTCCGCCGGGTGCAGCCCGTCCAGAATCGCGCTGAGGTAGCCCGCGACGAACGCGCCGCCGACCTCGGAGGGGTCGACCGCCGTCACGGGGGCGGCCTGGGTGTCGTAGCGCAGGCCCTCGACGGTGGCGCTGGCGCCCTTGGCGCCCCGGGTCACGACCAGTTCCGGTGCGGACGCGAGCACGGGCTCCACGAGCATGAGCTCGTCCTGGGTCGCGAAGAGCACGTCGGCCGAGGCGGCGAGTTCGGTGAGCCCCTGCCGGGCCTCCTCGGCGCTCTCCCAGAGGTTCGCGCGGTGGTTGACGTCCACGGAGACGAGCACCCCGGCGTCCCTGGCGAGCTTGACGGCGTGGTGGACGGCGCTCCACGCGAGGCCGCTCAGCCCGAGGGTGACGCCGGTGACGTGCAGGATCCGCGCCGACTGGACCGCCTCACCGGGCACGTCGCCGGTCGACAGGTGCGACCCGGCCGAGCCCTCCCGATAGTGGACGGCGTGCGACGAACGGCCGATGCGCCGCTGGCGGAGGATCAGCCCGGTCGCCGCCGTCTCGTCCACCCGTACGTGGGAGACGTCCACCCCCTCGCCGCGCAGCACGGTCAGCGTGCGCATGCCGAGTTCGTCGGCGCTGACCCGGCCCAGCCAGCTCACCGTGTGGCCGAGCCGGGCCAGGCCGACCGCCGTCGTCAGCTCGGGCCCCTCCACGTCGAGGCGGATGGTCATGTCATGCCGGAGCCGGTCGCCGGAGACGACGCCCAATGCCTCTCCGAGCGTGAAAACCTCGGTCATGCCGTAAGTCCGGGGGATTGCACCCGGAAAGCATGACAGAGCCTGATCCGCCGGGGAAAGCCCTCGCTCAGGCGCCGAACGCGTCCACGGCGGCCTGGCAGAAGGCCTTCAGGTCGTCCGGCTTCCGGCTGGTCACCAGCGTGTTCGGGCCACCCGTGCAGACCATGACCTCTTGGTCCACCCAGGTCGCCCCCGCGTTGCGCAGGTCGGTCTGGAGGCTGGGCCACGAGGTCAGCGTGCGCCCGCGCACCACGTCGGCCTCCACGAGGGTCCACGGCGCGTGGCAGATCGCCGCGACCGGCTTGCCCGCGTCGAAGAACTCCTTGACGAACCGTACGGCCTCCGGCCGCATTCGCAGGAAATCGGGGTTGGCGACCCCGCCGGGGAGGACCAGCCCGTCGAAGTCGGCGGCGGAGACCTCTCCGGCCACGGCGTCCACGGGGAAGGTGCCGGCCTTGTCGAGGTGGTTGAACGCCTGGATCTCCCCGCGCTCCACCGAGACCAGCCTCGGCGTGCCGCCCGCCTGCTGGACGGCCTTCCACGGCTCGGTGAGCTCGACCTGCTCGACCCCTTCGGGGGCGACGAGGAATGCGATCGTCTTGCCCTGGATCATCGTGCTCCCCTTTCTTGGCGTTTTTGCTCGTTCTTGACGTCGCGTGCCCCGCTGACCGCGATCTATGCCGTCCGCTGGGTAGGGGAAGGACATGCCCGTGCTGGTGGGGACCTCTGGGTGGCAGTACGCCGACTGGCGCGACCTCGTCTACGGCGGCGTACCTCAGAGGCTGTGGCTGGAGAGCTATGGCGAGATCTTCGCCACGGTCGAGAACAACAACGCCTTCTACCGGCTGCCGAAACGGGAGACGTTCGAGTCGTGGCGGGAGCGTACGCCGCCCGACTTCGTCATGGCGGTCAAGGCGAGCCGCTTCCTGACGCACATCAAGCGGCTGAAGGACCCGGAGGAGCCGGTCGAGCGGCTGATGGGCGTGGCCGAGGGTCTCGGCCAGAAGCTGGGCCCCATCCTGCTGCAGCTGCCGCCGACCCTGCAGGTGGACGCCGGACGGCTGCGGGGCTGCCTGGCCCGGTTCCCGCGTGCCGTACGGGTCGCCGTCGAGCCGCGGCACGCCTCGTGGTGGACCGACGAGATCCGCGCCCTGCTGACCGAGTTCGGGGCCGCGTTGTGCTGGGCGGACCGTCTCGGCCGGCCGGCCGGACCTCTGTGGCGTACGGCCGACTGGGTCTACCTGCGCTTCCACGAGGGAGGGGCCGAACCCTGGCCCAACTACGGCCGGCGTGCGCTGCGCAGTTGGGTGGACCGCCTGGGGGACGTGCCGGACGCCTACGTCTACTTCAACAACGACCCCGGCGGCGCCGCCGTACGCAACGCGCTCACCTTCGCGGAGCTGGCGTGCGCGCAGGGGCGGGACGTCAGCAGGGCGCGGCTTCCCGAGCGGTCCCCCGAGCCCGTCCGGTAGTGACCGGACGGGCGAGTGTCACCCCCGACATGACGGGTCAGGCGCGGCGCTCGTCGGCCGCGTGACGCCCGCCCGCCACCAGCTGGTCGGGGGACGACTGCTGGGCGGGTACGGAGAGACGGTTGTGCGGGGCGGTGGGGTGCTCGGCGCGCTCGGCCCGGTCGTCGACGCCGTCGCGGTCCCGGTCGACCTTCGGATACTGCTTGGTGACGGGCTCGGCGGCTGCCGGGGCGGACGTCGAGGTCGTCGAGGTCGTCGGGGTCGTCTCCAGACGACGCTCCAGGTCGCGCTTCTCGGCCTCCAGCCGGGAGACGCGGTCCCGCTCCGCCAAGCGCTCCTCACGCCGGCGGCGGCGCTTCATGGCGGCACGGCGCATGCCGCCGGTGATGAGCAGCAGGCCGACGACGAACACGACGGCGGTCACGACGCCGGCGATGAACAGCTCGAACGGGCTGAGGTTGAACGTTCGGTCCAGGACCGTGATCGGCATGGTGTTCGCGGTGTCGTTGACCGACACCTCGATGACGGCCGCCGCCGCGATCAGGACCAGAAGCAGGCCCAGTAAGACCATCTGCCTTCACTCCCAAATACTGGTTGCTGTGCGGTTGCGATTCGTGGACGCTCTCCGACTGCCCGCACAGGCGCGGATCATGTGCCTCAGGTCACATGAGGTCAGAGGGAGGACAAGGCAAAGAATCCGCGTTAACACCGTGTTCACAAACGGGCAAAAGCTACGAAATGCCAAAAGGGCAATCTCGAGCGTGGCGGACGAACGCCAGGCCGCCTCGTTCGAAAGGGATCGACGTGACCTACAAGGCCGAGTACATCTGGATCGACGGCACGGAGCCGACCGCGAAGCTCCGTTCCAAGACCAAGGTCCTTGCCGACGGCGCCGAGCCGCCGCTGTGGGGCTTCGACGGGTCCAGCACCAACCAGGCCACCGGTCACTCCTCCGACCTGGTGCTCAAGCCGGTGTTCACCTGCCCCGACCCGATCCGCGGGGGCGACAACGTGCTGGTCATGTGCGAGGTACTGCACACCGACATGACCCCGCACGCGTCCAACACCCGCGCCCTGCTCACAGAGGTGGCCGAGCGGTTCGCCGACCAGGACCCGTGGTTCGGCATCGAGCAGGAGTACACCTTCTTCAAGGAGGGCCGCCCGCTCGGCTTCCCGCTGGGCGGCTTCCCCGCCCCGCAGGGCGGCTACTACTGCGGCGTCGGCGCCGACGAGGTGTTCGGCCGTGACATCGTCGAGCTGCACCTCGACCGCTGCCTGGCCGCCGGCCTCAAGATCTCCGGCATCAACGCCGAGGTCATGCCCGGCCAGTGGGAGTTCCAGGTGGGTCCGGGGGGTCCGCTGGAGGTCGGCGACCACATGTGGGTCGCCCGCTGGCTGCTCTACCGCACCGCCGAGGAGTTCGACGTCGCCGCCACGCTCGACCCGAAGCCGGTGAAGGGCGACTGGAACGGCGCGGGCGCGCACACCAACTTCTCCACCAAGGCCATGCGTGAGGGCTACGACCCGATCATCACCGCGTGCGAGGCCCTGGCCGACAACGCCATGGAGCACGTCAGGAACTACGGCCACGGCATCGAGGACCGCCTCACCGGCCACCACGAGACCGCTCCGTGGGACAAGTTCAGCTACGGCGTCTCCGACCGCGGCGCCTCGGTCCGCATCCCGTGGCAGGTCGAGGTGGACAAGAAGGGCTACATCGAGGACCGGCGCCCCAACGCCAACGTCGACCCCTACGTCGTCACCCGCCTGATGGTCGACACCTGCTGCACGGCTCTGGAGAAGGCCGGCCAGGTCTGATCAGCTCCACGAGGAACTGACACGGTTCCCCCATCTCCGTACGGCTCCCGCGTCCAGGCGCGGGAGCCGTACGCGTATACGGTGGCCGTTGTGCCACATTCGCCGGAACCCGTCGTCATCGGCCACCGGGGCGCCAGCGCGCTGCGGCCCGAGCACACGCTGTTGTCGTACCAGACGGCGATCGCGCTCGGGGCCGACTACATCGAGCCCGACCTGGTCTCCACCAGGGACCATGTCCTGGTGGCCCGCCACGAGAACGAGATCTCGGGGACCACCGACGTGGCGAGCCACCCCGAGTTCGCCGGCCGCCGCACCACCAAGACCATCGACGGGGTGGCGGTCACCGGCTGGTTCACCGAGGACTTCACGCTCGACGAACTGCGCACGCTGCGGGCCGTCGAGCGCATCCCCGACCTGCGCCCGGGCAACACCGCCTTCGACGGACTGGCCTCGATCCCGACGTTCGACGAGGTCCTGGAGCTGGCCACGCGGCACGGCGTGGGCGTGTACCCGGAGACCAAGCACCCCGCCTACTTCACCTCCATCGGCCTGCCGCTGGAGGGGCCGCTACTCGACGCGCTGGCCCGGCACGGCCTGCGCGACCGGCACGATCGGGTCTTCGTCCAGTCGTTCGAAGCGGCCAACCTGCGCGAGCTGCGCGGGAAGACCCGGCTGCCGCTGATCCAGCTCGTCAGCGGCTCCGGCGCGACGTACGACCGGATGGTCACGTCGCCAGGGCTCGAGGAGGTCGCGACGTACGCGGACGGCATCGGCGTGGCGACCTCGCGGGTCGTCCCCACGGGCCCCGACGGCCGCCTCCTCGCCCCCACGACGCTGGTGCGGGACGCCCATCGGGCCGGGCTCGACGTGCACGTGTGGACCGTCCGCGACGAGAACGCCCATCTCCCGGCCGACTTCCGGCGCGGCGACCCGGCCGCTCCGGCGTACGCGCGGGCGACCGGCGACGTGATGGGCTGGCTGGCGATGCTCTACGACCTCGGCGTGGACGGCGTGTTCGCCGACAACCCCGGCACGGCCCGGGCCGTGCTGTCCGCGACCGCCATGGCCGTGCGGACGAAGGCGGCGACGGCCGCCGAGCGCGCGTCCTGCGGCCAGGCGACCGACAGCGTGACCGGCTCGAGGCCGGCGACGGCGCGGTAGGCGATCTCAGGCCGGGGGTAGCGCCGTGCGATCGAGGCGGGGAGGAACCAGACGATGCTGCCCAGCTCGACCAACTTGAAGATCTGCGTCATGTCCATGACGCTCTGCTCGGCCGGGCCATCGCGATCGTCATGCTCGGACTCACGTGTGAGGCCGCAGCAGCATCTGATCATGAGCTACGCCCCGGCGGGAATGCAGCCGATGGTCGCCTCGCTGAATCAGTCCGCGCTCTACCTGGCGGTCTCGTTGTCCGGCGCGGCCGGCGGGATCGCGCTGGACGCCGCCGGCGCCGTGCTGCTCCTGCCGCTGGCGACGGTGCTCGCCGTGGCCGCGGCCGGTCTGACCTGGTGGCACGGCCGCCGTACGGACGGCCGAAGTGTCCTAAGTTGACAATGATTTTCATTTGCGAGACATTTGGAAGGGATGTTTCCCCTGATGCACCGACTTTGATATGCCGACTTGAGGATTCGTCGTGCTCTCGCCGCTCGCCCGTACGTTGTCGTCCGCCGCCCTGCTCGTGCTGTTCGCCGCCGGGTGCGGCGGCGCGGACAAGCCCCCTTCCACTTCCGATCCGGCCCAGCCGCTGAAGGTGGTGGCGACCACCACACAGGTGGCCGACTTCGCCCGCAACGTCGGCGGCGACCGGGTCAGCGTCCACCAGTTGCTCAAGCCGAACGTCGATCCCCACGACTACGAGCCGTCCCCGGCCGACATGCAGGCCATCGCCGAGGCCGACGTGCTCGTCAAGAACGGGGTGGGCCTGGAGAAGTGGCTGGACGAGACGATCTCGGCCGCCGGTTTCGACGGGCCCGTGGTCGACGCCTCCCAGGGCGTACGGATCCGCAACGGCGATCCCCACATCTGGCACAACCCGCTGAACGTCAAGACGATGGTCGCCACGATCGAGAAGGCGTTCGCCGCCGCCGATCCGGGCGACGCCGCGGCCTACCAGGCCAACCGGGTGGCGTACGACGCGAAGCTCGGCGCGCTCGACACCGAGATCGCGAAGAAGATCGAGTCCGTCCCCGCCGACCGGCGCAAGCTGGTGACCAACCACGACGCCTTCGGCTACTACCTCGACCGTTACAAGCTGACGTTCGTCGGCTCGATCATCCCGAGCTTCGACACCTCCGCCGAGTTGTCCGCCAAGCAGGTGTCCGACCTCGTCGCCAAGATCAAGGCGACCGGGGTGGCCGCGATCTTCTCGGAGGCGTCGCTGCCGCCCAAGACGGCCGAGGCGATCGGCCGCGAGGCCGGGGTGACGGTCGTGGCCGGCGAGGACGCGCTCTACGGCGACTCACTGGGCCCCGAGGGGTCGGCCGGTGCGACCTACCTGCAGATGGAGGAGCACAATACCGACACCATCGTCAACGCGTTGAGGGGGACCGTCGCATGAATGAGCGCGCGCCGACCCTGGTGCTCGACCGGGCGAGCGTGGCCTACGGCGACGTCCCGGTCCTGGAGGAGTTGGACGGCGTCGTCCACGAGGGCGAGGCCGTGGCGCTGATCGGCCCGAACGGCGCCGGCAAGTCCACGTTCATCAAGGCGCTGCTCGGCCTGGTGCCGGTCGTACGCGGCCGGATCGAGGTGCTGGGCCGGCCCCCGGCGCAGGCCCGCCGCGACGTCGCCTACGTGCCGCAGGCCGACACGCTCGACCCCGACTTCCCGGTGTCGGTCGAGCAGGTGGTGATGATGGGCCGCTACCGGCGGATCGGCTGGCTGCGCCGCCCCTCCGCCGAGGACCGGGCCGAGGTGGCCGAGGCCCTGGAGCGGGTCGGGCTGGCCGGGCGGGCGCGCGACCGGTTCGGCACGCTGTCGGGCGGGCAGCGCCAGCGGGTGCTGCTGGCCAGGGCCATCGCCGCCAAGCCCCGGATGCTGCTGCTCGACGAGCCGTTCAACGGTGTGGACGCGGTCAGCCAGCACGCGCTGCTGGAGGCGATCGGCTCGCTGAAGGCGAAGGGCGCCTCCGTCGTCGTCAGCACCCACGACCTCGCCATCGCGCACCTCGCCTGCGACGAGGTGTGCCTGCTCAACCGGCACCAGTTCGGCTTCGGCCCGACCGGAGACGTGCTGACGCCCGAGCGGCTGCGCGCGACGTACGGCGGGCACGCGCTCGAACTGCGCGGCGACCGCGTGATCGTGACCCAGACATGATTCTCTTCGAACCCTTCCACCTGCCGTTCATGGCCCGCGCACTGGTCGAACTGGTCGTCCTCGGCGCGCTCGCGGGCACGGTCGGCGTGCTGGTGCTGCTGCGCCGGCTCGCCTTCGTCAGCGACACCCTGACGCACACCGTCTTCCCCGGTGTGGTCATCGGCCACCTCATGGCCGGGGACGGCGGCATCTTCTGGGGTGCGCTGGCCGCCGGGGTCGCCACGGCCGTCCTGCTCACGCTGCTCACCCAGCGCCGCCGGGTGAGCGAGGACGCCGCGCTCGCCATGCTGCTGACCACGCTGTTCGCGGTCGGCGTCGTGATCGTGTCGCGGCAGACGGGCTTCACCGCCGACCTCACGGCGTTCCTGTTCGGGCGGGTGCTGACGGTCACCGAGGCGCAACTCGCGCAGACCGCCGTCGTGACGGTCGTGGTCGTGGCGTTGCTCGCGGTGCTGCGGCGGCCCCTGCTGCTGCGGGCCTTCGACCCCGAGGGCGCCCAGGCGGCCGGGGTGCGCGTGGGCCTGCTCGACCTCGTGCTGAACGTCGCGGTCGCGCTGGTCGTCGTGGCCGCCGTCAAGGCGGTCGGCACGATCCTCGTGATCGCGCTGCTCATCGTGCCGGCCGCGGCGGCGCGGAGCCTGTCGGACCGGCTCGCGGTCATCGTGCCGCTCGCCTGCCTCGTCGGCGCGGCCGCCGGGTGGCTCGGGCTCGTCGTGAGCTACGAGGCGTCGGTCGGGTATGGCGTCAGGCTCGCCTCCGGCGCGACCGTGGTGCTCGTCCTGGTGGCGATGTACGGCCTGGCCCACGCCGCCGGGTTCGTCCGCAGGAAGGTGGGCCTGAGCCGCGCCCGCCGCCGCACCGTCCTGGAGGTGTCGGCGTGAGCTGGCTCGACTCCACCGTTCACCGTGCCCTCGTCGAGGCCGTCCTGGTCGGCGTGCTGGGAGGGGTGGTCGGGGTCTTCGTGATCGCGCGGCGGCTGCCGTTCTTCACGATGGCCCTGACGCACGCGACGTTCCCCGGCATCGTCATCGCGGCGCTGCTCGGGGTGAACCTCTACCTCGGTGGCGGGCTGTTCGGGCTGCTGGTGGTCGCCGCCGTCCTCGCGTTCGGCCGGGGCCGCGGGCAGGACTTCACCACGGCCACCGGCATCGCCCTGTCGGGCGGCTTCGCGCTCGGTGTGGTGCTGGTGTCGGCCCAGGACGGCTTCACCAAGGACCTGGCCGCCTACACGGTGGGCGACGTCCTCGCCGTCGGCACGGGCGACCTGGTGGCGACCACCGTGGTCGCCGCCGGCGTGCTGCTCCTGCTCGCCCTGGTGGGCAAGGAACTGCTGCTCGCGGCGTTCGACCCGGTGGGGGCGGCGGCGCTCGGGCTGCCCACCGTGCTGCTGGACTTCGCGCTGCTCGCGGTCGTCGAGGTGACCGTCGTCGCCACCGTGCCCGCGCTGGGGACGATCCTCGCCGTGGCGCTGATCGTGGGCCCGGCCGCGACCGCCCGCCTGCTCACCGACAGGCTCGCGCCGCTGTTCCCGCTCGCCGCCGCGATCGGGGTCGCGTGCGCCCTTGCGGGCGTGTGGGTCTCCACGCGGTGGAACGTCGCGACCGGGGCCTCCATCGCCCTGTTCGTGGGCCTGGTGTTCGGTGCGGTCTTCCTCGGCACCGCCGTACGCGGCCGGGTCAGGCGGGCCGCGGCCGTCAGGGCTTGAGCAGCACCTTGATCGCGCCGTCCTCCTTCTTCTGGAAGATCTCGTAGCCGTGCGGGGCCTGGTCGAGCGGCAGGCGGTGGGTCGCCAGGTCCTCGACCCTCAGGGGATCGCCGTCGCCGGTCAGGAGCGGCATGAGGTCGTCCACCCACCGCTTGACGTGGGCCTGGCCCATCCTGAGCGTGATGCCCTTGTCGAACATCTGCAGCATGGGCATGGGGTCGGTCATCCCGCCGTACACGCCGCTGATCGAGATCGTGCCGCCGCGCCGTACGGTCTCGATGGCGTCCTGCAGGGCGGCGAGCCGGTCGAGACCGGCGCGGGTCATCATGGCGGCGGCGGCCTTGTCGGGCAGCATCCCGGTGACCGTCTGGGCGAGCTTGCCCACGGTGTAGCCGTGCGCCTCCATGCCGACGGCGTCGATGACCGAGTCGGTGCCCCGCCCCCCGGTGATCGACCGGATCGCCTCGGGCACGTCGTCGGTCTCGTTCCCGTCGATCACCTCGATGCCGTGCCGCCGTGCCATCTGCAGGCGTTCGGGGACGATGTCCACGCCGATCACGCGGTAGCCGCGGTGGCGGGCGATGCGGGCCGACATCTGCCCGATCGGTCCGAGGCCGAAGACGGTGACGCTGCCGCCGTCGGGGACCTCGGCCCACTCGACGGCCTGCCACGAGGTGGGCAGCACGTCGGAGAGGTAGACGAACCTCTCGTCCGGCGGCCCGTCCGGCACCTTGATCGGCCCGAAGTGCGCCTGCGGGACGCGCAGGTATTCCGCCTGGCCGCCGGGCACCTCGCCGTACAGCTTGGTGTAGCCGAAGAGCGCGGCACCGGTGTCGTACTCGCGGACCTGGGTGGTCTCACACTGGGCGTACAACGCGCGGTCGCACATGTAGCAGTGGCCGCACGAGATGTTGAAGGGGATCACCACGCGGTCGCCGGGAGCGATGTGGGTGACCTCCGCGCCGACCTCTTCCACGATGCCCATCGGCTCGTGGCCGAGGATGTCGCCCTCGCCGATGAACGGGCCGAGCACCTCGTACAGGTGCAGGTCGGAGCCGCAGATCGCGGTCGTGGTGACCCGGATGATCGCGTCGGTGGGTTCCTTGATGGCCGGGTCGGGGACCTCCTCCACCCGTACGTCGCGCTTTCCGTGCCAGGTAATTGCCTTCATGGCGCCCCGTCTGCCCTGCTTCTGGCCAGAGAAACAGTCAGATATGCAGCACGCTGCCCTGGTCGTCCACCTGGTCGGCACTGTCGTCGTCGAACCACACGCCGCCCGTCGCGAGGTAGCGGAACCGGTGCGCGCCGGGCGGGAGGATCACCGAAACGGTGCGGGTGCCGTTCCTGCGCCGCAGCAGTTCGTGGCGGCCGGGCAGCCAGTCGTTGAAGTCGCCCACCACGCTGACCGTCCCCGAGGGCTCGTCAACGGGCAGGGTGAAGGTGACTCGGGTCTTCTGCCCGAACAACCTGGTGCGCTTGAGCATGCCGCATAGCCTGGCGTATCGCCCCTAAAGGAAGAAACAAGTACACGCAGGACGTAACACAATATTCACGCCCTTTTCAGGGTGCGTGTCCGACCCCGCAGAGGAACCACGTGGGCAGGTGGCGGCGGGCCTGCCGGGCGAGCAGGTTCTCGTCGTCGGGCCGCCAGTCGTCGAGCGGGACGAGGCCCGGTTCGATGAGATGGAAGCCGTCGAACAGCTCGTGGATCTGCTCGCGGCTCCGCAGCGTGACGCCGGTGCTGGCCTGCCGGTAGACGGCCGCCCCCTCGCGGGCGTCACCGGCCCGTTCCTCGTCGGTGACGTGGGACAGCACGAGGTGGCTTCCGGGGGCCACGGACTCCCTGAGACGGGCCACGAGCTCGGCCGGCTTGTCGTCGTCGGTGAGGAAGTGCAGCACGGCCACGAGCAGGATGGCGACCGGCTCCGAAAGATCGATCAGCGACAGGAGCTCCGGATCGGCCAGGATCTCCTCGGGACGCCGCAGGTCCCCCTGCACGGTGACGGCGGTGGCGGCGGTGCCCGACAGCAGGGCCCGGGAGTGCGCGAGCACGACAGGGTCGTTGTCCACGTACGCCACCCGGACGCCGGGGTCCATCTCGTGCGCCACCTCGTGGACGCTGCCCTCGGTCGGCAGTCCGGTGCCGATGTCCACGAACTGCCGGATCCCGGCCTCGGCCACCAGATGGCGTACGGCCCGGCGCAGGAAGGCGCGGTTGCGGCGGGCGAGCGCGGGGGCCTCGGGCGCGACCTTCAGCACTTTCTCCGCGGCTTCCCGGTCGGCCGCGAAGTTGTCCTTTCCGCCGAGAAAGTAGTTGTACATGCGCGCGGGATTGGGGACGCGCGCGTCGATACCGGGTGGCGGCGCGTCATCAGCCACGCAACATCTCCTCACTCGCGGTAGTAAAGAGGACTTGGTGCGAGCATAAGGGCCGCCGAGGAAAAACCCAACGAAGAACGCCATAACTCTGTGACTCCATCTATCGGCCTACATGCGACCTAGGACCATCGCCCGATGTGGGGGCGTGTCTCGGAGATCTATAACGGGACGCATGTACGCCATACGACTGCACGCCTTTGGTCCCGCCGAGAATCTCGTCTACGAGGAGGTCGAGGATCCCGAGCCGGGGCCCGGCCAGGTCCGCGTGGCCGTACGGGCGGCGGGGGTGCACCTGGTCGACACCACGCTGCGGGCGGGGAAGTACGCCGGCGGCCCGATCCCCGTCCCCGATCTGCCCACGATTCCCGGCCGGGAGGTCGCCGGGGTCGTCGACGCCGTCGGCCCCGGAGTCGATCCCGGACTGGTCGGCAGGCGGGTGGTGACCCACCTCGGCATGGTTCCCGGCGGCTACGCCGAGCTGGCCGTACGGGACGCCTCGGCGATCCACGAGATCCCGGACGGCCTGGGGTACGGCGAGGCGGTGGCGATGATCGGCACCGGCCGGACCACCATGGGGATCCTCGACGTCGCGGAGATCCGGGCGGACGACGTCGTCGTGGTGACGGCGGCGGCGGGAGGCATCGGCAACCTGCTGGTGCAGGCGGCGGTGCGGGCCGGGGCCACGGTCGTCGGGCTCGCCGGCGGCGCGGCCAAGGTGAGCCGGGTGCTGGCGCTGGGCGCGCACCACGCCGTGGACTACGCCGCTCCCGGCTGGCCCGACGAGGTGAGGGCGCTGCTCGGCGACCGGGAGGTCACGCTGGCGCTCGACGGCGTCGGCGGGGACCTCGGGCGCACGACCCTGGAGTTGCTCGGCGTCGGCGGCAGGATCGTGCTGTTCGGCTGGGCGGACGCCGAGGGCGGCCCGACCGCGCTGACCACGGAGGACCTGTACGCGCGCGGAATCACCGCGGCGGTGGCGGTCGGCCCCCGGGTGCTGAAGCGGCCGGGCGGCCTGCGGGGCCTGGAGGAGCGGGCGCTGGCGGCCGCGGGGTCGGGGGCGCTGGTCCCGCTGGTGCAGAGCTTCCCGCTCAAGGAGGCCGCCGCCGCGCACGCCGCGCTGGAGACTCGCGCGACCACGGGCAAGGTGGTGCTCGTCCCCTAAGTCAGGAGCCCTAAGCCACGAGCACAGGGTGGGGGAGCACCGAGTTGTGGCAGTAACCGAGGTTGTTCCAGGGGGTGGCCTCGGGCTGGGAGCGGCCGTGTTCGTCGGTGGCCCGCACCCGCACGACGTGCGCGCCGGGGGTGGGATCCCAGGGGAACCGCCAGCGGGTCCAGACGCCCGCGAGGTCCGGCCCGTCGAGTGCGGCCGGCCGCCAGGGGCCGTCGTCGATCCGGTAGTCGACGGCGGCCACGCGGTCCTCTCCGGCGTACGCCCGGCCGCGGATCGTCTGCGGGCCGGGATGCAGTCGTGCGGGCCAGGGCAGTTCGACCAGGCTCGCGACCGGCGTGGAGGTGATCGGCACGGCCGGATGGCCGGGGGCGACGATCACGTAGTCCTCGGTGTTCCACGGCGCGCGCAGCGGCCGGTCGGACACCTCGATCCGGCCCACCCACTTGACGCTCGCGGCGCCGAGCCAGCCGGAGACCACCACGCGGGCGGGGAAGCCGTGGTCGGGCGGCAGGATCTCGCCGTTCATGGCGAGCGCGAGCAGGGTGTCGGGGGCCAGGGCCTTGGCGAGGGGCATCGGGCGGCGCCCGCGCGCCTCGTCGAGGCCTTCCGGCATGACCTCGACGGCGGCGTCCGTCAGGCCCGCGGGTTCGAGCAGGTCGCGCAGCGGGATCCCGGTCCACTCGGCGGTGCCGATCGCGCCGCGGCCCCACTGCACCCCGCCGAAGCGGTGCCCGTGCTCGGCGCCGAAGAGGGCGCGCCGGTTGCCCGCGCACTCCAGGGTCCGGACGACGGACACGAGCGGGAACCGGCGCCACAGGTCGTCGTAGGTATAGCGGACGGTGCGGCGCACACCGCCGCCCTCGACGCGCAGCGTCCAGGTTCTCGCGTCGAGACGGGGAGTCGGGGCGTGGTTGCGGACGAAGAAACGGTCTAGGGGGGTGAGCAGCCCCGGCAGGCGGTCGGGCCTGGTGCCGTAGTCGAGGCCGGTGCCCGCGTCCTCCATGAGGGCGGCGATGACCGGCTTCACCACCGTCGTGCGGATGTCGCGTGTCGTACGCATCGGCCCTTCCCTTCCGGACCGACGCGGTGACGGCCGTCAGCCCAGGTCGTGGCTCGCCCTGCGAGCCTGACGCTGCGCCCAGGACGCGAGACGCGACCAGCGCCGGGCCGCGACCAGGCGGCTGGCGACGCGTGCGTTGTCGGCCTCGCGGTGCAACTCGGTGACGCGCTCGGTGGCCAGGGAGTAGTCGTAGAACATCATTACCGTCCAGGTCGCCGTTGTAACTGTCTTAAATTTCTTTGGCAGTTACAAAGGTACGGCAAAGGGATGTGACTGGTCAAGTTCGTTTAAACGGTCACAGTCCTGGCCTGCTGGGCGTCGTACGCCGTGACCACCGTGTCGAGCAGGCCGGGGAAGAGGGCGTCGAGATCCTCACGGCGCAGGGAGCTCATCTTCGCGGTCCCCCGGTAGACCTGCCTGATCACGCCCGCCTCGCGAAGCACCCGGAAGTGGTGAGTGGTCGTCGACTTGCTGACCGCGAGGTCGATCGCCGAGCAGGAGGATTCGCCGCCGTCGGCCAGGAAGCGCACCACCTGGAGGCGTACGGGGTCGGACAGCGCGTGCAGCACGTCCTCCAGCCGGATCTCGGACCGGTCCGGATGGTCGAGCGTCCGGGATTGCGGGGCCATCGGGCCTCCCTTTGTACGAAGGTCTTCGTAGTTTGACAGATGCCGTACTACGATAGCTATCGTACAAGGGTCCCGATGAGAGGAGCGCGGCGTGAGCGCGTTGTTCGAGCCCCTGACCCTGCGGAGCCTGACCATCCCCAACCGCGTCTGGATGGCGCCGATGTGCCAGTACAGCGCGGCCGTGGAGGGGCCCGAGCAGGGCGTGCCCACCGACTGGCATCTCACCCATCTCGGCTCCCGGGCGGTGGGCGGGGCCGGTCTGATCGTGGTCGAGGCCACCGCCGTGTCCCCCGAGGGCCGGATCAGCCCCGCCGACCTCGGGCTGTGGAACGAGCGCCAAGAAGCGCAGTTCGGCCGCATCACCCGGTTCCTGGCCGAGCACGGCGCGGTGCCCGGCATCCAGCTCGGCCACGCCGGGCGCAAGGCGTCCACCGACCGCCCCTGGCGCGGTGGCGCGCCGGTCGGCCCAGAGGCCCACGGCTGGCGGCCGGTCGGGCCCAGCCCGGTTCCGTTCGACGAGGGTCACCCGGTGCCGGAGGAGCTGAGCGAGGCGGACATCCGGCGGGTGGCGGAGGGCTTCGCGGCGGCCGCGCGGCGCGCGCTCGCGGCGGGCTTCAAGGTGGTGGAGATCCACGGCGCCCACGGCTACCTGATCCACGAGTTCCTGTCGCCGTTCAGCAACCGGCGCACCGACGCGTACGGCGGCTCCTTCGCCAACCGCGCCCGCTTCGCCCTGGAGGTGGTCGACGCCGTACGGGCCGAGTGGCCGGACGAGCTGCCGCTGTTCTTCCGGGTCTCGGCCACCGACTGGCTGAGCGAGAACCCCGAGGACTCCCGCGAGGGCTGGACGGCCGACGACACGGTGCGGCTGGCCAAGGAACTGCTCGCCCACGGGGTGGACCTGCTCGACGTCTCGACGGGCGGCAACGCGCCGAAGGCCCGGATCCCCGTGGAGCCGGGATATCAGGTGCCGTTCGCGGCCCGGGTGAAGGCGGAGACCGACCTGCCCACGTCGGCCGTCGGCCTCATCACCGAGCCGCGCCAGGCGGAGGAGATCGTGGCCTCCGGGCAGGCCGACGCGGTCATGCTCGGCCGCGAGCTGCTGCGCAACCCCTACTGGCCCAACCTGGCGGCGCGCGAGCTCGGTGTGCCCGGGCGCCGGCCCGACCAGTATCACCGCGCCGTCTGACCGGCGCGGACATGGGTAGGGGTCGCGGTATGGCAGAGATCGGATTCACACTCATGTCCGAGCAGTCACCCGCGAAGGAGCTGGTGGAGGACGCGGTCACGGCCGAGCGGGTGGGCTTCGACTACGCGGTCATCTCCGACCACTACTTCCCGTGGCTCGAGGAGATGGGCCACTCTCCGTACGCCTGGTCGGTGCTGGGCGCGGTGGCGCAGGCGACCGAGCGGCTGCCGCTGATGACCTACGTGACGTGCCCGATCATGCGCTACCACCCGGCGGTGGTGGCGCAGAAGGCGGCCACGATGGGTGTGCTCAGCGACGGCCGGTTCACCCTCGGCGTGGGCGCGGGCGAGAACCTGAACGAGCACGTGGTGGGGCACGGCTGGCCGCCGGTCAACACCCGGCACGAGATGTTCCGCGAGGCGATCGAGGTCATCAAGGAGCTGTTCCAGGGCGGTTATCGCAACTACCGCGGCGAGTACTTCGACATCGACTCGGCCCGGCTGTTCGACCTGCCCGAACGGCCGGTGCCCATCGCGGTCGCCGCGTCCGGCGAGCAGTCGGTGGACATCGCGGCCGAGCTCGGCGACGGCCTCGTGGCGACCGACCCGGACGGGTCGCTGGTGGAGAAGTTCGCCGCGTCCGGAGGCGAGGGCAAGCCCGTCTACGGCCAGCTGGCCGTCTGCTACGACCCCGACAAGGACGCCGCGATCGAGCGGGCGCATCGCCTGTGGCGCTGGTCGGTGGCCGGCTGGAAGGTCATGTCTGAGCTGCCCGCGCCGGTGAACTTCGCCGCCGCGACGGAGACCGTACGGCCGGAGGACGTGGCCGAGAAGGTGCCCTGCGGGGCGGACGTCGGCGCCGTGGTCGAGGCCGTGCGGCGGTACACCGAGGCCGGCTTCACCCACCTCGCGCTCGTGCAGGTCGGACGGGAGCGCCAGCGGGAGTTCTTCGAGTGGTCGGAGAAGGAGCTCCTCCCCGCGCTGCGCGAACTCTAGCCCCGCTCGACCGCGACGGCGGGGATGCCGCCGAGGCAGTCCGCGGCGGGCAGCCTCCCGGTGCGGACGAAGTCGGTCTGCAGCGCGATCACGCAGGAGGCCGTGCTCCCGCCGCTCTCCGGCGCGTGCCCGCTGTCCGGCACCGTCAGCGCCTCGGCCCGCGGGCTCGCGCCGCGACCGCAGTCGGAGGCCGGGCGCGGGCGGGGTGGCGAGGCGCAGCCCTCCAGGGAGGCGAGGAGGGCGGCCGCGGCGAGGAGCGCGGCCATCGCTTTGATCACGTCTCCCGATCCTCCCGGCCCGGGCGGCCTCCGGGATCGTCCGTCCGGCGGGACCGCCGCTACCTCGCCCGTATGGCCGCCCCCGGCCGTACGCCGGAGGTCTGACGGCGCGTGAGATGATCGCGGTCGGCACCGCGGATGGGAGGAACGATGCCCGAGCGCACGCAGACGGTGACGGTCGCGGACGGCGGCTTCGACCTGCGCCTGTGGATTCCGGAGCGGGGGAGCGGCCCCGGGCTGCTGCTGATCCCGGAGATCTGGGGCGTGAGCGACTACATCAGGGCCGTCGCCGCCGACCTCGCCGCCCTCGGTTACGTCGTGGGCGTGCCGGACCTGTTCTGGCGGCTGCGGCCCGGCTGGGCGGCCGCGCACGACGAGGAGGGGCTGCGCGCCTCACTGGAGCTGTCGGCGGACTTCGACCCGGAGAAGGGCGCGGACGACTGCGCCGCCGCGCTGGCCGCGCTCGCGGCGCGGCCCGAGGTGACGGGCGGGACCGGCGCGCTCGGCTTCTGCCTCGGCGGCTCGCTGGCCTACGCGATCGCGGCCCGCGCCGACGGGAGCGGCCTGTCCGCCGTGGTGTCCTTCTACGGCTCGGCCGTGCCGGACGCGCCGCGGCTGATGGACGACATCCGCTGCCCGATCCAGTTCCACTTCGGTGGCCGGGACCCCTACATCCCCCGCGACAGGGTGGCGGTCGTGGAGGAGGCGGCGGCCGGACGGCCGAACGTGGAGGTCCACGTGCAGGAGGAGGCCGGCCACGCCTTCCACAACTTCTTCGCGCCGATGTTCCACAACCCGGAGGCGGGCCGTACGGCGTGGGGGATGGCCATGGACTTCCTGCGCCGTCACCTCCCGGCGGCCTGAGCCTCCCGCTTCCGGGGAAGCGCGGGCAGGCCGCACCGCACACGCAGGACCATCCAGAAGGCCGGGGCGAGCAGCAGCACGGCGACCAGCACCCAGACGGTCTGGGTGTTGCCGACGCCGAACATCTTCAGCGCCGAGGCGAGCAGCACGAACGCCAGGACGCGGCGGATCAGCCCGCCGGGGGCGCGCGAGGAGATCCGTGAGCCGAGGTAGACGCCGGGGATGGAGCCCGCCAGCAGCGCGACCGTGACCGACAGCGTGAACTCGCCGAACAGCAGGTGCCCGAGCGCGGCCGACATGACGAGCGGCACGGCCTGGACGAGGTCGGTCCCGACGAGCTGGTTGGCCTTCAACGCGGGGTAGAGCGCCAGCAGGGCCACGATGATGAGCGAGCCGGAGCCGACCGAGGTGATGCCGACCACCAGCCCGCCGACGGCCCCCACCAGTGCGGTCGGCAGCGGCCGTACGGTGACGGAGGGCATCTCGGTCGCGGCCGGTTCGCCGGGGGCGGCGGTGCGGCGGCCGGTCTCGGGGGTGCGGCCCTCGGCGCGGTCGCGCATCGCGAGGTAGCCGCGTACGGCCAGGCCCCCCGCCGCGATGAGCAGTGCGACGCCGAGACCCTTCTGGATCACCTCCTGCACGGCCTCGCCCTTGCCCAGCGCGCGGGCGATGAGAACTCCGCAGAACGCCGCGGGGACCGAGCCCGCGCACAGCCAGGCGACGAGCCGCAGGTTGACCGTTCCCCGGCGCAGGTGCACGAGGCTGCCCACCGGCTTCATGACGGCGGCGGCGACGAGGTCGCTGGAGACGGCGGCGAGGGGTGGCACGCCGAAGAACGTCACGAGCATGGGCGTCATGAGGGCGCCGCCGCCCATCCCGGTGAGGCCGACGACGACGGCGACCAGGAACGAGCCGATCGCCATGGTGTAGTCGAAATGCACCCGCTAACCCTACCTAACCCATCGGAATTATGGATACCCCCCTGTCATGGTGAACTTTTCTCGCTGAACCGGTTCGGCCGATCTGTCGCGGCGTACCCCGTCGTGGGCCGGTCACCCGCGCCTGGCTGCGCTTTCTCGCCGTGGTCGGGACCGTGGGAGGTCGCGGAGGGATCACATCGATGATCGGCCGTTGACGTGGTGGTCGCGCACCCACTACCTTTGCCGGGCCTTATCCGGTTAAGTGACATGTGGTTGAGGGGCTGGGGATGCCGATGACCGTCCTCGCGGTGGACATCGGCGGCACGAAGTTCGCCGCCGCGGCCGTCGCGCCCGACGGCGAGATGCTGGTCCGCGCCGAGGTGCCGCTGCGCGGCCCGGGTTCGGCCGACCGGACGCTGTCGGAGGTCGTGGGCCGGATCACCGAGCGCGTGCCGCCCGCCCGCCTCGACGGGATCGGGGTGGGCTCGGCTGGGCCGCTCGACCCGCGCCGGGGCACCGTCAGCCCGGTGAACATCCCCGCCTGGCGCGAGTTCCCGCTGGTGGACGCGCTCGGCGAAGTGCTGCCCGGCAGGCCCGTACGGCTCGCGGGCGACGGCCAGTGCATGGCGCTCGGGGAGTGGTGGCGCGGCCTGAGCGGGGACGGCGCGGCGCGGAGTCGGGCCATGCTCGGCATGGTGGTCTCCACCGGCGTCGGAGGGGGCTTCGTCCTCGACGGCGTGCCCTACGTCGGCCCGACCGGCAACGCCGGGCACATCGGTCACATCACCGTCGATCCCGGCGGCGAGCCGTGCCCCTGCGGCGGCGTCGGCTGCGTCGAGACGATCGCGAGCGGACCCAGCATGGTGCGGTGGGCCGCCGCGAACGGCTGGGCCGGTGAGGACGCGCGGGCGCTGGCCGCCGACGCCCGGGCCGGGCACCCCACCGCCACGCTCGCGTTCCGGCGCGCCGCCGACGCGCTGGCCACCGCCGTGCTCACGGCGTCCGCCCTGTTCGACCTCGACCACGCCGTCATCGGAGGGGGCGTGGCCGCGGCGGGGCCGATCCTGTTCGACCCGCTCAGGCAGGCGATCGAGAGGAACGCCGGGCTCGGCTTCCTGCGGCGCCTGCGGGTGGACCCGACCTCCCTGGGCCGCGACGCCGGGCTCTTCGGCGCCGCCGCCCTCGTCCTGTTGCAGGACGACGACCCGGGCACCTGACCGGCCCGGGCCTCCCCGACCACAAGGAGCGTCGATGAGAGGACTGCGTACGGCTGCTGTGCTCGCCGCCGTGCTCGCGGGGCTGACGGCCGCGCCGGCCACGGCGAGCGCCGCGACCGGGGATTCCGGCTTCGTCAAACGCGCGGGCGCCCACCTCGTGCTGGACGGCAGGCCGTTCCGCTTCGCCGGGACCAACAACTACTACCTGATGTACAAGTCGCACGCGATGGTGGACGACGTGTTCGCCCGCGCGAAGGCCGCCGACCTGTCCGTGATCCGCAACTGGGGGTCGCTGGACATCGGCAACCAGGACGGGTCCGACTCCATCCAGGGCAAGGCGGACGGCGTCTACTTCCAGTACTGGGACGGCACCAAACCCGCCTACAACGACGGGGCGGACGGCCTGGAGCACCTCGACTACGTGCTGTGGAAGGCCAGGCAGTCCGGGATCAAGCTGGTCATTCCGTTCGTCAACAACTGGAACGCCTATGGCGGCATGGACCAGTACGTCCGCTGGGCCAAGGGCCAGTATCACGACGACTTCTACACGAACGCGACGATCAAGGGCTGGTTCAAGGGCTGGATCAGCCACCTGCTCAACCGGGTCAACACGCTGACCGGCGTCGCCTACAAGGACGACCCCACGATCATGGCGTGGGAACTGGCCAACGAGCCCCGGTGCAAGGGGTCGGGCAACTACCCGGCCTCGCCCGGCTGCACCACGGCCACCGTCACGGCCTGGGCCGACGAGATGTCCCGGCACATCAAGTCGGTGGACGCCAGGCACCTGGTGGGCGCGGGTGACGAGGGCTTCTACTGCACCGACCCCGGCGGCTCCGACTGGACCGACAACTGCGGCGAGGGCGTGGACACCGTCGCGCTGGCGAAGCTGCCGAAGATGGACCTGATGTCCCTGCACCTCTATCCGGACGGATGGGGCAAGGACGCCGCCTGGGGCACGACCTGGATCAAGAAGCACCTCGCCGACGGCCGCAGGATCGGCAAGCCGGTGATGCTCGGCGAGTTCGGCCTGCTGAGCAAGGCCGTGCGCAACCCCGTCTACCGGGAGTGGACGGACGCGTTCGTGTCCGGCGGCGGCGCGGGCTTCCTGTACTGGCTGATCGCGGGCACGCAGGACGACGGCACGCTCTACCCCGACTACGACGGCTTCACCGTCTACTGTCCCAGCCCGGTGTGCACGACGATCGCCAACGCCTCGGCGGCGATCCGCGGCAGGCTGCCGCTCTTCCCACCGGTGGCCGACGACGACACGGCCGTCACCACCTTCGGCACGCCGGTCACGGTGGACGCCACGGCCAACGACATCGCGTACTTCGCCAGGATCAGGCCGGAGACGCTCGACCTCGACCCGGCCACGGCGGGCCGTCAGGCGAGCCTGACGGTGACCGGCGGCACCTTCACCGCCGACGCGTCGGGGAAGGTCGCCTTCACCCCCGCGGAGGGCTTCAGCGGCCGGGCCACGGCGACCTACCGGGTGCGTGACAGTCTGCTGCGGTGGTCCGGCACCGCCACGATCACGGTGACCGTCAAGCCTGACCCGGGCGCCGCGATCCGGCTGTTCTCCTTCGAGGACGGCGTGCAGGGCTGGGCGCCCGGCAACTGGCAGAGCGACGCCGGCACGGTCGCCCAGTCCGCCGAGTGGGCCACCGACGGCACGCACGGGCTGCGGGTGGACGCGACCGGCGGCGGCTGGTTCGGCGCGGCCTTCCCCGAGCCCGTCGACCTGTCGGCCAAGGGCACGCTGAAGTACGACATCAAGACGGGGGCCGCGGGCACCTCGACCAGCGTCGCGCTGCAGACCGGCTCCGGCTGGGCCTGGTGCCAGTCCACATGGGGCTGGCAGAACCAGGACGGCACGGGGACGGTGGAGATCGACCTCACCTCGGCGATGTCCTGCACGACGGATGACCTCAAGGACGTGCGCGGCATGTTCGTCTGGGTGAGCCCGGGCACCTTCCACATCGACAACATCCGGGCCGAATAGGGGCGGAGCAGGAGCCGGCGCGGGCCGGTCCTGACCCCCGGCCCGCGCCTCCCAACCGCCCCTACTTTGGGTCTTGAAACTTAACTGGTTAAGTTTTTGACTCAAGGGCAACCGGACGACCTTTTGGTTCCGGCGCTCAACCGATTCAGGGAGAAGCACGTGAAGGACCACCCCCCTGGCTTACGCCGTCTGCCCGCCGTCATCGTCGTGATCGCCGCGGCCCTGCTCGCGCTCGTGCCGGTTCTCACCGGCGCGTCGGCGCGGCGCGCCGGGGCCGCCGCCGTCCCGGCCGCAGTCCCCGCCGGCTTCGCCTACCGCTGCGGGATCCACTTCTGCCTCGACGGCAGGACCTTCTACTTCGCCGGCGCGAACACCTACGACCTGTTCACGTTCGGCAGCGGCTCGGGCGACACCGAGACGCAGTACATGGACAAGGCGCGGATCGACGCGCACTTCGCGAACCTCCAGGCCGACAAGGTCACGGTCCTGCGGGTGTGGATGTTCAGCCACGAGGACTGGCACGGGTTCGAGAAGTCCAAGGGCGTCTACAACGAGCAGGAGTTCGCCCAGTTCGACTACATCATCCAATCGGCCAAGGCGCACGGCGTCCGGCTGATCCCGGTCTTCGAGAACTACTGGGAGGCCTACGGCGGCATCGACACCCGGCTGCAGTGGGAGGGCCTGTCCGGCGGCCATCCGGGGCGGGCGGCGTTCTTCGACAAGTCGCGGTGCCCCGGCTGCTTCACCTCATACAAGAACTACGTCGGCCACGCGCTCAACCGCGTCAACCACTACAGCGGGATCAAATACAAGGACGACCCGACGATCTTCGCCTGGGAGTTGATGAACGAGCCCCGCTACCAGGACCAGAGCGCCGCGGAGAACGTCAACGGAACGACCCTGCGCGCGTGGGTAGACGAGATGGGCGCCTTCGTGAAGGAGATCGACCCCAACCACATGCTGGGCACCGGCCTGGAGGGGCACGGCACGAAATACGGCTTCGGCGGTGACGAGGGCAATCCGTTCGTCTCCATCCACCAGTCGCCGTACGTCGACTTCACCTCGGCCCACCCCTATCCGACCGAGTCCTGGGCGAACCTGAGCATCGACCAGACCAAGGCGCTGATCCGGGCCTGGATCTCCGACTCGCACACCCTCGTCGGCAAGCCGTTCTTCATGGGCGAGTTCAACGTGCACAACGTCGACCGCTCCGCCTGGTGGAGCGCGTTGTTCCCCGACTTCGAGGCGGCCGACGGCGACGGCAGCGCGTTCTGGTGGTATCAGGACCACAGCGTGGACGGGAAGTTCGGCGTCTCCGCGGGCGCCCCTGAACTTGCGGCCTTCCGCGCCCACTCGCAGCGGCAGGTGGCGAAGAACGGCGCCGGCCCCTCGACCAGCCCGTCCCCCTCCCCGTCCGCCTCCCCGTCGCCCTCCCCGTGCACGGTGACGTACCGGCTCTCGGACTGGGGGAGCAGCTTCAACGCCGACGTCACGATCAGGAACGGCGGGGCGGCGGCGATCAACGGCTGGACGCTCGTCTTCTCCTTCCCGGGTGACCAGACGATCAACAGCGTCTGGAACGCCAGGGCGACGCAGAGCGGCAAGCGGGTCACGGTGACCAACGAGTCGTGGACGGCCGCGATCCCGGCCGGCGGCTCGGTCGGCTTCGGCCTGAACGGCAGGTCCACCACCGGCACCAACGGCGTCCCCGCACAGTTCACGCTCAACGGCGCCGTCTGCGCCAAGGGCTGAGCGCGCTGATCCCTGCACGTCGCGGGCCGGAACACCTCCCCGGCCCGCGGCGTTGGGGAACTCCGTCCACGACTGACGGAGGAGACGCGATGACCGCCACCATGCGCGCAGTTGTCCTGCGGGAACCGGGTCCGGTGGAGAACCTCACCATCGAGGAACTGCCGGTCCCGGAGCCCCCGCCCGGCTGGGTGCGGATCAAGGTGAGGGCGTTCGGGCTCAACCGGTCCGAGCTGCACACCCGGCTCGGCCTGGCCGAGGGGGTGACCTTCCCCCGGGTGCCCGGCATCGAGTGCGTGGGCACGGTGGACGCCGACCCGTCCGGCGAGCTGGTCCCCGGGCAGCAGGTCGCCGCGATACTCGGCGGCATGGGCCGCACCTTCGACGGGGGCTACGCCGAGTACACCGTCGTGCCGCGCACCCAGATCATCCCGTTCCGCTCCGATCTGCCGTGGGAGGTGCTGGGGGCGGTCCCGGAGACCCTGCAGACGGCCTACGGATCACTCACCGTCGGCCTCGACCTGCGGGCCGGCCAGTCCCTGTTGATCCGCGGCGGCACCTCGGCCCTCGGCGTGGTCACCGCCGTGCTGGCCAAGCAGATGGGCGCGACCGTGCTGGCGACCACCCGACGCGAGGACCGTACGGCCGCGCTGGCGGAGATCGGCGTCGACCACCCGATCGTGGACACCGGCACGGTGGCCGAACAGGTGCGCCGGATCGTCCCCGAGGGCGTGGACGCCGCGCTCGAACTCGTCGGCACGCCCACCCTGCCGGACACGCTGGCCGCCACCCGCGTCCACGGCACGGTCTGCTTCGCCGGAATGCTGTCCAACCAGTGGATCGTTCGCGACTTCTACCCGATCGGCTACATCCCCACGGGGGTACGGCTCACGGGGTACAGCGGGACGAGCGGGAACCTGCCGCCCGAGGTCCTGCAGGACTACCTCGACAAGCTCGCCGACGGCCGGATCGAGGTGCCCGCGCCCACGGTGTACGCGCTGGACGACATCCGCCGGGCGCACGCGGACATGGAAAGCGACCAGGTCATCGGCAAGATCGTCATTCTGCCGATTTCGGGGCAAAGGTAGTCTGGAGCGACGAACAGGAATCGGGGGACAGCGGCCATGACGGGAACGCACGGGTGAAAGGCGCCACCGGTTCGGCCGACCCGGCTCCCGACCTCGTGGCGGCACTGCTCGCAGGCAGCGGCGAGGGCATCGTGCTGTGCGACGCGGGCGGTGTCGTGACGCTGGCCAACGCGGCGGCGGTCCGCCTGGTGCCGCGGGTCGAGCCGGGCCTGCCCGCGCCCGCGCCGCTCGACTCCGTTCCGTCCGCCCCCGAAGGCCGGACCGTGATCCACGGCGGCCGGGCGATCCGGATTCGCGCGGAGGCGGTCGGCGAGGGCCGGTTCGCCTGGTACCTCACCGACCTGAATGCGGCGCCGCGCACCGATTTCCTGCTGGAGGCCGGCCGCCGCCTGTCCGCCTCGCTCAACCCGCACCGGTGCGCCCGGGCCGCGACGGAGCTGGGCGCCGATTTCCTGTGCGACATGGCGATCGTGCTGCTGCCGCCCACTGCCCGCCGCCGGATGGAGTGGGTGCGCGCCGTTTCCGGCCGGTACGGCCAGGAGGAGGGCACCCTGCCGGCCGCCGCGGCGGCGGAGGTGCCCGGACTGACCGACGCGCTGGCGGGCCTGCGGCACGGCGCCGCGGGCCAGCAGGACCCGGGTGGCGTGCCGGACTGGCTGCTGCCGGAGGGGTTCGGCCCGGCGGGCCACCTGCTGGTGCTCCCGCTGCCCGGCAACGGCGTGCCCGCCGGGGCGATCGTGCTCGCCCGCCGCGCGGGGCGGTCGCCGTTCGACGACGACGACCAGGTGATGGCGCGCGACCTCGCGACCCGGGCCGGCGCCGCGATCTCCGCGGCCTCCCTGTTCCGGGAGCAGAGCACGATCAACACCATCCTGACCGGCGACCTGCTGCCGCCCGACCTGCCGGAGATCGAGGGCATGCGGCTGGCCGGCCGGCTGCGGGCCTCGCAGCAGGCGGGCGCCATCGGCGGCGACTTCTACGACGTCTACCTGCCCGACGCGGCGCCCGACGGCGGAATCGTGGAGCGGCCGCCGCTGGTCATCCTGGGCGACGTTTGCGGCAAGGGCGCCCGCGCGGCGGTCCTGGCCGGTCAGGTCCGTCACAGCCTGCGCACGCTGCTGCTGCTGGAAAGCCGTCCCGACCGGCTGCTCGAACTGCTGAACCGGTCGCTGCTCGCCTCCCCGTCGCCGAACTCCTACGTGACGATGATCCTCGCCGCGCTGCGGACCGCCCCCGGCGATCACGTGCTGGTGGACCTGGCCGTGGCCGGGCACCCGCCGCCGCTGGTCCTGCGCCGGGACGGCACGGTGGAGGAGGTGGCCGTCCGAGGTTCCATCCTCGGCGCGTTGAAGAAGATCAGCCTGTGGCCCGGCACGCTCGACCTGGCGCCCGGCGAGGTGTGCCTGCTGTACAGCGACGGCATCACCGAGGCGTTCGGCGGCCCGAGCGGCCGGGAGATGTTCGGCGAGGAACGGCTGAAGGAGGCGCTGGCGACCTGCGGGGGAATGCCGGTCGAGGCCCTGGTGGAGCGGCTGGAGCAGCTCAGCACCGAGTGGCTGGGCGGTGGTCCGGGCGGCGGGCAGCAGGACGACCGCGCCCTGCTCGCCGTACGCGCGGGGACGGGACGGACGGAGACATCATGGTGACGACGGACCTGGAGGCCGCCACCGGGCGCTATCTGGACCTGATCGGCCGGGCCGACGAGTACGGCGCGGTCGACCTGGTCCTGGGCCTGATCGACGAGGGTGTCCCCGCCGAGGACGTGCTGCTGCGGATCATCGCCGTGGGCCAGCGCCGGGTGGGCGAGCTGTGGGCGTCGAACGAGTGGTCGGTGGCACGCGAGCACTCGGCGACCGCGGTCAGCGAGCGCGCCGTGGGCGCCGTCAGCGGGCGCGTCCGGCCTGCGCCGACCCGCGGGCGGGTGGCCGTGGCCTGCGCGGACGGCGAGTATCACGCGCTGCCCACCCGCATCATGGCGGAGGTGCTGCGCCTGCGGGGGTGGCAGGTCGACTTCCTGGGCGCCAGCGTGCCCGGCCCGCACCTGATCACGCACCTGCACCAGACCGGGCCCGACGTGGTCGCGCTCGGCTGCACGCTGCCGACCCGGCTGCCCCGCGCGCACGCCACCATCGCCGCCTGCCAGGCCGTGGGCATCCCCGTGCTGGCCGGTGGAGCCGGGTTCGGCGCCGACGGCCGCTTCGCCTGCCTGCTCGGCGCGGACGCGTGGGCGCCCACCGCCGACGCGGCGGCCGACCGGCTCGCCGCAGGGCTGCCGTCCTTCCCCGCCGCCCACGACGGCCCCGGCGGCGCCGCGGCCGATCTCGGTGGCGAGGATTACGCGTACCTGACCCGGCACCGTGCCGACCTGCTGGCCCGCGTCATGGACACGCTCAGCGAGGCGTACGCCCCGATGCGCGGCTACAGCGCCCGGCAACTGGAGCACACCGCCGAGGATCTCGGTCACATCGCCGACTTCCTGATCGCCGCGATGTACGTCCACGACGCCGCGCTGTTCACCGACTTCGTCACGTGGACCTGCCAGGTGCTGGCGGCCAGGAAGGTGCCCGCGGAGTCCGTCGTGCTCGGGCTGCGTGTTTTCCATGATGTACTGCCAGACTGCCCCCGCGCCCGGGTGCTGCTGAACGAGGGCGTCACCGCGGCACAGACGTGCTGTAGCCGATCAACCCAACCTGCGAATCAACGAACAGAGACGAGCCTCTGATGCAGGACACGCCCCCGTTCCAGGTCGAGTCGCTCACTCCCGAGCCCGGAGCGGCGCGCCTGGTGATGACCGGCGAGCTCGACTTCACCACCGCGGACGACGCGTTCGCGGAGGTGGCCAAGACGCTCGCAGAAGGCGTGGACGTGCTCGAACTCGACCTGGCCGGCCTGAAGTTCATCGACTCCTCGGGCATGGCGGTCGTGATGAACGCCTACAGCGACGCGGAGGAGCGCGGGACGGCCTTCCGGATCGTCTCCCTCACCCCCTACCTGCGCCACCTGATCGAGGTCGTCGCCCTCGACGACGTGCTCGAGCTCCCTGGCTGAGACAATGTGCGGGTGAGCAGGCGTGCCGTCGCCGTCCGGGTCGAGGGGATCGTGCAGGGGGTCGGCTTCCGGCCCTTCGTGTACGGCCTCGCCACGCGGCTCGGCCTCGCCGGGCTGGTCGGCAACGACGAGCGCGGGGTCTTCATCGAGGTCGAGGGCGGCAGCGCGCTGGTCGAGGAGTTCCTCGCCGCGCTGACCGGCGACCCGCCGCCGCTGGCGGTCATCGAGCGGATCAGCACGGGCCCGGCGCCCGTCACCGGTCGCAGGACCTTCGTGATCGCGCCGAGCGCGGCCGGTGGGGACCGGCACGCGCTCGTCTCGCCGGACGTGGCGACCTGCGACGCGTGCCTGCACGACCTGGCCGACCCGGCCGACCGCAGGTGCGGCTACGCCTTCACCAACTGCACCGGCTGCGGCCCGCGCTTCACCATCGTCCGCGACGTGCCCTACGACCGGGCCAACACCACGATGGCGGGCTTCCGGATGTGCGCGGACTGCGCCCGGGAATACCACGACCCCGCCGACCGGCGCTTCCACGCCCAGCCCGTGTGCTGCCCCGCCTGCGGGCCCAGGCTGCGGTTCACCGGTGCCGCCGGCGACCCGGGCGGCGACCCACTCGGGCAGGCCGTACGGCTGCTGCGGAAGGGGGGCGTGCTGGCGGTCAAGGGACTCGGCGGCTACCACCTGGCGGCGCTCGCGGCGGACGAACCGGCGGTGGCGGCGCTGCGGTCGCGCAAGCACCGCGAGGACAAGCCCTTCGCGGTGATGGCGGGCGACCTGGCCGCGGCGCGGCTGCTGTGCGTGGTGGACCCGGCCGAGGAGCGCCTGCTGACCGGGCCCGCCCGCCCCGTCGTGCTGCTGCGGCGCCTGCCCGGCGCACCCGTCGCGCCGTCCGTCGCGCCGGGCAACCGGTGGCTGGGCGTGCTGCTGCCCTACACCCCGCTGCACCACCTGCTGCTCCGGGCGCTGGGCCGGCCCATCGTGCTGACCAGTGGAAACGTGTCCGACGAGCCGATCGCCTACCGGGACGAGGACGCCCTGGAAAGGCTCGGCGGCATCGCCGACGCCTTCCTGACCCACGACCGCCCCATCCACATCCGTACGGACGACTCGGTCGTACGGGTCTTCCGGGGCCGCGACCTGCCGATCAGGCGGTCGCGGGGATACGCGCCGCACCCGCTGCCGCTCGCCCGGGCGGCCCCCCGGCCCGTGCTCGCCTGCGGCGCCGAGCTGAAGCACACGTTCTGCCTGGTCACGGGCGACCGTGCGTTCGTCTCCCACCACATCGGCGACCTGGAGAACTACGAGACCCTGCGGTCGTTCACCGAGGGCGTCGAGCATTTCCGGCGGCTGTTCGACATCACGCCCGAGGTGGTCGCCCACGACCTGCATCCCGAATATCTGTCCACGAAGTGGGCCCTCGACCAGGACGCGGACCTTGTCGGCGTGCAGCACCACCATGCCCACATCGCCTCCTGCCTGGCCGACAACGGCGTCGCGGGGCCGGTCGCAGGGGTGGCCTTCGACGGCCTCGGCTACGGCTCGGACGGCACGTTGTGGGGCGGCGAGTTCCTCGTCGCCGACCTGGCCGGCTTCGAACGGGCGGGCCACCTGGCGCCGGTGCCGATGCCCGGGGGCGCGACCGCGATCCGGCAGCCCTGGCGCATGGCGGCCGCCTACCTCGATCTCGCCTACGACGGGGACGTCCCGGAGGACCTGGACGTCGTACGGCGCAACGCCGGGCAGTGGGCGGCCGTCGTCGCGCTGGCCCGCCGGGGCGGGAACGCGCCCCTCACCTCCAGCATGGGCCGCCTGTTCGACGCGGCGGCGGCGATCGCGGGCGTCCGCGACGCGATCACCTACGAGGGCCAGGCCGCGATCGAGTTCGAGCAGCTCGCCGACCCCGCCGTGGACGACGCCTATCCCTGCCGCCTCGTTCCCGCGGGCACGCGGTTCGCCGTGCCGGGTGTGGAGCTGGTCCGCGCGGTCGCCGACGACCTGCGCGCGGGTGTGCCGCGCGACGTGGTGGCCGCGCGGCTCCACAACGCCGTGGCCCGCGTCGTCGCCGACGGCTGCGCCCTGATCAGGAAGGCCTGCGGCCTGTCCACGGTCGCGTTGTCCGGCGGCGTGTTCCAGAACCTGCTGCTGCTCGGCCGGGCCGTGACCCTGCTGGAGGAGCGCGGCTTCACGGTGCTCACCCACCACCGCGTCCCCCCGAACGACGGCGGCGTCAGCCTCGGTCAGGCCGCCGTCGCCGCGGCCCGCGACTGCCCCCCTTGACCGTCATCTCAGTCGGGTTCGGCGGGGAGGGGGTCGAGCCGGTGCGGGCCGGGGCCCTGGCTCGCCAGCTCGTCGTACGGATTGAGCAACCGGCAGGCACTCATGGAGACGCAGCCGCACCCGATGCAGTTGGTGAGCTCGCGCTGGAGCCGTTCGAGAGCGGCGCGGCGCATCTCCAGGTCGGCGGACCAGGCACGCGCGATGCGTTCCCACTCCCGCCTGGTGGGCTTGCGGTCATGGGGGAGGTCTCGGAAGACCTCCGCCACGTCCCGCAGCGGGATGCCAAGCCGCTTCGCCACCTGGATCAGCGACACGCGGCGGATCATGTGCCGGGAGTAGCGCCGCTGGTTGCCCGCCGTCCGCCGCGAAAAGATCAGCCCCTGCGCCTCGTAGAAGCGCAGGGCGCTGACGGCGACCCCCGTACGTCGCGACACCTCGCCGACTGTCAGCAGATCGGCCGGATTCAGCTTCGCCATCGACGTCCTCCCAAGGAGCTTGACCTCAATTTAACTTGAAGTTCCAGGATGGTGCCCACCGACGAATCGGGGAGGAATTTGTGAGCACCATCAGCATCGGCGGACGACGTGCGGGACGGGTGAGCCCGCCGGTGACCGCCGTCACCGTGCTGCTCGGCGTCCTGGCGCTGGCCATGTCGATCGCGGGCACCGCGGTGGCGGTCCCGCGCATCGGGGGCGACCTGGGCGTGTCGGCGGGATCTCTGCAGTGGGTGGTCGCCGGCTACAACCTGACCTTCGCGGCGTTCACGCTCGTGTGCGGCTCGCTGGCCGATCTCTTCGGCCGCCGCCGCGTCTTCACCCTCGGTGCGGCGCTGTTCACGGTGGCGGCGCTGGTCAGCGCGGTCGCGGACGGCATATGGGTGCTGAACGCGGCACGGCTGCTGGCCGGGGTGGGGGCCGCCGGGATGATGGCGGCGGGCGGCGCGATCCTGGCGGCGACGTTCGAGGGCGCGGCGCGTACGCGTGCCTTCGCCGGGATGGGCACCATGGCGGGCGTCGGCATCGCGATCGGCCCGAGCCTGTCGGGCTGGCTGGTCGGCGAGTTCGGCTGGCGTGGCACGTTCGGCGTGAACGTCGGCGTCGGCCTGCTGGTCCTGGCGGGCAGCAGATACGCCCCCGAGTCGCGGGCCGCCGAGCGCCCGCGCGTGGACCGTGCCGGAGTCGCCACCTTCGTCGGCGGGCTGGCCCTGCTGATGTTCGGCGTCATGCGGGGGCCCGAGCAGGGCTGGGGCGCGGCGCCGGTGCTCGGCGCGCTGGCGGCGGGAGCCGTGCTGCTGGTGGCCTTCGCTGTGGTGGAACGCCGCAGCGATCGCCCGGTCCTGGACCTGACGCTGATAGGGAACGTGTCGTTCATGGGCTGGTGCCTGGGGACCCTGGCGACCTCGGTCGGCTTCCTGGGCGTGCTGGTCTTCCTGCCCACCTACGTGCAGGGCGTGAACGGAGTCTCGGCGAGCGAGGCGGGCGTGATGATGCTCATGCTGACCGCCCCTGTCCTGGTCGTCCCGCCGCTGGGCGGCTGGCTGGTGACCCGCGGCATGTCCGGCCGCGCTCTGATCACCGTGGCGCTGGCCCTGGTCGCGGCGGGCAACGCCTGGCTGACCGTGCTTCACCCGGGGATCGGGACGCTCGCGCTGCTCGGCCCGCTGCTGCTGATCGGCATGGGGATGGGACTGTCGTTCGGGATCACCGACGGCCAGGCCATGAACGTCGTCGAACCCGACCGCGTCGGAGTGGCGGCGGGATTCCTCAACACCGTGCGTGGCACGGCCGAGGCGTTGGTCATCGCGGTGTTCGGCGCGGTGCTGGTCAGCGTCATCGGCGCCAGGACCGGCTCAGCCGTCGCGGCGGCACGAATCGCCGCGGGCGACGTCGCCGCTCACGAACAGGCCGCGTTCACCGACGGGTGGCGGGTGACCCTCTGCGGCGTCGCCCTGCTCACCGCACTCGGCGCCGCTGCCGTGTTCTTCATGCTCCGGACGCGCCGCCCCCACCATGTCCAGCCGATGGGCCGGCCGATGGGCTAGCCGCCCTGGTCGCCCGCGGGCAGGGGCGGGCTCTCCTCGTCGATGGGCCCCTCCGGCGCGATGCCGGTGGAGTCATCGAGGGTGGAGCGGCCGTGCGGACGGTCGGTCTTGCCCTGCACGCCCACCTGGCCGCGGCCGGGCTCCTGCTTCTGCTTGGCGAGTTCCTCGCCTCCCCGGCTGAGCGACTCACCCACGGGCACGCCCGACTCCTCCTCGGCGGACGGCTTCCGCCCGGGTCCGGGCTCGCCCGCGGCCTCCGGCCGGAACGCCAGGTCGCCCGCCCGCTTGGCCTCCTCGCTGCCGCCTCCGACATCCGGGGAGTAGCCGTGTTCGGTCTCGCTCATGATGCGGTCACCTCCCGGTCAGCAGATCCGCGGCAGCGGGTCGCCGACCAGCACGTCGATGATTCGGGTGCCGCCGAAGGCGGTCTTCAGCAGCACCAGTCCGGGGGGATCGTCCCGGACGCGGCCGACGATCTCGGCGCCCTCGCCGAGCGGGTGGCTCCGCAGCGCGGCGAGCGCGGCGCCGGCCGCGTCCCCGGCCACGACCGCGACCATCCGGCCCTCGCAGGCCACGTAGAGCGGGTCGATCCCGAGCAGCTCACAGGCCCCGCGTACGGCCGGCCGTACGGGCACCGCGTCCTCCTCGACGACGAGGGCGACGCCGGAGGCGCGGGCGATCTCGTTCAATATCGTCGCGACGCCGCCCCGGGTGGCGTCCCGCAGGCACCGTACGGCGCCGTCTCCCGTGTCCCGGAGGAGGGCGGCGATCAGACCGTTGAGCGGTGCGGTGTCCGACGTCACGTCGGCCTCGATGTCCAGCTCGCCCCGGGCCAGCATGATCGTGACGCCGTGCTCGCCGATAGGGCCGGAGACGAGGACGGCGTCGCCGGGACGGGCGTGCGCGACGCCGAGACGCGCGTCCCGCTCCAGCAGTCCCACGCCGGCCGTGGTGACGTAGCAGCCATCGGCCTTGCCGCGCTGCACGACCTTGGTGTCCCCGGTCACGATCGACACTCCCGCCGCCGCGGCGGCCCGCGCCATCGACGCGCTGATCCGCCGCAGGTCCTCGACCGGGAAGCCCTCCTCCAGGACGAAGCCGGCCGACAGGTACAGCGGCCGGGCCCCGCACACCGACAGGTCGTTCACGGTCCCGTTGACGGCGAGGTCGCCGATGTCGCCGCCGGGGAAGAACAGCGGGGAGACCACGTAGGAGTCGGTGGTGAACGCGAGCCGCGCGCCGCCCGCGCCGAACACCGCGCCGTCCTCGAGCGGCTCGAGCAGCGGGTTGCGGAACGCGTCGAGGAAGACCGCCTCGATCAAGGTCTGGGTCGCCTTGCCGCCGGCGCCGTGGGCCATCGTGATGTGCTCCTCGCGCACGCGGGCCTTCCGCTGCCGAGCGCGGTCGATGCGTTCGAGGACCTGTTCCTCGCGGCTGGTCACCGCGTCGCCTCCCTCACCCGCTGCCGGGAGAAGCGGCCGAAGTTGTAGTAGGCCGCGCAGGCGCCCTCGGACGACACCATGCAGGTGCCGATCGGCGTCTCCGGCGTGCAGGCGGTGCCGAAGACCTTGCACTCCCACGGCTTGAGCACGCCCTTGAGCACCTCGCCGCACTGGCACGCCTTCGGGTCGGCCACGCGGTTGCCGGGGATGTCGAACAGCCGCTCCGCGTCGTACGCCGCGTACTTCTCCCGCATCCGCAGGGCCGAGTGCGAGATGAAGCCCAGGCCGCGCCACTCGAAGTAGGGCCGCAGCTCCATCACCTCGTTCACGGCCCGCAGGGCACGGATGTTGCCCGCCCACGGCACGACCCGGGCGTACTGGTTCTCGACCTCCGACCGCCCCTCGGCGAGCTGGAGCAGCAGCATGTAGACCGACTGGAGGATGTCCAGCGGCTCGAAGCCCGCCACGACCAGCGGCTTGCCGTAGCCGCGGGCGATGAACTCGTACGGCCGGCAGCCGATGATCGTGGAGACGTGGCCGGGGCCGATGAAGCCGTCGAGACGCAGGTCGGGCGAGTCCAGGATGGCCTTGATCGCGGGGATGATCGTCACGTGGTTGCAGAAGACCGAGAAGTTCCGCACGCCCTCGGCCGCCGCGCGCAGCACGGTCATGGCGGTCGACGGCGCGGTGGTCTCGAACCCGATGGCCATGAAGACGACCTGGCGGTCCGGCTCGCGCCGGGCGATCTTCAGAGCGTCCAGCGGCGAGTAGACCATGCGGATGTCGGCGCCCTGGGCCGTGGAGTCGAAGAACGACCCGCGCCCGCCCGGCACCCGCATCATGTCCCCGAACGACGTCATGATCACGTCAGGCCGTTCTGCGATGTGGATCGCGTCGTCCACGCGGCCCATCGGGATCACGCAGACCGGGCACCCGGGGCCGTGCACCAGCGTGATCGTCTCGGGCAGGTAGTCCTCCAGCCCGTGCTTGTAGATGGTGTGGGTGTGGCCGCCGCACACCTCCATGAACTTGTAGGCCCGGCCCGGCTCGCACAGGCTCGCGATCCTGGCGGACAGCGCCCGCGCCTTGTCCGCGTCGCGGTACTCGTCGACGAAGCGCATGGGTCCTTCACCTCTCTATGGACGAGTCGCGCAGCGCCGCCAGTTCGTCCTCGTACGCCTGGCCGATGCCCTCCAGGAACTCCAGCGCGGCCCTGGCCTCGGCCTCGTCGATCTTCGACAGCGCGAAGCCGACGTGGATCAGGACCCAGTCGCCGGGCCGCAGGGGCTGACCGTCGAGCAGGCCGATGTTGACGGCCCGCCGGACCCCGCTCACGTCGACCCTGGCGAGGTCAGTCTGGCCGGGCGGGATCTCCACGATCTCGCCCGGAATGCCCAGGCACATAGGACGCCTCCGCAGTGGTGTCGGGGTCGAGCTGGATGGATTCGAGGACGAGGCTGTCCCCGCCCTCGGTGTCGACGTCGATCCCGCCGCACAATCCGCAGATCGTGAGCGGGTCGGCGCACATCGCGGAGTGCCCGCAGCCCCGGCAGATGAGCCGTACGGGCTCGATGACCAGGTCGAGCGTCGCGCCCTCGGCGACCGTGCCGGCGGAGGCCAGGCAGAAGGCCTGGTCGAGGGCCTGCGGGGCGATGCGCAGCAGCGCGCCCGCCCGCACCCGGGCCCGGCGCACCCGCCTGCCGTCGGCCCGGCGCTCGACGGCGTCGACCACGGCCTCGGCGATCCCGAACTCGTGCATCGGGGTCACATCCTTCTGATCCGCAGGTAGCGCCGGATGTCGGGCAGCGACTGGACGACCAGCACCGCCACCCCGGCCGCCAGCAACACGAGGACCGCGCGTTTCAGCATGGCCCCGCCTCCTTCTCGATCAGTTCAAGCACGAGGTTGGCGGCCTCGGGGACGGCCGCCGCGACCGGCGGGCTCAGGTCCATTCCCGGCGACAGGTCGGCGGGTTCACAGCCGACCAGCAGGACTCTGTCTCCCCGCGGGAGATCGAGGCCGGAGGCCAGCGTGAGCACCGCGTCGGGGGTCATCGCGTGCGCGTCCACGAAACATCCACCGGGGGCCGGCGTCAGGGACTCGAGCGCCGGTTCGACGACGGACAGCGTGCCGGGGTTCCGTCCCGCCGGGATCGCGTCCACGAGGATCGTGAGGTCGTACCCCGAGGTCAGCTCGTAGGCGAGATGGATGCCCCGGATGCCGAAGTCGCCGACCTCCACCCCGTCGGGCACCCCGGTGGCGGCGAGGCGGCGGGCCACCGCCACGCCGAAACCGTCGTCGCCGAGAAAGACGTTGCCCACGCCGGCCACCAGGGTTCTCATGCGGGTTCCACCTCGTCCGGTGCGAAGTAGAGGAACCGCCGCTGCTCGCGCTGGAGGTCGGCGCCGGGGTCGTCCTCCAGCGTGACGGCCAGGTGGCGCAGGCCGTCCAGGTCGAGGAACACCGCCTCGACCCGGGCGGTCCGCCCGGCCAGGAACATGTCGTGCGCGTCGGCGCGACGGCGGCCGGGCCGCAGCCGCACCCGGCTCCCCTTGGCGATCCGCACCCCGGCCACGGTCACGGCGTCGTCCTCCGGGGTCGTCCCGGCGGGGACCTCCAGGTGACGGATGGCGCCGTGGAGGCGTTCGAGCAGTTCCGGCGGCAGGTCGGCGGCCCGTTCGAGGATCTCGGCGGCGCGTGGGTCGGTGACCCGGGCCTCCCGCTTCTCCTCCTCGGTCAGGGTCAGCGTGCGCAGCGTGAGCAGTTCGTCGATCTCGGTCGAGTCGAACAGGTCGCCCGGGCTCTCCGGGGCGATGGCCGGGTGGTCGTACAGGATGATCGGCGAGGACAGTACGACGTCGCGGCGGCCGGGCTCGCCCACCAGGACCGGCCAGGTGTTCTCGTTGCGGCACTGCCGCGCCGCGCCCTCGGCCCACATCGGCGGGTCGAGCAGCGAGACGAAGGCCCCTCCGCTCACCCCGATCAGCAGATGGGCGGCGACCAGAGAGCGGCGCAGGGCCTCCTCGCGCGGCGCGTCCGCCCGCTCCCAGTGGGCCGTGTTCTCCACCTCGACCCGCAGGCGGACCAGCCCGTACGGCCCGGGCAGCCGTTCGGCGGAGATCCGCATCTCCGCGTCGAGCGGCTGGTGCTCGCAGACGATCCGGCCGGTCCGCTCGCCGCCGGGGTCGTCGATGGGCTCGATGACCCGGTCGCCCGGCACCCGGACCTCGATCGTGCACCGCCTGGCCGTCACGTGTGCCAGGGACACAGCGGTCCGGGCCTCCCGCTCGGTGGCCTCGTCGAAGCTGAGATGGTCGCGCCCGCCGACGGTCAGCTTCGGCACGGGCCAGTAGCCGTCGTCCTCCTCCCGCTCGACCGTCCTGCTCCTGACGTGCAGGAACCGCAGGCGCAGATCGAGCTGGGCGTCGCCGGGGGCCTCCAGCAGGCACTCGGTCACGCTGCTCGACGGCTCGCCGGGGTAGTTCGGCGGCACGAGCACGCCGAATTGCCAGCGCATGCGGTTCTTGGTGGCCGAGGCGCGGTAGGGGTAGAGCAGGTAGCCCTCGTACAGCACGGCGTCCGCGACGCGGCGGGCCGCCTCCATCGGCGCGGTCACCGGCCCGCCTCCTTCATGAGCAGCTCGACCGCCTCGTCGACGGTCGCGAGCACGCGTTCGGACTTGAAGCGGAGGATCTCGCGCACGGTGTCGCGGCGCAGCCGCAGCCAGCCGGAACCGGGGAAGGCGGTGTCGATCGTCTCGCGCCACACGGCGACCGGCAGGCGGTGGCGGGTCTCGCAGTGCCAGGGGATCTGCCGCATGCTCACCCCGCCGCCGGAGCGGGCCAGCACGGTCCCGCTGAACAGCAGCAGCAGCGGGATCTCGCCGTCGTCCAGCGAGGCGAAGTATCGGCCGGCGGCCACCTCCAGGTCGTAGCCGCACGGCACGGACAGGTCGATCTCCGTGCTCGCGGTGAAGGCGGGCACCATCGCCTGCGCCATGGCGAACTGCACCGGCCGCAGCGTGTCCCCCCATCGGGCCGGCTCGCCGAACAGGTCCGCCAGCAGCGCCGCCTCCCGCGGCCCGTACGGCCTGCGGCGCGGCTCGATCCTGATCTGGCAGCGCAGCGCGATGGCGTGGACGCCCTCGGGGGAGGGGTCGGTGACGCGCAGGCGGAAGACGAGCGTGGGCGAGGCCGCGTACGGCTCGGGCCGGGCGTCCAGGCAGTCGAAGCGGAGATCACCGTCCAAGTTCAGCCCCTCTCAACGATGCGGGCCCGCCGGCGCAGGGCGGCGAAGAAGCCGTCGATGGCCTCCCACGCCTCCCGCCCGCCGCCGAAGCCCTTCCAATGCATTCGTACGAGGCCGACGAGCCGGTAGCAGGCGTCGATCGGCACGAGATGGCAGGAGAACGACCCGTCGGGAGCCCGGTCCACCAGCAGCGCCTCGACGTCGGGCTCGGCGTCCGCCAGCGCCGGGTTGGCCGCGAGCACCCGCTCCCAGGTCGCGAGCGGGAGCAGCGACTCGGTCGCCCCGGCCGGGCTGGGATAGAAGGCCACGGTCCGGCCGAGCGAGGAGTTGTGGAAGAAGAACGCCGTACGCACCGGGATGCCCAGGTCGTCCCAGTCGGCGGGGCAGACCCGGAAGGACGGCGCGTAGAGGAAGCGGTCGGGAACGGCGCGATACCGCCCCTGGCCCGGCCGGACGAACAGCAGGCGGCAGCCCCGGCAGACGCACATCAGCGCCCGGGTCTCCAGGTCGACGACGTGCCCGTGCTCCCCCTCCAGGAGCTCGGCGCACATCTCGCACCGCTCCACCGACTCGGCTCGGGCCGGTTCGCGGAAGCGGCGCAGGCCGGTGCTCATGCCGGGCGCCTGCCGATCTGCAGGAGTGTCACGGTATCCCTGACCGGGCTCTCGACGTCCACCCGCGCCACCTCGGGGGCCACCCGGGCGATCGCGCGCTCGATCGACTCGGTGATGGCGATCCGCGACGAGGGGCAGCCGCAGGCGCCCTTCAGGCGCAGCCGTACGACGCCGCCCTCCACGCTCAGCAGCTCGGCGGGCTGGCTCTCGAGCACGGCCCGCACCCGCTCGGCGGTGGTCAGCGGGTGCAGGTCGTGCAGCACGAGAAGGCCCGCGACCAGCGGGTCCTCCACCAGATCGCGCAGCGCGCCGGCCGCCCCGGCCTCGGTGACGATCGCCATGACGCGTTCGAGGCCCGCGCCGTACAGGCCGACGATCTCCCGCAGGAGTTCCTCCGCCGTGGCACGCGCTTCCGAGCCCACCAGCGCACCGAGCAGTCGCTCGATCCGCTCGCCCGATACAGCCACGTCATACGTCATGGTGTCCCCGTGAACGCGTGCGGGCTGTGCACCACGCGCAGTTGCCTGCCCCGGCCGAGGTACATGTGGACGCCGCAGGGCAGGCACGGGTCGAAGCTGCGGACGGTGCGCATGATGTCGATGCCCTTGAAGCTCTCCGGCGGGTTCTCCTCGAAGATCGGCGTGTTCTGCACCGCGTCCTCGTACGGCCCCGGGGTGCCGTTGAAGTCGCGCACGCTGGCGTTCCACGGCGTCGGCGGGTACGGGTGGTAGTTGGCGATCTTTCCGTCCCTGATCACCATGTGGTGCGAAAGGACGCCCCGCACGGCCTCGGTGAAGCCGCAGGAGATCGCCTCGTCGGGCACGGTGAACGGCGACCACGTCTGGGTGTGCCCCTGGCGGACCTCGCCCAGCGCCTGCTCCGCGAAGTGCAGCGCGCACGCGGCGGCGTACGCCTGGAAGTAGGTCCTGGCCCGGTTGCGCTCGATGGCGTTGGACAGCAGTTCCCCGTTCCGCTGGGGGATCCGCCACTCGAAGGTCTTTTCCGGCCGGGTCGCCGTCCTCGGCAGGTTGATCTCCACGCTGTGGCCGGTGGACCGGACGTAGCCGATGTCCACCAGGCCGGACAGGGCGGTGACCCACAGGCGGGCGAGCGGCCCGCCGCCGGTGTCGAGCGCGAGAAGGTTGCGCCCGTCGAACCAGCGCGGCGACATCACCCAGCTGTACTTGTCGGTGAAGTCCCGCTTCTGCGGATGCGGGATCGTGTGCTGGTTCCACGGATGGCGGATGTCCACCGGGTTGCCCAGCGGGTCCTCGGTGACGAACGGCTCCCTGTCGGCCCAGTCGTCGTAGTAGGAGCTGCCCAGCAGGATGCGGATGCCGAGGTTGATGTCCACCAGGTCGTTGGTGACGAGTTTCCCGTCCACCACGATGCCCGGGCTGACGAACATCTTCCGGCCCCAGTCGTTCATGTTCCGGTAGTCGAAGTCGCAGTGCTCGGGGTCCTGGAAGCTGCCCCAGCAGCCGAGCATCACCCGCCGCCGGCCCACCTGCTCGTAGCCGGGCATCGCGTCGTAGATGAAGTCGAACAGGTCGTCGTGCATGGGGACGACCCGCTTCATGAACTCGACGTACCGCGTCAGTCGGGTGAGGTAGTCGGTGAACACCTGCACGGTCGCCACCGTCCCCACCCCGCCGGGGTAGAGCGTGGACGGGTGCACGTGCCTGCCCTCCATGAGGCAGAACATCTCCCTGGTGGTGCGGCTCATCGCCAGCGCCTCGCGGTAGAACTCGCCCTCCAGCGGGTTCAGCGAGCGCATGATGTCGGCGATCGTGCGATATCCGTGGTCGGCCGCGTGCGGCGCCTCGGTGCGCTCGGCCTGCGCCAGCACGCCCGGGTTGGTCTCGCGGACCATCTTCTCGCAGTAGTCGACCCCGACCAGGTTCTCCTGGAAGATGTTGTGGTCGAACATGTACTCGGCCGCCTCGCCGAGATTGATGATCCACTCGCCGACGTGCGGCGGGCGCACGCCGTACGCCATGTTCTGGGCGTAGACCGAGCAGGTGGCGTGGTTGTCGCCGCAGATCCCGCAGATGCGGCTGGTGATGAAGTGGGCGTCGCGGGGGTCCTTGCCCTTCATGAAGATGCTGTAGCCGCGGAACACCGACGAGGTGCTGTAGCACTCGGCGACCTCGCGGTTCGCGAAGTCGACCTTCGCGTAGATGCCGAGACTGCCGACGATCCTGGTGATCGGGTCCCAGGCCATCTCGACCAGTTCGCGTTCCAGGGTCATCGCTAACTCCAGGGGGCCTTGTAACCGGTGAGCAGCTCGCGGCCCTTCTTGTGCCACTTCGGCTCTTTGTCGACCGTTTTGAACGTGATGGTGCGCAGCGCGCGGATCACCGTGCCGTACGCCTCGCTCGCGGTCGAGGAGACGCGGGCGCCGGGCGGCTCGTCCATGAACGGCATGAACTTGTCGGGGAAGCCGGGCATCGTGCACGCGATGCAGATGCCGCCCACGTTGGGGCAGCCGCCGATGCCGTTGATCCAGCCGCGCTTGGGCACGTTGCACTTGACGACCGGCCCCCAGCAGCCGATCTTCACCAGGCACTTCGGCGAGCCGTACTCGGTGGCGAACTGGCCCTGCTCGTAGTAGCCGGCCCGGTCGCAGCCCTCGTGCACGGTCTGGCCGAACAGCCACGTGGGGCGCAGCATGTGGTCCAGTGGGATCATCGGCGCCTGCCCGGCGAGCTGGTAGAGCAGGTAGAGGATCGTCTCCGACAGGTTGTCCGGGTGGATCGGGCAGCCGGGCACGTTGACGATGGGCAGCCCGGCCTTCGACCGCCACTCCCAGCCCAGGTAGTCGGCCACGCCCATCGCCCCGGTCGGGTTGCCCGCCATCGCGTGGATGCCGCCGTACGTCGCGCAGGTGCCGGCGGCGAGCACGGCGGTCGCCTTGGGCGCGAGACGGTCGAGCCACTCGCTGGTCGTCATCGGCTGGCCGGTGTCGGGGTTGTTGCCGAACCCGCACCAGTAGCCCTCGCGCTTGATCGACTCGTTGGGAATCGATCCCTCGATGACCAGCACGAACGGATCGAGCTCGCCTCGGTCGGCCTTGAAGTACCACTCGATGAAGGTGTCGGCGCCCTGCATCGGGCCGCACTCGAAGTCGATCAGCGGCCAGTGGACCGCGACCTTGGGCAGGCCGGGCAGCGCGCCGAGCACGATCTCCTCGATGCTCGGCTGGGTCGCGGCCGTGAGCGCGACCGAGTCGCCGTCGCAGCTCAGTCCGGCGTTTATCCACAGGATGTGGACGACGGGCTCCTTCTGTCCGTCTGGCTGTCCGTCAGGCGCCGTCATCGCCGTCACCAGCTTCCATGCGAGTCAAGGCCTGCTGGGTGAGCTCCCAGAGGGCGTGGTAGACGGTCGTCTGGGCCTCCTGGATCCGGTGGACCGAGGCCGAGGGGACCACGAACAGGTGGTCGATGGTGCCGAGCTCGGCCATCTGGCCGCCGCCGTAGCCGGCCAGTCCGACCGTGAGCATGCCGCGCCGGTCGGCCTCCTCGAACGCGGCGATCAGGTTGCGCGAGTTGCCGCTGGTGGACAGGCCCAGTGCGATGTCTCCCGCGAAGGCCGACGCGGCGAGCTGCCGGGCGAAGACCACCTCGAAGCCGATGTCGTTCGCCAGCGCCGTCACGACCGCGATGTCGGCCGTGAGCGCGAACGCGGGGAGGGGGCGCGCGGTGCCCCCGTTCATATGGCCCGGGTTCATGAAGAGCGTGGCCACGTCCTGGGCGTCGGTCGAGCTGCCCCCGTTGCCGAAGGCGAACAGCCGGGCCCCCGCCGCGAACGCCTCCGCCATCGCCTCGGCGCAGGCGGCCATCCGCTCCCCGTCGCGCTCCAGCACCGTCCGGCGCAGGGTGACGATCTCGTCGACCTTCTCCACCGTCGACTGGCGTACGGAGGTCATGACCGCGTCGAGGTCGGTGGACCCGGAGTAGAGGAAGGGGTACAGCGCCTCGATGTCGCTCACTGCCTCACCTCCCTCACGACCGCGATGGCCTCCTTGGCGTGGACCAGGACGGTGTCGCCGGGCTCGGTCTCCACCAGGGCGACGCTGACCACCTCCCGGCCCCGGCCGGTGTCGACGAGGGCGAGGTCCCGCTCCAGAAGTCGTACGACGGTCACCGCGACCGCCTCATCCGAGCAGGTGATGCAGGTCTCGTCGTGGCAGTTCATGGGATGACCCTCGGATCCAGCACGCCGGGCTGCTCGAAGAACACGTGCACCAGCTCCCAGAGGATGTGGTAGGTGGTGACGTGCACCTCCTTGACCACACGGGGGTCGGCGGAGCGGGCGATCAGGACATGGTCGACGGCCGGGCTGCGTCCGATCGGGCCGCCGTCGTCACCGCCGGTCAGCGCCAGCGTGAGCAGGCCGAGCCGGTGCGCCGTCTCCAGGCCCCTGAGCACGTTCACGCAGCCCCCATCGGGCGAGATGCCCAGCGCGATGTCCCGCGGCGCGGCGAGACGGCGAAGCTGGTGCGCGAAGACCTCGTCCAGGCCCGCCGTCGCGGCCACCCCCGTGATCGTCGCCACGTCGCTCGTGAGCGAGAACGACGGCAGCGCCCGTTTGCCCACGATCACCGGGTGGACGAACTCCACGGAGATGTGCTGGGCGTCGGTGGCCGCCTCGCCGTTGCCGAAGACGATGAGCCTGCCGCCGCCGTGGAAGCGCGTCGCCATCGCGTGGCAGGCCCTGGCCACCACGTCGGCCTCGTCGGCCAGGCCGAGCGCCGGCCCCACACGACGAGCGAACACCTCCGGAACACGTGCAAGGACCGCCTGGTCCATCGCGGACCACTTCCCCCGGGTCGCGTCTTCCCTGCAGGAAATCCCCTGGTTAACGACCGTACGCCGAGCCGTGACGGGGGGAATCAATAGATGTCGGTGATTTCGTAAAGACCACTACAGTCCGGACATGCCGATCGGCCCCGGACGTGCCGGGGCCATCGGCGGGGTGAGGGGCCTAACCGACGCTTCTGCGGTGGTACACCCCCGCGGCCAGGGCGACGCCGGCGGCGGCGAGGACGACCTGGATGATCAGTTCCAGCCAGTCGACGCCGGGAGTGTTGGCGACTCCGAGGCCCCGGGCGATCGCCGTGCCGATGAGGGCGGCGATGATACCGATGATCACAGTCAGCCAGATAGGGATGGCCTGGCGCCCGGGCACGACCAGACGGCCGAGGGCGCCGATGATGAGTCCGATGATTATGGCGGAGATGATGCCGCTGACGGCCATGCTGCCACCCTCCTTGAGTCGGCTGCCTCCCTTCTGCCCGATTAGGGTGCTATAACACATATTGGTAGTTAATGTCCGGCTTTTGGTGTGTCAGGAGGCCTCCGGGCCCGCGACGATCAATCCATCCGTGGAGTTGTAGGAGGCGGTGGTCGCCGCGGCGTCCTCGCCCACGTCCGGAATGGATGACGCCCCGGCGCGGATGAGCAGGGTCGTGCCGGGAATGTGCGCGATGTCCTCGCCGGCGCCGTAGCCGCCGAACTCCCGCCCGGACGGCGGCCGGAGCGCCTCCGTCTTCGACCACCGTCCCTTGTTTCGGCCACTGTTGATCCGACCACCGGGGAGGTGCCACATCGGCTCGGCGAGCCCGTAGTCGAACCACACGCCGCCGGCGCCGTCGTCGACCAGGCCGTGCAGGGACGCGGTGCGGGCCGGCGGAGTCACCCTGCTCCAGGTCTTGCCCCGCCACCGCAACGCGATGGCGTCCTCCGGGCCACTGTCCAGGTCATAGCAGGTCACCCAGACGTCCCCCGGGCCCGCGACCACGATGTCCTTCACCTGGCTCGCCCCATAGGCGATCCCGTGCGGGAAGACCTTCGCCGGAATCGTGATCCGGCGCAGCGACCGTCCGTCCCAGTGCAGCAGGGCGGGGGCCTCGTTCTGGGCGCCGGGCCTGCCCGACCTCAGCCAGCCGCCGACCCAGACGTCACGTCCGCCGCGTACGAGGATGTCGGTGACCGCCAGTCCCTTCGGCGACGGGATGGTGTGCCACGCCCTGCCGTCGTGGCGGAGCAGCCTGCTCTCGTCCCTGGTCCACGTCGCCAGCCAGGCGCCCCCGCCGGAGGTGGCGGCGATCTCGGTGGCGCCGGGCGCCGGCGGCGGCACGCTCCGCCACCGGCGGCCGTCCCAGCGCACCACCTCGTCCCCGTCGTGCGCTGACGTCAGCGCCCAGACGCTCGACGGGGCGGCGGACAGAGACCGGATCGTGCCGTGTGGCGGCAGAGCGGCCCGCCGCCACGTCATGCCGTCGAAGTGCGCCAGGGTCTGGGTTCCGTCCTTACCGCTGTAGGTCCTCTTGACCCCGCGCACGTACCGATCCTGGGTGCCCACCGCCCAGATGTCCCGTGCGCCGGCCGCCGCCACGAGGTCGATGCGGTCGTAGCCCTTGTGCGGGGGCAGGTCGGCGTACGACCAGACCGGGGCCGGTGCCGCGAGCGCCGGCGTCACCGTGGCCGCCGCCACCACGAGGCGTATCATCATCGGCTTTCCTTCCGTACTCCTCCGAGGAGCTCTGAGGAGCTCTGAGGAGTACGACGGCCGGGGATGCGGCCAGGTTCGGCTACCCGCCGCCTGCGATGCGGTTCTCCCAGGCCCAGGCGGCGACCTCGACCCGGTTGCGCAGGCCGAGCTTGGCCTGGATGCCGGCCACGTGGCTCTTGACCGTGCTCAGCGAGATGAACAGCTCTGCCGCGATCTCCTGGTTCGTACGGCCCCGGGCGACGGCCCGGACGACCTCCAACTCCCGGTTCGAGAGCGGATGGTCCACCCGGCCGGAGTCCGGAAGACGAGCCGTCAGGTGGCGCAGCAGCCGCAGGGTGACCGACGGGGAGACCAGGGCGTCCCCCTGGTGGGCCGCCCGCACGGCCTCCACGAGCAGGGCGGGGCCGCAGTCCTTCAGGACGAAGCCGGTCGCGCCCGCCCGCAGCGCGCCGTAGACGTACTCGTCCAGGTCGAACGTGGTGACCACGACCACCCGCAGCGGGTCGGGGACCCCCGGCCCGGCCAGGGCGCGGGTGACCTCGATGCCGTCGAGCCGGGGCATGCGCACGTCCACCAGGCACACGTCGGGCCGCAGCCGCCGGGCCGCCTCCACGGCCTCGGCGCCGTCGGCCGCCTCGGCGACCACCTCGATGTCGGGCTGGTCCTCCAGGATCAGCCGCAGGCCGCCGCGGACCATCGCCTGGTCGTCGGCCACCAACACCCTGATCGTCATCGGCGTGCCCGCTCCCACGAAGGCGAGGGCGAGGACAGGGGGACGGGCAGGGTGGCGAGCACCGACCAGCCGGACTCCGAACCTGCCACCGGACGCGGCCCGGCGCGCAGCGTGCCGCCGAGGGCCTCGACCCGCTCGCGCATCCCGATCAGGCCATACCCGCCGCGCTGGTGGTGCCGCGAGGGGCCCCGGGGCGAGTCGTCGGCGACCTCGACGGTGAGCGTCTCGCGGTTCCGCTCCACGCTGACCGTCACAGAACGGGCACTCGGGGCATGGCGGGAGACGTTGGTCAGCGACTCCTGGACGACCCGGTAGACCGTGCCGGCCACCTCGGGCGGCCACGTCGCCGTCTCCTCCTCGCCCGGCAGCCGCAGGCGCACCGCACGGCCGCCCGCCTCGAAGCGCCCGACCAGCTCGCCGAGCCCGCCCAGCCCGCCGGGCGCGGGGGTGGCGGGCTCGTCCGGGTCGCGGAGCAGGCCGACGACGCGGCGCATCGCGCCCAGCGCGTCGGACCCGGCGGCCTCGATCTCGGCCAGGGCGTCGCCCGCCTTCTCGGGGCTCTTGCGCGCGACCAGGCGGGCGGCCTGGGCCTGCACCACGATGCCGGTGACGTGGTGGGCGACGACGTCGTGCAACTCGCGGGCGAGTCTCAGCCGTTCCGCGCGGCGCACCCTCTCGGCGACGGCCCGCCTGCGGGCGTCGAGCAGCCGCGGGCACAGCCCGGCCACGACGGCGGCGGCCCAGGCCAGGACGTTCATCAGGGTGACCGAGGGCACCCCGGCGGCGAGCGTGTGCGCCGTCAACAGGCTGCCGGCGGCCACGGCCAGCCCACCGGCCGCCACGCCGCAGGCCGCACGGACCGGCAGCGCCTTGACCGCCGCCCCGACCAGCACGGCCAGGCCGAGGGCCATCCCGGGACCGGGCTCGCTGGGCAGATCGGCGAACCTGGCGGCCAGGACGGCGGTCGCGGCGACGGCCAGACCGGCCGCGGCCGCCCGTGCCGGGTCGAACCGGCGTACCAGGGCGATCACGCACACCACCGCTCCGGCGGCGCAGTCGAATCGCCAGTAGCCGCCGCCCCAGCTGTCGGCGATCCGGGAACCCCAGAAGGCCAGCACCGCGGCGAACACGGCGCCCAGTCCGACGTCGGCCGCCCATCCCCCTACACGCACAGCAGCGAGGCTACGAGATCGGCCGCCTGCGCAGAACCAGCCAAAAGTACTGTTATCGGGATGGCGGTGCGGTGCTCTCCCGTACGACGAGGGTGGTCGCGAGCTCGACCCGGTGCTGTTCGAGCCGCTCGCCGTCCGCCAGGGCCAGGACCATCCGCGCGGCGGCGGCCCCCATCTGCACGAGCGGCTGCCGTACGGTCGTCATGGGCGGCCCGGCCCATTGGGTGAACGACAGGTCGTCGAACCCGACGACGCTCAGGTCTTCGGGGATGCGCACCCCGGCCCGCCTGGCGGCCTCGTACACGCCGAGCGCCTGCAGGTCGTTGGCGGTGAAGACGGCGGTCGGGGGATCGGGCAGGCGCAGCAGTTCGGCCCCGTCACGCAGGCCGCCCTCCACGTAGAGGGTGCTGACCCGCACGAGCGCGGGGTCCACGGGCACGCCCGCCGCGTCCATCGCGGCGCGGTAGCCGTCGAGCCGCGCCCGGCAGCACGGCCACTGCGTCGGCCCGCTCAGCATCGCGATGCGTCGGTGGCCGAGGTCGAGCAGGTGGCGGGTCGCGGCCATCCCGCCGGTCCAGTTGGTGGCGCCGACCGACGGGGTCTGGTGCAGCGGCTCGCCGGTCGGGTCGAGCACGACCAGGGGGATCGAGCGGGTGGCGAGCTGCGACTGCTGCTGCACGGTGAGTTCGGAGAAGACCGCCACGACGCCGGTGGGACGGCGGGCGAGCACCTGCTCGGTCCATGCCCTGCCCGGGGTGAGCCGGCCCTGCATCTCGGTCAGCACCACCGCGAGCTCGCGCTCCCGTGCGACCTGCTCGACACCCTGGATGATCTCCAGCGCCCACAGGCTCTCCAGGGCGTGGAAGACCAGCTCAAGGATCGCGGCGGGCTCGCTGTCGCGGCGCCGGTAGCCGTGCTCCCGCAGCACCGCCTCCACCCGCTGCCGGGTGGCCAGGGCGACTCCCGCATGCCCGTTGAGCACCCGCGACACGGTCGGCGCGGACACCCCCGCCAGGTGGGCGATCTCGGCCACGGTCAGCCTCTGACGCGGAAGCTCCCCGTCGAGGGCCGGGTCGGTCGAGGTCACGGCGACAGTCTATGGGCCTTCGCTCTCTTTCGGCTGGATCAGGCCGGCCGCGAGCAGCAGTTCGTGGGCGAGCCGGGCCGCGTGCTCGGGCCGGGCATGCCCGGCCTCCTCCAGCGGCCCGCCCTCCAGGCCGCCCGCCAGCGCCCGGACGGCCTCGGCGAGCGTGCGCACCTGCCGTTCCGTCGCGTCGAGCCTGGCCTTCAGCTCGTCGATCTCTCCGGGATTGGACATGCTCCAAGTCTTCCCCGGGCCCTTCGGCCCTACCGCGGACGACGGCGGAGGCCGACGGTGAAAGACAGGGGTGAAGGGCAGGGGTGACTGTCGTGTTCGTCGATCGTCGTGACGCCGGCCTGCGCCTGGGCGAGCGGTTGCGCGGCCTCCCGTGGACGGAGGACGCGGTCGTCCTCGGGCTGCCGCGAGGGGGCGTGCCGGTGGCGTTCCAGGTGGCCAGGGCCCTCGGCGCCCCCCTGGACGTGATCGTCGTACGCAAGCTGGGCGTGCCGTACCAGCCGGAGCTGGGCTTCGGCGCCATCGGCGAGGGCGGGGTGCGGGTGCTGAACCCCGACGTCGTACGGCTCGCCAACATCACCCGCGCCGAGATGGCCGAGGTGGAGCGGCGCGAACGGGCCGAGCTGGAGCGTCGCGCCCGCCGCTTCCGGGGCGGCCGCGAGCCGGTGGACCTGGCCGGCCGTACGGTGATCGTGGTGGACGACGGGATCGCGACGGGCGGGACGGCCCGCGCCGCCTGCCAGGTGGCCCGCGCGCACGGAGCCTCCCGGGTGGTGCTCGCGGTGCCGGTCGGCGCCCCCGAGACGATCGCGAGCCTGCGCAGGGACGCCGACGAGGTCGTCTGCCTGGACACGCCCGACCACTTCTACGCCATCGGCGCGTGGTACGACGACTTCACCCAGGCGAGCGACGAGGACGTGGTCGAGTGTCTGCGGCTCGCCGCAGAATAGGGACCATCGGCCCTGGTAGAGGGCGCGCCCGGGTGCGCAGCGTGGGATGGAGTGACTGTTAGCGGAGGAGGACGTGATGTCCACCACCCACCACGTGCACAGCCTTGACCACACGATGCAGACGACCAACCGGTGGCTGGCCGCCCTCGCGGGGGCCATCGGCACCGAGGACCGGGAGTTCGCCCACCGCGTGCTGCGGACCTGGCTGCACGCCGTGCGCGACGGCCTCCCGGTGCCCGCCGCGGCGCACCTCGCCGCGCAACTGCCCGACCTGTTGCGCGGGATCTACTACAACGGCTGGGACCCCGCGGCGGTGCCGATCCGCCGGGACCGCGAGGAGTTCACCGCCCACTTCGCCGCCACCGGCCGCGTCGCCAACGCCGACGTGCCCAAACTCGCCAAGGCGGTGACCGCCGTGATGTACGAGGAGCTGACGCCGGGGGTGGTCGACCACGCGCTCGGTCAGCTTCCGCGCGAGGTGCGCGACCTGCTGGGTGGTCAGGGGCTCTCCGGGAACCGCTCCCAGTAGTGCTCGACACGGGCGTCGGGCCCGGGGAAGAAGCACAGCGTCTCCCGCTCCTCGTCGAGCCATCGCACGAGGTAGGGGGGCGAGCCGTCGGTGTGGTAAAGCGCCACCACGATCCCGATGCGGCCCGCCCTGCCCCGGTGGATGCTCTCGACGATCAGGCGGTCGCCGACCGACGCCTTCATCACGAACCTCTTTCTTCAGCTTCTTCAGCCGCCGACCGGGGTCGCGACCTCGGTCGTGATCGGCGTCCAGCGGCGTGCCAGGCGCTTGGTGAGGGAGGCCATGGTGGTGTATTCCAGGTCCTCGAGCGGCAGCCGGTGCGGCTCGAACGAGCCGTGGCGGCGCAGGTAGTCCATCACCTCGACGGCCTGCCGCCGGGCTCCGTCGAACGCCGGGTCATCGAACATGTCGCGCGGGCCGATCAGCCGGCCGTCCTTGATCTGGAAGCCGAGCGCGACCACCCGCGGCGGGCCGTCGAACCGCGACGGATGCGCCTGCCCGGTGGCCACCGGCATCAGCGGCGCGTGGTGCGAACCGCGCATGCACCCCGCCACCGAGTAGGCGAAGGCGAACGGCTCCAGCGCCTCGCCCACGGCCGGCAGGCCCGACTGGCAGCGCACGATCATGACGGGATCGTCCTTGCCGACGTACCTCCCGGCGATCAGCGACAGCCGCTGGGTGCTGGTCGCCGCCGCGGTCATGCCCAGCGTCGTGGAGCGGACACTGTGGATCACGTAGCGTGCGGGGGCGCCGATGTACATCAGCATGTCGTAGAGGTCCGCCGGGCAGTCGAAGACGATGCGCCGGTCCTCGTGCAGGTCGTACACCTCGAACGCGAACCCGGCGTGCATCTTCTCGTCGATCACCAGCCCGGCGGTGTTGGACGGGTCGGCGAACATCTTGTACAGCGGGAGGTTCCACGCGCCCGGCTCGGTCTTGTCCGCAAGGAAGCACAGGACCGGCTCCGACGGCCGCTCCTCGAACTCCAGTTCCGCGTAGCCCGGGCCCATGCCGCGCAGGTTGCCGGAGAAGGCGTCCGACAGCAGGTCCTGGCCGGCGCCGTACAGGCCGAGTTCCTTGGCGAGGTGGGTGGTCGTCTGGAAGGTGTCCCAGGCGAAGGAGTGGATCAGCCCCGCCTCCTGGCCATACGTGTGGGTCATGATGAGCGAGATGTCGTCGCCGCAGCTTTCGACGTGGCCGTCGATGAGGAGCCCGGAGGACTTCGCCCGCTCGATCTCCCGCCTCGCCTCGGCCATCAGGCGGGGATGGACGGCGGAGTGGCCGACGAACCCCCCCGTGTCGGCCTTGATGACGCTCAGCGTGATCATGGGGACCACCTCCACCTCCACGTTTATTCGGACTTGTGGGGATAAATAGGGCATAAGGTCACAAGCGGGGCGGACTTCCGTACGAGGGGGAGAGCCGGCCATGAAGATCAAAGAAGTCATGTCCACGCCGGTGGTCATCGTCCCGCCGATCACGCCGGTGCGGGACGTCGCGCGGCACATGGACTACTCGGGCGTCGGCTGCGTCGTGGTGTCGGAGGGGCGCGGTATCGCCGGCATAGTGACCGACCGTGACCTCGCCATACGCGTGCTCGCTCAGGAGGACAAGGACGGGGACACGCCGGTCGGCCGGGTGATGTCGGAACACCCGGTGGTGGTGCGGGCGGAGGACGAGGTCGAGGTGGCCTTCGACACGTTCCGCCGCCACTCCTTCCGCAGACTCCCCGTGGCCTCCGAGGGGGCCGTGGTCGGCATACTGACGATCGACGACCTGCTCCTCCAGATGCACCAGCTCACCGCCGACCTGCTCACGCCGGTGGTCAAGGAGATCAGCGAGCCGCAGCATCAGAGCGACTAGATGTTCACGCCCCTGCGGCGTACGGCGGAACGCACGCCGCCCGGCCGCGACCGTCACATCGACCTGCTGCGCGCCGTCGCGATCGCGCTGGTGGTGCTCGGGCACTGGCTGGCCGTCGTCGTGACGTACGGCGATCGCGTCGGCGGCGGCACGGTCCTCGCGTTCGTCCCCTGGGCCCGGCCGCTCACCTGGCTGTTCCAGGTCATGCCGGTGTTCTTCCTGGTGGGCGGCTTCGCGGGAGCCGCCTCGCTCGGCTCCTACCGGCGGCGGGGCGGCGACGCGATCGGCTGGTTCCTGTGCCGCACCGACCGGCTGCTCCGCCCCACGACGGCGTTCCTGCTCACGCTGAGCGGCGCGGCCCTGCTCGCGGTCCTCCTGGGGGCCGACCCCGCCATCGTGGGCATGGGAGTCTGGCTCGCCTGCCTGCCGCTGTGGTTCCTCATCGCGTACGTCACGGTCGTCCTGCTCACCCCGATCCTGCTCGCGCTGCACCGCAGGGCGGGCCTCGCGGTGCCGGCCGCGCTCGCGGTGATGGTGGCGTTCGGCGACGCGGCGCGGCTGCTCGGCGGCCCGGCCGTGTTCGTCGCGGCCAACTACCTGCTGGCCTGGGCGGCGGTCTACCAACTCGGCATCGCCTGGCGGGAGGGGGCCCTGACCGCCCGTCCCCGCGTGGCCGTGCCCATGATCGCGGGAGGCCTGGCGGCGCTCGTGCTGCTCACCGTTCCGGGGCCGTACCCGGTGAGCATGGTGGCCGATCCCGGTGACCGCCTGCAGAACACCTCGCCGCCGACGCTGGCGCTGCTCGCCCTGGCGGTCGCGCAGACGGGGGTGGCCCTGCTCCTGCACGAGCGTGGCGGGCGCATGCTGCGCCGTACGCGCCCGTGGACGGCCGTCGTCGCGGCCAACTCCGTGATCATGACGGTGTTCCTCTGGCACATGACCGCGGTCGTGATCGCCGTGCCCGCCCTCTACGTCACCGGCCTGCTGCCGCAGCCGCCTCCAGGATCGGCCGCCTGGCTGCTCCTGCGCGTGCCCTGGCTCGCGTTCCTGACGGCGACCCTCGCGGGCCTCGTCGCCGTGTTCGCTTTCGTGGAGAGGCGCGGGGGCCCCTGCCCGGCGCCGGGCGCGGGGAGGGCGCGGGCCTGGACGGTGGTCGCGACCTTGGCGGGAACCGGCCTGGTCGTCGCGGGCCTGCTCGGCGCGGCGCTCACCGGCTCGGAGGGCCTGTCCACGCCGATGCTCCCGGTCTATCTCACGGGCGCCGCACTGCTGCGGGCCGCCCGATCGTCGCGCCGGCCATGAGAGTGCCGGCGGAGGACTGGAAGAGGATCGCCGGGCGGGTGCGCGAGGAGGCGAAGCGGGAGCGGCTGTCCCTGCTGGCCGCCGGCATCGCCTTCTGGGGCACGCTGTCGATCTTCCCGATGCTGCTGGTCGTGGTGTCGGTCTACGGGCTGGTGGCCGACCCTCGCGAGGCGGCCGGGCAACTGGCGTCGCTGACCCGGCCACTGCCCGGACCGGTCGCCCACCTGCTGGTCTCCCAGCTCTCCGCCGCGGTGCGCACCGGAGAGAAAGGGCTCAGCGCCAATCTCGCGCTGAGCCTCGTCGGCCTGCTGTGGGCCTCGTCGAGGGCCGTCCAGGCGCTCATGCGGGGCCTGAACACGGTGTACGGAGGCCAGGAGAGCCATGGCCTCATCGGCACCCGCCTGCTGGCGCTGCTCTACACGGTCGCCGCGATCGCCGGAGTGTCGGTTCTGCTGGCGCTCGTCGCCGCGTTCCCGGTGGTGCTGGGACACCTCGGCCTCGGCCGGGTGGCCCGGGTGGCCGTCTCGGTGGCGCGCTGGGTGGTGCTCGTCCTGCTCATCGGGACGGGACTGGTGCTGCTCTACCGGTTCGTCCCCGGCAGCCGCAGGGAGTCGCGGTGGAGATCGGTGCCCTGGGGGGTGGGGCTCGCCATGCCCGCCCTGGTGGTGGTCTCGGCGGGCCTGTCGGTCTTCGTGACCAGCTTCGGGCGCTTCAACCAGACGTACGGCGCGGTCGCTGCCGTGGCCGTGCTCATGCTCTGGCTCTACCTCTCCTCGCTGATCGTGCTGCTGGGCGCCGAGGTCAACGGGGCAATTGAGCGCCATATGGAGGACTTGTCCGGATAAATCCGTGTCAAGTGACCTTGGTTGGGCAGCAGTGGGGGCGTGTCCGACAGCGGTCTATCCCCAGGAAGCGGCATCTCCAGCGTGTTCCCCTCGCTCCCCGGCCAGGGGGAGGCGGCGCCGGAGCCGACCGGCTCCCCGGCGACCCCCGAGCCGTCCCCCGAGGGCGTGAGCCGGCCGGGCGTCGAGCGTGTAGATCCTGGTGGCGACGGTGCCGGCGACGGTGTCATGAGCTCCGATCAGCCGTTCGGCAGGCCGGGACGCCCACTGCGGAGCAACCCGTTCATGTTCGGCCTGACCGGCGCCCTGGGCGTGCTCACCGCGTGGCTCCTGGTCGAGGCGATCGCCAGCGCCGGCTCGGCGCTCGTGCTGATCGTGGTCTCGCTGTTCCTGGCCATCGGCCTCAACCCTGCGGTCGAGGCGCTCCAGCGGCGCAACCTGTCCCGCCGCCTCGCGATCACGATCGTGTTCGGGTCGGTCATCGCGTTCTTCGTGGTCTTCGGGCTCGCGGTCGTGCCGCCGCTCACCGAGCAGACCACCGGGTTCGTCCGGCAACTGCCCGACTACGTGCAGCAACTCCAGAACCACCCGCTGATCCGCTCGGTGGACGAGCGCTACCAGATCCTCGACAAGATCCAGCAGTACGTCGCGGGCGGCGGGCTGGCCACCCAGATGTTCGGCGGCCTCCTCGGTGTGGCGAGCGTGGTGATCAGTGCGCTGTTCAGCGCCTTCACCGTGCTCGTGCTCACGCTCTACTTCCTCGGGTCGCTCAACTCCATCAAGGAGACGGCCTACCGGTTCGTGCCCCGCTCACGCCGCACGCGGGTCCGCCTGCTCGGGGACGAGATCATCAATCAGATCGGCGGCTACGTCGCGGGCAACCTGATCATCTCGCTGATCGCCGGGGTGGTGACCTACCTGTTCCTGGCCATGCTCAAGGTGCCGTACGCGCTCGCGCTGGCCATCTTCGTCGCGGTCACCGACCTGATTCCGCTGGTGGGCGCGGTCATCGGCGCGGTCGTGGCCTCGGGGGTGGGCTTCCTCTCCTCGGTGCAGGCCGGCATCGCCTGCGTGGTCTTCTTCATCGTCTACCAGCAGGTCGAGAACTACTGGATCTCCCCGAAGGTGTTCAAGTCGTCGGTCGACGTGCCGCCCGTGGCGACCATCGTCGGGGCCCTGCTCGGCGGGGCGCTGCTCGGCATCGTCGGGGCCCTACTCGGCATCCCGCTGGCGGCGGCCCTGCTCCTCCTGGCCCGCGAGGTGGTGCTGCCCCGCCAGGACCGGCTGTAGCCGTTCTCTCGGAAGAGGGGTGCCGTCGCGGGCCCGCTGAGGGAAGCTCGCGTCATGCGACTTCCGTACCGAATCGCGGGGCTATGGGTACGCGTGGCGTTGCTCGTCGTGCTGCTGTGGGGCGCTCTGGTGACCGTGCTCAGCATGACCCCGCGCGAGCGCACCCTCGCCGACTTCCACACGGCGCTCCGGACCGGACAGGTCACGTACGTCGTCTACTACGGCACTCCGGTGGATCTGCGGTGGTCGACTGGTCCTCTGTTCTGGTATCACGCCGAGCGCTCCGAGAACGGGGCCTACACCCCTCGCGAACTCCTGCGCGACCTGAACGCCACCGTTCCCCGCCCGGAGGCCAGGCTCGCTCACTCGCGTGACGGGTTCTTCTCGGGCTGGCCGTTCCGTGTGCCGTTCCACGGCGCGACCTGGCTCGTCGGCGGGGCCTGGGTCGCCGCGCTCCTCATCATGATCGGTACAGCCCGGCCCAGGATCGGAAACAGATGGGCCTGGTTCTGGCTGTTCACGGTGGGCGAGGTGGGCGCGATGCTGTTCCTCCTTCTCGAACCCCGATCGCTATGGCATGGGCTGGAGTCACAGGAATCGCTTCCCAACCCGATGGGCGGAGGTCGTGGCTGCGCTCTGGCTCTCTGCCTCGGCCTGGTGATCCCCGTCCTCGTCGCGGTCGCGCTCTCCAACGTGTTCCACACCCTGCTCGATCTCCTGTCCGCCACCCCGTAAGCCTGTGGCTCCAACAAATCGCGTTCGCGCGGTTGCTCAACGTGAGATGGCGAGGAAGAATTAAAACATATTTTCGAATCTTGCGAGGAGGTGCTGTGGATCTGTTCGACTTTGATCCTGAGCGCCTTCGTCGTTCGAATAGCTCTGATAGCCCTGATAGCCCTGATAGCCCTGATAGCGCTGACGGCTGGTGGGATCGGTGGACTTCCGGTTCGCCGTTGTGGTCGTCCGAGGGCTCAGCCGCCCGCGAGCATGCGAGCCAGGACCCCAGCGGCGGCGTGTCCGGTGCCGGTCGGGACAAGAGCCGGTCGTCGTGGGTGTTGGTGGGTTCTCTGCGTGAGTCGGCGCAGGAGCTGGCGCTGGCGCCGTTGCCGGACGATGTGGATATCTGTCTGGCCGAGGCGGAGGAGTTGATGGTCGCGCGGGATCGGATCACGTGTGCTCTTGCTGAGCGGGTGGGGCGGGTGCATGGTGTGGGGCAGGCCAAGCGGCATGGGCATGCCTCGACCCGGAGTTGGCTGCGTACCTACCGCCGGGGGGATGGGTGTGGCGGGTGCGGGCCGGTTGCTGACTTTGGCGGTGGAGTTGGCCCGTCTGCCGCGGGTGCGTGCGGCGTTCGCCGAGGGAAGCTTGGCGGCGGGGGTGGTGGAGGCGATCTGCACGGCCACCGCGCCGTTGAATGATGAGCAGGCGGGGTTGGCTGAGTCGATTTTGCTGGAGCTGGCGGGTAAGGCGGGTCCGGCGGAGGTGGCCAAAGCGGGCCGCTACTTGCGGGCGGTGCTCGACCCTGATGGGGAGGAGCGTGATGAGCAGGGCGATTACGCGCGGCGGTTCCTGCGGGTCCGCCCCACCCGGGGTGGGGGTTTGGAGGGGGAGTTTTATCTGCCGCGTGAGGCCGCCGCCCGGTTGCGGGCTTTGCTGGACGCCTACGCCAAACCGCGGGCGGAGGGCGATGACCGCCCGCTGCGGGTCCGCAACGCCGATGCGTTCATCGCGCTGCTGGAGCAGGAGATCGCCACCGAACTCCTGGTCCTGGTCAACGCCGAATCCCTCCCCACCGACTACCCCGAACCCGAGCACCCCGGCCACGCCGAAGCCGCCGACCCTAGCGAGGCCGACAACACCAGCGGCTGCACCCCGAGCGACACCGGAAGCGCCGCCGACTCCAGCGAGGCCGACAACACCGGCGGCCACGGCGAGATGGAAAGCCCCGGTGACGTGGGCGGCACCGCCGCCTGCGACATCGAAGACACCGACCCCAGCGTCACCGAGCGGATGGATGTCATCGATCCCGGCGCTGCGGACCCTGGCGTTGCGGACCCTGATGACGCGGCTGGGCGTCTCGTCGGCCCTGCGTGGCTCGGTGAACGTGGTGACCCGCCTCCTGCCGCGTGCCCACAGCCAACCGGCGCGCAGCCGAGGGAGCCACAGCCGAAGGGTTCACAGCCGAGGGAGCCACAGCCGAAGGGTTCACAGCCGGGGGAGTCACAGCCAAGCGAGCCACAGTCGGATGAGCGGCAGTCGCCCGATCCTCCTCCCGAGGACGCACCTGGACATCACACCCACGCCGGGCATCGGCCTGCGGGGGACTGCCGACATGCGCAGACCACGCACGAGGACCACGGCAACATGCGCTGTGGGCTACTGGGGACGGCGCCGGGGTTGTTGCTGGCGACCGGGCAGATGCTGCCGGTCTCCAGCGTGCATCGCCTTGCCCGCACCTCCACCCTGGTGCGCCTGGTGATGGACGCCGAGGGGCAGGTGCTCGACATGGGCCGCAAGGTCCGCCTGGCCACCCCCGCCCAACGCCGGGCCGTCTTCGCCCGCTACGCCACCTGCTGGATCGACGGCTGCCCACTCCCGGCCACCATGTGCCAGATCGACCACGCCGACAACTGGAGCACCGGCGGCCTGACCGACCTGAAACTCCTCGGACCGGCCTGCCAGTTCCACAACCGCGACCGCTACCGCCACCCCGACCGCTACACCCGCCACAAACTCGGCACCGACCGCTGGACCTTCACCTACCACCCAGCCCGCAACAGGCGACTGCGGATCTAGCGGGCAGGCCGGGTGGCGGTGGCGCTCGTGGCGACTAGCAGTGCTGTCGTGCCGTGCGGGAGTGGCCGCGCGATCACGGTGAAGGCCGGGGCGGGGCGGCACCGGGAGTCCGGGGTCAACCCTTCAGCTCCCGGACACGCTCCGACGGGGGTGCTTTGACCACGCAGGTTTCCCAGTCCGAGAAGCTCATCTCGGTCCGTGTCTTGGCCGACAGGACGTAACGGACCGGACGCCCGCTCAGGTCCACCCACAGCTCGTAGTCGGCGGAGGGGCCGAGATCGCCGGCGATGCGGGCACGGAGCCGTGCCTGTGCGGCCGGGTCGCCTGCCCGCACCTTGGCGTACTCCTCCTCGGTCCGCCGGTCGAGCGGCATCGGGTTGGTGTAGCCGATGTAAGCCGGAAGATTCAGGCGTTCGACAGCTCGGCGCACGTCGATGTGGACGGTGTAGTGAATGGTGTGGTGGCCGGTGCCGCTCTCGATGGTCGCAGCCGTGAGGCGGCCCGTCTTGATCAGGAGCGCGTGGGCGCGATGGCTGTTGATCAGGTTGGTGCCCATCATCGCGAGTGTCCCGATGCCGAGCAGGTTGTACGGCTCGTAGTAGTCGGTGACCTTGTCGAAGGACTTCCCGGGAGCGACCTCGGAACCGATCGGCATCTGGAAGTAGGTGGCGTCCCGCGTCCTGATGAGACGGCCGCTGAAGCCGTCTCCCAAGTCCGCCGACAGGTCGGTCGGCGAGCCGGTCCCGGCACCGCACGAGATGAGCGTGACGCTGACCTCACTGGAGCGCAGTACGCGCTTCACGGTGGGGTGCGTGGCCAGATAGTCGCCGACCAGCATCGCGATCGCGGTGACGGACCTTCTGGGTGGCAAGGTGGCGGTGGACCCGGCCGTCAGCGGGCCCACCATGATGACCAGGGGGATGACCAGGAGCAGTCGGCGTACATGCAGGCTCTGCACATCCGAGCATGGTGCCGTGCGGATGTGCAGAGCCTGCGAACCGATCCGTGCATGTTTCGTGCACGTTCCTAACGGGCCTCCAGGGTGAACGTCGCGGTGAGGACCCGGCCCTGGGCGTCGCGGAACTGGGCCCACAGGCGGTACAGGCCAGGGCGGGGGAACCGGGCGTGCAGGCCGAGTTCGGGCCCGAAGGTCTGGCCCGGCAGGGCGAAGACGGGGCGGCCCTCGTCGTCCTCGGCCTTCGCGTGCTCGTGGGCGAACCCCTTGCCGTCGAGCGGCATGATCACGACGTGCCCGGCGGCGGCCAGGTAGGGGCGCAGGCCGGTGACGGGCCTGCCGGTCGCCGCGTCGGCGAAGCGGAAGGTGAGGTCGCTCCTGCCGCCTGCCTCGGCCTCACCCGTGAGGGTGACCCGGAGGCCGCCGACGACCTGCTCTCGGGGAGACGGCGACGCCTCTTCGGAGCTGGTGAAATTGTCCGGGCGACCGACCGTGAACTCCTGATGGTCGAGGACGTCGGTCATCTCCCCGCGCCGCCGGAACTCGGCGTTGACGAGGTAGCGGCCGGCGGTGGGGAAGATCAGCCGGACGGAGAACTCGCCGGGCCGGCCCGTGGGCTGAGGGTGGACGTGGGCGAAGGTGCCCAGATCCGCCCGGGTGGCGATGAAGTGCATCCACGCCTCGTGGCTGCGTACGACGTCGTCGACGGGACGGCCGGTCGAGGGGTCGGTCAGGCGGATGCCTACGGTGGCGGGGACTCCCGGGGTGACGTCATGGGGGACCTGGATGTCCATCCGGACGCCGGCGTCCTCGGCGGGCACGGGCTCGGTCTCGGCGGTCATCATCACGCTCATGGCCGGGCGCATCGGCATGCCGGTGTTCTCCACCCAGGCGAGCACGCCGTTCATCCCGCGCTGGGCCGCCTCCGTACGGCTGAGCGCGGTGAACCCGGCGCCCACGGCCACGGCGAGGCAGGCGATGCCCGTGAGATAACCCCAGTCGGCGAGCCGGGACACTCCGGAGCCGGGCCGGAACCGGCGCAGGCGCAGTGCGTTGGTGACGACGCTGACCGAGCTCATCGCCATCGCCGCGGCGGCGAGGGAGGGATCGAGGAGCACGCCCTTGAAGGGGTAGAGCACACCGGCGGCGACCGGGATCAGCAGCACGTTGTACGCGAACGCCCAGGCGAGTCCCTGCTTGATCGTCCTCACGGTACGCCTGGACAGGTCGATGGCCGAGACGATGCCGCGCAGGTCGCCGCCCACGAGGGTGATGTCGGAGGCCGCGATGGCGACGTCGGTCCCGGTGCCGATGGCGATGCCGAGGTCGGCCGTCGCCAGTGCCGGGGCGTCGTTGATCCCGTCGCCGACCATGGCGACGACCGCGCCGTTCTCGCGCAGGGCGGCCACGCGGGCCGCCTTGTCCTCGGGCCGTACGTCGGCGATGACGTGGTCGATGCCGACCTGCCGGGCGACGACGTCGGCGGTGGCCTTGTTGTCGCCGGTCAGCATCCACACCTCCAGCCCGAGCGCGCGCAGCCGCTCGACGGCCTCGTGCGACTCGGGCCGGATCGTGTCGGCCACGCCGATCAGTCCGGCGAGGCGGCCGTCGAGGGCGACGTACACGGGGGTCGCTCCCTCGGCCGCGGCCTCGGCGGCCACCTGCTGCAGCTCGCCGACGCTCACGTCATGGCGGCGCATGAGCGCGGCGTTTCCGATGAGCACGGCCCTGCCGCCCACCTGGGCCTCCACACCGTGGCCGGGCACGGCGTCGAACCGCTCCACTTCGGGCAGGCGGAGCCCGCGGTTCCAGGCGTGCGTGACGATCGCGTCGCCGAGGGGGTGCTCCGAGCCCCTCTCGGCCCCGGCGGCGTACGCGAGAAGCTCGTCGGCGTCCCCGCCCGCGACGGTGACGAGGCGGGCCACATCCGGACGGCCCCGGGTGATCGTGCCGGTCTTGTCCAGGACGACCGTGGTGAGGCGGCGGGCCTGTTCGAGCGCGTCGCCGCCGGAGATCAGGATGCCCAGCTCGGCGGCCTTCCCGGTGCCCACCATGATCGCCGTGGGGGTGGCCAGGCCGAGCGCGCAGGGGCAGGCGATGATCAGTACTGCGATGGCGGTGCCGATGCCCAGCGTGAGCCGTCCCTGGTCGGGGCCGAAGACCGCCCAGACGACGAACGTGAGCGCCGCGATGCCGATGACGGCGGGCACGAACCACCCGGACACCAGGTCGGCCAGGCGCTGCAGGGGCGCCTTCGACCCCTGCGCCCGCTCGACCAGCCGGACGATCTGCGCCAGCGTCGTGTCCTGCCCGACGGCGGTGGCCCGCATCACCACCGAGCCGGTCCGGTTGATCGTGGAACCGATCAGCGGGTCGCCCTCGCCCCTGCGCACCGGCATGCTCTCACCGGTGATCATGCTCTCGTCCACGGTGGAGACGCCGGAGGTCACGACGCCGTCGACGGGGATCTTCTCGCCCGGGCGCACCCGGACGAGGTCGCCGACGGCGACGTCCTCGACCGGAACCTCGGCCTCGGTGTCCCCGCGCAGGACGCGGGCCGTCTTCGGCCGCAGCCCGAGCAGTTTCCTGATGGCGGAGGTGGTCCGCTTCTTGGCCCTCGCCTCCATCCACCGCCCCATGAGGACGAGCGCGATGACGACGACGGAGATCTCGAAGTACACGTGCAGCGGCAGTCCCAGCCGCTCCGCCGCGGCCGGCCACAGCGTGACGAACGCGCTGTAGCCGTACGCCACCGTCGTGCCCATGGCGACGAGTGTGTGCATGTCGACCGCGCCGTGCCGGGCCGCGGCCCAGGCGGCGCGGTAGAAGGGACGGCCCGCCCAGAACTGCGCGACCGTCGCGACGACCAGCAGCAGCGGCATCAGCCAATCCATCGCGTCGACGGGCAGCGGCAGGTACATCAGCACCATCATCGACAGCCCGGCCGCGAGGGTGACCTGCCAGGTGCGCTTCAGCCGGGCGACCTCCCGGTCCGGCTCCGGCTGAGGCACAGGCTCAGGCTGGGGCTCCGGCGCGGGAATCCCCGCGGTGTACCCGGCCCGTACGACCGACTCGGCGAGCGTCGCGACGGTGACGCGGGCGGGGTCGTAGGTGACGGTGGCGACCTCGGTGGCGAGGTTCACCTGGGCCGCCGCCACGCCGTCCACCCGGGTGAGGGCCTTCTCCACCCTGCGTACGCAGGACGCGCAGGTCATGCCGCCGATGTCCAGCGTGCACATGGTCGTCACGACCGTCATCGCTCCACCTCCTGATCGAAGAGCTTCGAGGCGACGGTCGCGCGCGGCGCTTTCCCGACGCTGCCCACCCCCTGTCCGCCTGGCGAAACCCGCCGACAGGGGCCGGACAGCGGCGCCCGGCATGGTGCTTGCACAGCGCTTCGCCGGATGTTGAAGGAGTCAGGATGAACCAGCTCGTGCTGTCCGTGCCCGCCATCAGCTGCGGCCACTGCGTCAAGGCGATCGCCGAGTCCGTCGGCGAGGTGCCCGGCGTCGGCTCGGTGGCCGTCGACTTCACCGCCAAGACCGTGGTGGTCACCGGTTCGGCCGACCCGGCCGCCGTGCGTGAGGCCATCGCCGAGGCCGGCTACGAGGCCGCCGGATGAACCACGACACCACGTCGTCCTCGCGGACGGCCGTCGCGTGCGCCCCGACGGCGTCGTGTGGGCGACCGGTTTCCGCCCGCACTACCCCTGGCTGCACGTGCCGGTGCTCGACGAGCAGGAGGTGCCGGTGCACCGCGAGGGCGTCACGAATCGACCGGGGTTGTACTTCCTCGGTTTGCCCTGGCAGCGCACCCGCGGCTCGTCCGTGCCGGGGTGGGTGAGGCGCGACGCGCGCACCTGGCCGACCGGCTCATCACCACCGCCGACGATCCCGGCAAAACGCTCATCGCCCCTTAATATTGGGCAGTCCCGGCGGAGCCTGGGTGACGAGGAGTGACATGCCGAACACGGCCGTGACGTTCGCGGTTCTCGGGCCCGCCGAGGTGCGGGGACCCGGCGGCTCCGCGACGGCGCTGCCGCCGTCCGTGCGGGCCCTGCTGGCCCGGCTGGCCCTGTCATGCGGGCGCGTGGTGCCGGTGGACGGCCTGACGGACGCCCTGTGGGGCGACGAGGGCGACGACCTGCCGGCCGACGCGGCGAACGCCCTGCAGATCCGGGTGTCCAAGCTGCGCCGCGCCCTCGCCGCCGCAGGGCTCGGCGCGGACGTCCTGGTCACGCAGGCCCCGGGATATCGGCTGGCCGTGCCCCCGGACGCCGTCGACGCGCACGTGTTCGAGCGGCTGCTCGCACGCGCGCGGGAGGAGACATCCGCAGGGAACGTCACCGCCGCCCTGGGCTGCCTGGACGAGGCACTGCGGCTGTGGCGGGGGCCCGCGCTGGCCGACGTCGGCCAGACGACGTGGGCGACGACGGAGAGCGCCCGGCTGGAGGAGCTGCGGCTGGGCGCGGTCGAGGACCGGTTCGAGCTCCTGCTGGAGTCCGGCGGGCACAACGAGGCGGTCGCCGACATCGAACGCCTGGTGGCGCGCCACCCGCTGCGGGAGCGGCTGCACCGTCTGCTGATGCTCGCGCTGTATCGCGGCGGGCGGCAGGCGGAGGCGCTCGCCGCCTACCAGGCGCTGCGCCGCGGTCTCGCCGACGAGCTCGGCATCGACCCCTCGCCGGAGCTCCAGGCGCTCGCCGAGGCCATCCTCCGCCAGCAGGTCCCGTCCCCTCCACGCGAGGTGCGCAGCGACCGATTGCCACGCCGACTGACGTCGGTGATCGGCCGCCAGGAGGACGTGACGGTGGCGCTGGAGCGGCTCGCGGAGGCGCGGGTGGTGACGCTGACGGGCCCGGGCGGCATGGGCAAGACGACGCTCGCGCTCGAGATCGCCCGCAGGGTGAACGAGACGCCGGACGAGACACTGGCCGACCGCGTGCTGCTGGTCCGCCTGGCCGCACTTGAGCCCGGGACGGACGTCGCCGACGCGTTCGCCGCCGAGCTGGGCGTGCCGCCGCAGGGCACTGCGTCGGCCGACACGGCGGCCGACGCGGTCGAGGAGCACCTGCGTGACGGCCGCACGCTGCTCGTGGTCGACAACTGCGAGCATCTGGTGGACGACGTGGCCGCCCTCGTGGAACGGCTGGCCGTGGCCTGCCCGCGGCTGCGCGTGCTGGCCACGAGCAGGGAGGCGCTCGCGATCCCCGGTGAGGTGCAGGTCGCGGTCGGTCCGCTGAGCGTCACCCAGAACGACGGGCCCGCCGTGCGGCTCTTCGCGGAGCGGGCCCGTGCCGTACGGCCCTCGTTCACGCTCGACGAGGAGACCGCTCCCGTGGTGGCGTCCATCTGCCGCCGGCTCGACGGCATGCCGCTCGCCATCGAGCTGGCCGCCGCGCGGGTGAAGGCGCTGTCTCCGGCCGACATCGAGGCCCGGCTGGCGGACCGGTTCTCGCTGCTGACGGCGGGGCCGCGCACCGGTGAGGCACGTCACCGCACGCTGCGCGCCACCCTCGACTGGAGCCACGACCTGCTGTCGGAGGCCGAGCGGCGGCTGCTGCGCCGCCTCGCGGTGTTCCGCGGCGGCTGGACCCCGGCCGCCGCGGAGCAGGTGTGCGCCTTCGGCGGCGTCAGCGGGGGAGAGGTGCTCGATCTGCTGTTCCGGCTGGTCGACCGGTCGCTCGTGGTGCCGGAACCGGCCACCGGACGGTTCCGGCTGCTCGTCACCGTACGCGACTACGCGTGGGCCCGGCTGGAGGAGGCCGGGGAGATCGCCGAGTGCCGCGATCGCCATCTCGCCTACTGCGTGCGCCTCGCCGAGGAGCACGGCATGCGCGTCCGCGATCTTGCCGTCTTCACCCGGCTCTACGACGAGCACGACAACTTCCGCGCCGCCGTCGACCACGCCCTCGAGAGCGGCGACGTCGAGAACGGCTTCCGGCTGGCCTGCGCGCTCGTGATGTTCTGGAACTACGGCGTGCGCTACGAGGGCACCCGGGCGCTGACCGCGCTGCTGGAGACCGGCGGCGGGTCCGCCGCCGCACGGGCCCGCGCGCTGCAGGGCATCGGGCTCCTGCACGTCTACTATCCGACCCCGCGCTCGGTCGCCGCCACCGAGGAGAGCCTCGCGGTCTTCGAGGAGATCGGCGACGTACGCAACGCCGCGATCTCCCGGCTCGTGATGGCCTGGGCCGGCCAGTACGGCGGGGACCCCGGGCACTACCGCGCCCTGATCGAGCGGAGCAGGCGTGAGCTCGGCGACTCCGACGACGGCTGGTGGCTGGGCATGACGGAGTATCTGGAGGCGCTGCTGGCCCTGCGCGTGGGCGACTTCGAGGACGCGGTCGTCCGGTGGCGGCGTGCCCTCGACCTGGCCAGGGCCGTCGGCGACCGCATCATCGGCAGCGCGATCCTCGCGCATCTCGGCATCGCCCTGCGGGAGTCCGGGCGGCGGGAGGAGGCCCTGGCCGTCCTGCGGGAGTCCGTGGACGAGGTGCGCGGCCGCAACTCGCTTCATGGGCTGACCTTCGCCCTCGTGCACACGGCCCATACGCGGCTGGACGTGGGCGAGGGCGACGACGTCACGGCGCTGCTCGCCGAGGCGGACGACGTCGCACGGCGGGCGCGTAACCCCCGCTGCCAGGCGTGGGCGGCCTGGGGGCGGGCCCGCATGGCTCGTGTACGCGGGGACGCCGGCTCCGCCGTCCGCGAGTGCCGCGACGCGCTGGCGCTGCTGAAGGAGGGCGAGTTCCCCTGGGCCAGGGCCCGCCTGTGGTCGTTCCTGGCCGGCTGCGCCGAGGAGGCGGGACTGCCGGACGAGGCCGCGCACGCCCGGAAGACGGCCGCCGCGCTCACGGGCTGAGCGGCTCGCCGCGCCGGTGCTCGCACCGGTCGCCCGAGAACCCCGCCGCCGCCAGCGCCGCCCGCAATCCGGAGTCCAGCTTCGCCGCGTCGACCCCGCCGCGTACGCGCAGCAGACCCCGGGCGGCGTCGACCTCGAACGCGGTGACACCGGGAACGTCGCGCACGTGCCTGCTCAGCAGGCGCACGCATCTGCGGCACAGCAGGGCCGGCACGCACACGGTCAGCCACTCGGCGGTCTCCTGACGGCTCTGGTCTGCCATGCCGTCCAGCGTGCCGCCCCGCTCTGGCGGCCCGCTGTCCGTCCGCTGTCCGGCACCGCCCGAGGGCCGGCAAGACCGCGACCAGCCTGCCGACAGCCGTGGCCGTGATGCTCGCCCCATGACCCTGACTGAAACACCCCCGCGTACCGACGTCGCCGCGCTCGCCCGCGACGTCGTGAAGATCTACGGCCGCGGCGACACCGCCGTCCGGGCCCTCGACGGCGCCACCCTGTCGATCCCCGCCGGGCGGTTCACCGCCGTGATGGGACCCTCGGGGTCCGGCAAGTCCACCCTGATGCACGCCCTGGCCGGGCTCGACACGGTGGACGAGGGGCAGGTGTTCATCGGCGACACCGACCTCCGCCGGCTCGGCGAGCGGCAGCGCACGCTGCTGCGCCGCGAGCACGTGGGCTTCGTCTTCCAGAGCTTCAACCTGCTCCCCACGCTGACCGCCGCCGAGAACATCGCGCTGCCGCTGACCCTCGCCGGGCGGCGGGCCGACCAGGCGTGGATCGACGAGATCGTCGCGATGCTCGGGCTGGCCGACCGGCTGCGGCACCGTCCCGCCGAGCTGTCCGGCGGCCAGCAGCAGCGGGTCGCCGTGGCCCGGGCGCTGGCCGCCCGGCCGCGCATCGTCTTCGCCGACGAGCCGACCGGCAACCTCGACTCCCGGACGGGGGAGGCGCTGCTCGGCTTCCTCCGCCACGCCGCCCGCGAGCTGGGTCAGACCATCGTGATGGTCACCCACGACGCCAACGCCGCGGCGTACGCCGACCAGGTGGTCCGTTTCGCCGACGGCCGCGTGGCCGGCATCACGCGCAACGAGGAGAAGTGACCGCGATGTGGCACCTGATCATCCGCAACACCGTCGCCCGCCGGGGCAGGCTGGCGCTGACGCTGCTCGCCGTCCTGCTCGGCGTCACCTTCGTCACCGGCAGCCTGGTGCTCACCGACACCTCCCAGCGGCTGCTCGACGACCAGTTCCGTACGGCCACCGCGGGGGTGGACCTGACCGTCCGCGACGCCGCGGCGTTCGACTCGGCGATGGGCGTGGAGGTCGAGCGCGACCCGCTGCCCCCCGAGGTCGTGGACCGCGTCCGCGCGGTGCCGGGCATGGCCGCCGCCACCCCCGTCGTACGGGGTCAGGGGCTGCTCGGCGTCGCAGGGAAGACCATCGTCCCGGCGGGCCCGTCGCTGCTGCTGTCCTGGGAGCCCGCGCCGGTCGGCGCGTTCACCCTGCGCGCCGGGCGTGCCCCGGTCGCCGGGGACGAGGTCGTGGTCGACGCCGCGACCGCCCGCCTGCACCGCATCGGCCTCGGCGCCGAGGTCACGGTAAGGGCCGAGCGTACGGAACGGCTCCGCGTCGTGGGGCTGGCCGGGTTCGGGCCGGCGGAGGGCCTGCCGAACACGACGGTCGCCCTGGTCGCCCTGCCCGCCGCGCAGCGGCTGCTCGCGCTGGACCGGAACGCCTCGGAGATCGCCGTCGTCGCCGCGGACGGCGCCGACGCCCAGCGGCTGCGCACCGCGTTGTCGGCCGCGCTCGGGTCCGGATACGAGGTCTCCTCCAGCCGGGACGTCGCCGCCTCCAGTGCGGCCGCGGCCAAGACGCAGATCTCCTACCTGCAGGTGATGCTGTTCGCCCTGGCGGCGGCGGCCCTGCTCGTCGGCGCGTTCCTCATCGCCAACACCTTCTCGATCGTCGTCACCCAGCGCACGCGGGAGCTGGCCGTCCTGCGGGCGGCCGGGGCCACCGGCGGCCAGGTGATGCGCTCGGTGCTCGGTGAGGCCCTGCTGGTGGGGCTTGTCGCCTCCGCGGCGGGGGCGGGCCTCGGTGTCGCCTGCGCGGCGGGGCTGCGTGACCTCGCCGGCGCCTTCGGGATGACGCTGCCCGGCGGCGGGCTCGTCGTCGCGCCCCGGACCCTGGTCGTCGCGTTCGCGCTCGGCGTCGGCGTCACGGTCCTGTCGGCGCTCGGTCCGGCCCGCCGCGCCGCCTCGGTGGCGCCGGTGGAGGCGATGCGGCGCGCGTCGGCCGACGGCGTCTCCGGGCGGGCCGGCTGGGGCCGCACCGTCGCCGGGGCGGTTCTCACCGCGCTCGGCGTGGCCGGGCTGTCGATCGTCCTGGCCGGGCCGGGGTCGGTCGTCGTGCTCGGGGAGGCGGCGGTGAGCACCGTCGTGGGGCTGGCCCTGCTCGGGCCGGCGGCCTCCCCCGGCCTGGTCCGGCTGCTCGGGCGGCCGCTCGGCGCGGCCGGCGTCCCCGGACGGCTGGCGCGCGAATCCGCCGCGCGGGCGCCCCGGCGCACCTCCGCGACCGCGCTGGCCCTGGCCTTCGGCCTCGCGCTCATCAGCTTCACGACCGTGCTGGGGACCTCGATCAAGGACTCGACGGCGCGGTCGTACACGGAGGTGATCACCGCCGACTACGTGGTGGAGAGCGCCCGCAACGAGATGCTGGGCGGTCTGCCCGCGCACGCCTACCACCACGTCAGCGAGCTGCCGCAGGTCGCGGTGGCCTCCCGGCTGCGCTACGGCCACTGGAAGGACGGCCAGTCGACCGAGGCGCTCACTGCGGTCGACCCGGTCACGCTGCCCCGCGTCACCTCGCTCCACATGGTCGCCGGACGCCTGGACGCCGTCGCGGACGGCGGGGTCGTCCTGGCCGCGAACGTCGCCAGGGAGCGGCACCTCAAGGTCGGCGACACCCTGGCGATGACGTTCTCCCGCACCGGGACCCGGCGCCTTCCGGTGGTCGGCCTGCTGCGCGACCGGGACGCCCAGGCGCTGTCGACCGGCTACGTCATCTCGCTGGACACCTTCGAGCGGAACTACCGTGAGCACGTCGACGCGAGCGTCTTCGTCAAGGTCGCCGACGGAGTGCGCGACGGGGACGCCAGGAAGGCCATCGAACGGGCCCTCGCCGACGCCCCGACCGCCCAGGTGCGCGACCAAGCGGCGGCCGTCGCCGGGCGGAACGCGATGATCGACCAGGTCCTCGGGCTGGTGACCGCGCTGTTGATGCTCACCGTCCTGATCGCGCTGATGGGCATCACCAACACGCTCGCCCTGTCCATCATCGAGCGGACCCGGGAGCTCGGGCTGCTGCGGGCGGTCGGCATGACCGGTGCCCAGATGCGCTGGATGATCCGTGGCGAGGCGGTCCTCGTCGCGGCGCTGGCGATCGTCGCCGGGATCGGCCTGGGCGTCGCCTTCGCCGCGGGCACGGTCACCGCGCTGGGCCGCACCACCGAGGCCACGCTCACGCTGCCGGTCGGTCCGCTCCTGCTCGTCGTCGCCGTGGCCGCCGTCGCCGGCCTGCTGGCCGGGCTGCTGCCGGCCCGCCGCGCGGCCAGGCTCGACGTGCTCACCGCCATCGCCACAACCTGAGTGGCGCGTACGCCGCACACGTGGGCGGAACCGCGTAGCGCAAAGAAGGGATCAGCAACCGCACAGCACATCGCACGTCGGGAGAAGAGGGGCGAAGCGAGGGGTATGAGCCGGATGCGTCGCTTGTGTCCCAAAGTAAAGGCAGGTGTGGATCGGATGGGCGACAACAGGGCAGGGAGATCCCGCGTCGTGGCGATGTCCGCCCGGCGTCTGGCCGTCGCCGCGCTCCTCATCGTGATGCCGAGCGTCGCGGCGGCGCCGCGGGCACTGGCGGCGCCGGCCCCGGCCGTCGGCCACGGCCCGCACGGTCAGGGTGGCCAGGGTGGGCATGGCCCGCATGGCCACGGCGGCCAGGGCGGCCAGGGTAAGAAGGGTCAGGGCAAGAAGGGCAAGGGGAAGAAGGGCAAGGGCCACGGTCACGGGGGAGCCCGCATCGACGCCCGTCTCGCCGGTTTCGGAGGTGGCCTCGGCGGCGGGTTCGGTGACGACGGCGGCGGCACGCAGCGCACTGCCGGTGTGAACACCGCCAACGCCCCGACGATCAGCAGTCCGCCCTATCAGCTCAACACGGGCAGGCGCAACGTCAACGCCCCCGCGGGCAACAGCGCCGTCGATTTCGCCGGCGTCCAGCAGGTGTCGAGCGTCAGCGTCTTCACCGATTCCCTCAGCGGCAACTGCAGAGGCGGGATCAAGAACTGCTCCATCAACCAGACCCTGCGGGCCGAGGAGAGCAGAGGCGGCGGCATCGGGCACTGAATCGGGCACTGACACGAGACGGGCGTCTCCCTCACGGAAGACGCCCGTTTTCAGTGATGCCCGAGGATCAGAGCTCGCCGCTCTCGATCGCCTGCTTGAGGGCCGTCTGCAACTGCTGGTGCGAGGCGGTGCCGTTCGCGGCGACGAAGTCGATCAGCGAGGAGTCCGCCTCGAAGGTGAGGTTCTCCGTGACGCGGGTCTTCCCGCCGGGCAGCGGCGTGAAGTCGATCCTCTGGTGCGTGACCACGTTGGGCTGCGACCAGCTGTCGGTCTCGTAGTAGAACCCGTCCGCGTGGAGGCGCTGCTGTGCGTGGGTCTTGCTGACCACGATCGTGCCCTCGTAGGGGATCTCCTCGATCGCCGTGAGGTTGCGGTAGAGCGCGGGGGGCGTCTGCCACTCCTTGTGCGTGACGACCCGCTTCAGGAACGGGTTCTTGCCGATGTGGTTGTTGAAGTCGGAGTATTTGTAGAAGGTCGACGGCATCGGCGCGTCGATGTCGACGGAGATGCTGTTCGTGACCCGGCTGCGGCCCGAGCCGGGCGCGGGCGGGGTGGTGTCGGTGAAGTGGTAGGTGTCCCAGGCGGTCTGCCACTCCTGGGCGATCTCGGCGTCGCTCTCGGTCGCGCCGGCGGCGGTGTCGGCGTTCGCGGGGGCGGACAGGGCGGCGAGGACGAAGGCGGCGGCGAACATCGGGGCCGCGGCCACTCGCAGGATCTTTCTCACGTGTACCTCGAAAAGAGGAGAAATGGTACGAGTGATCTTCTACCGCAACCGCAACCTGGTACAGAAGGGCCTATAGCGAATCGGTCATGTGCAGACGTGGTCGGCGCAACAGGGGGTGGGGTTCGGCACCTCGGCCGGGGCGATGCGTCCGCCCGGCGCCGGCATGGCGAGCAGGGTCATCAGCCCGTCCCGCCAGACCGGGCGTACGTGGTCGTTGGTCACCAGGACCACGTCGTCGGCCGGAGGCTCCGGCTGGGCGAGCACGAGGACCCGGTCGATCGCCGTACGGGCCAGCAGGTCGCCGACGGTGAGCGTCGCCGGCAGGTCGTCGTGGCCGGGGAACAGCACCACGCGCCCGCCGTCGCGGGCCGCGTGCTCCGCCGCCGCCAGCGCCGCGCCCTCCGCCGTCAAGACACCCTCGGGGAGCCGGGCCGGGTCGAGGTGAGCCGTGCCGGGCAGGGCCAGGGAGCAGGCGACGTGCGGCAGCCCGCCGCTGCGGACGAAATGCGTGCAGCCGATCACCCCGGCCGGCGAGCCGAGCGCCTCCACCACCTGGTGGAGGAGGTGCTCGGCCCCCGCGACCGTACGGGATCCGTCGTCGAAACCGACAAGCATCGGCGCGGTCATCGGCGCGGTCATCGGCGCGGCACGATCCAGATCGGGTTGCTGTAGAACCACAGGTCCTTCCAGGGGTCCGCGTCGCCGGGCACGTCCATGGCCGGGCCGTGCGGGTCCACCGACGCGCCGAGCAGGCCGGGGGCGACGCGGTTGCCGTCGGTGCCGCGCAGTCGCACGTAGACGGGGTGGTCGACGGCCCCCACCTGGTAGGTGAAGGTGACGGTGCCGGTGTTCTTCCCGACCTCGTACGACTGGACGACCTTGGTGTTCGGGGTGGTGAACACGTCCTTGTCGGAGGCCGGGCCTGTCACGTCGCCCTGGATGACGTCCACGCGGGCGAGCGTGGGGATGAACTGCGCCCAGTTGGGCCGGTTCGCCAGCGTGATCTGGATGGCCACCTCGACCTGGGCGCCCTGGCGGACGTACAGGGTGTCGCCGAGCGTGACGCCGCTGTTGCCGCGCGCCCGCGCGCGGACGACGAGGCCGCTGATCAGGCCGCCGTGGTCCACCCAGATGCGGCCCTGACGGATGCCGTCCATGACCGAGCCGTAGGAGAACCCGGTCGCGCCGACGTGGGTGCGGCTGTAGTAGCCGGGCCAGAAGTCGCCGTTGGACAGGTTGTGGAGGCCGTTGTAGATCGGGTCCTCGTATCGGCCGTTGGCGTTGAAGTCGCTGTTCGGCCCGCGGTCGCTCGTGTCGGCGTAGATCGTGTGCGAGTCGGAGTTGGCGGTGATCCACCAGGGCTTGCCCTCGGCGAGCAGGCTGTCCCACAGGCCGCCGACGGTCGCGGTCATCCAGTCGAAGCCGCCGAAGGTCCTGTAGCTTTCCGCCGGGTAGCCGGGGAAGGAGTCGGCGCTCGGGCTGTTGTCGTAGTAGCCGCGGCCGGAGCCGGCGCCGTTGGGCTTGGGGATGCCGGCGGCCTGGTGGCCCGGCGCGCCCTCCATGCCGACCGCGATCCCCGGTGCGGTGTCGCGCCAGGCGCGGATCTCGTGCGGTGAGTCGATGCCCTTGCGCGCGGGGTGGTTGGCCAGGAACAGCGCGTCGGGGATCCGGCGGCGCTTGACGGCGTCGGCCAGGAAGTTGAGGCCCGCGATGGCGAGGGCCTCGTTCTGCGGGGTGCTCGCCGTGGCGTTCTTGACCGAGCCGTCGAAGGAGTTCTCGAACTCCTTCAGCGTCGCGACCTCGCCGCGTCCCGGGGCGACGAACACGGTGCCGTGCTCGGCGGCGGGGATGTTCCACTCCAGGCCCTGGAAGACGAGGGTGTCCTTGACCGCGTCGCGGGCCGCGACGATGTCGGGGTTGACCTTCTCCACGCCGATCTTGGCGTGCGTCGTGCTCCCGTGGTCGGTGATGACCATCCAGTCGAGTCCGTACGCGTTGGCGTGCCGCACCTGGTCGATGACCCGGTACATGCCGTCGGAGCTGTACTGGGTGTGGATGTGGTGGTCGCCCGCGAGCCACAGGAAGCCGTCCTTCGGCTCGCGCTCGCCGCGGCCGGTCGCGGTGCTCGCCGCGGCGGCCTGGCCGGGGGCGCCCAGCACGCCCGCCGCGGTGAGGCCGGCGCCGAGCAGCCCGGCCCGCCGGAACATCTGGCGGCGGGAGAGCTGGTCCGGCGACAGTTCCTCGTCCGCGACCGTCATGTCCACCACAGGGCCGGGGTCGGAGTGCCCGTGGTCGTGGTCATGCGTGTGGGGGTGGGGATGGGGGTGCGGGTGTACGTGCCCCTCGCTCATGTGGTGCCCTTTCGCGTCCCGCCGGAAAGCCGGCTCCGGCTACGAAAGGCACCTTTGCGAGACCGGCTGAACCGTGCGTGAACTCCGGGAGCCGTGCAGGGGGCCACGGTTTTACGGCTGATCCTAAAGGGCGGATACCGCCTTTTCGGATGCGCCACGCGGAGGGTTCGCGTCGGCCGCGGCCCGGACGAACTCGCGTACGCGGGCGGTCGTGTTGGTCTCCAGCCACACCGGTCCGCGTTCGATCGGCGGCGCGTCCCGGATGGGCACGTACGCGACGTCGGGGCGCGGGTAGTACGTGCGGCTGTGCTCGCCCACCGGCAGAACCCCCTTGCCCATGGCGACGAGCGACAGCATCTCCGAGAACGTGCCGCCGACCGGTCCCCGGGGCACGGGCCTGCCGGACGGGGTGTGGCCGGGCGTGCGGTCGCGCTTGAACTCGGCCGAGGTGACCGAGGGGTACTGCACCACGGGGTGATCGCCGAGGACATCCAGCGACACCGACTCCTCGCGGGCCAGCGGATGCCCGGCCGGCACGGCCAGCACGCGCGACTCCCTCAGCAGGACCGGCCCGCAGGCCATGCCGTCGAAGGGATAGGAGGCGATGAGGACGTCCACCGAGCCGTCGAGCAGGCTCGCCCGCGAGTTGGACAGCTGCACCTCCTGGACCTCGACCTCGCACTCCGGATGGCGTTCGGTGAACAGGGCGACGGCCCGCAGCAGCGCCGGCGCCGTCCACTCGCCGAGGAAGGCCACTCGCAGCCGGCCGGTGACCCCGCGGCCCGCCTCGACGGCCCGGCGTACGGCGGCCTCCACCTGGGCCACCAGGGGCGCCAGGTCGTCGGCGAGCCGCCGCCCGATCGGCGTGAGGCGGACGACCCGGCTCGTGCGCTCGAACAGCGGCGCGCCGATGCGCCGCTCCAGCTTCTTGATCGCGTGACTGATCCGGCCGGTCGTGACCCCCAGGCGCTCGGCCGTACGGCCGAAGTGCAGTTCCTCGGCCAGCGTCAGGAAGGTCTCGATCTCGTGCCGTTCGAGCATGCGGATCCCCATCGTTGAAGGCGAGTCAACGATCGTAGCGTGATCGGGGCTTGGTGCCGGCCGCCGTAACGACCATCGTTGGATCCATGAGCACAACGAACATGCGGGTCAAGGGTTTCGACCATCTGGTGCTGACCGTGGAGGACGTCGAGCGGTCGCTGGCGTTCTACTGCGACGTCCTCGGCCTGGAGCCGGTGCGGGTCGACGAGTGGCGGGCCGGCAAGGCGCCGTTCCCCTCGGTGCGGGTGTCGCAGCACACGATCATCGACCTGCTGCGCGGCTCCCGCGGCGAGCCGAACGTCGACCACTTCTGCCTGGTCGTCGAGCCGCTGGACTGGCAGGAGGTCGTCGACTCCGGCGCCCTCACCGTCATCGACGGACCCGGCCCCCGGTTCGGGGCGCGCGGCGTCGCCACCTCGGTCTACGTGAAGGACCCCGACGGCAATGTCATCGAGCTGCGCTGGTATCCGCAGGACAAGGAGGAGTGACGGTTCACCCCGCACCGGCGCGGCGCCGGGGTGCGGTCCGTCCGAGCGCGGTAGATCCGGGTGAGGACGGTCGGAAGAAGGGCTGGTGCCGATGGCCGGGGTGGACAAGCGGGCCGACCTGGTGCTGGAGGGCGGCGGCGTCAAGGGCGTGGCCCTGGTCGGCGCGCTGCACGAACTGCACGCCGCCGGATACCGGTTCGGGCGGGCCGTCGGCACCCGGGTCGCCGGGACCTCCGCGGGGGCGGTGGTGGGAGCGCTGGCCGCGGCCGGGATGCCGCCGGAGCGCATGCGCGAGCTCCTGTTCGGCGTCGACTACCGCAGGTTCAGGGACGCGTCCGCCGTGGAGCGCGTCCCGCTGGTCGGCGCCGGGTTCTCGCTGCTGTCCCTGCTGTTCGAACGGGGTGTGTTCGAGGGCGACTACCTGCGGGAGTGGCTGGGGAACGAGCTGGCCGACCTGGGTGTCGAGACGTTCGACGACCTGGCGCTCGACGACCCGGCGCCCTGGATGGGCGAGGACCAGCGCTACAGCCTGGTGGTGACGGCCACGGACGTCACCCTGGGCAGGCTGGTGCGCCTGCCGTGGGACTACCGGAGCGTCTACGGCGTGGCGGAGCCGGGCAGGCAGCGGGTGGCCGACGCGGTCCGCGCCTCGATGTCGATCCCCTTCTTCTTCGAGCCCGTCACGATCGCCGATGGCGGCACCGGACTGGTGTCGACCCTGGTGGACGGCGGCGTGCTGTCCAACTTTCCCATCGACACGTTCGACCGGCAGGACGGGAAGCAGCCGCGCTGGCCCACGTTCGGGGTCAAGCTGCTCCCCGCCTTCCGGGAGGACACGCTCAGGCTGCCGCTCGTCGGGGCTCCCCACCTGCCCGCCCTGCGGCTGCTGACGTCCCTGGTCGGGACCGCGATCGTCGGCCACGACCAGACGTACCTCGACCAGCCCTGGGTCAGGGCCCGCACCGTCCAGGTCGACACCGAGGGCGTGGGGGTGGTCGACTTCGACCTCGACGAGCGGCAGAAGCGTGACCTCTACCGCAACGGCCGGACGGCCGCCGCGGCCTTCCTGTCCACCTGGGACTGGAACGACTACCGCGCCCGCTTCCGCCCGAAAAGCAGTGGCAGGGTCGCGATGGCAGGGAGTTCACTTGCCCCGTGATCGTGATCTCGGCCGCCTCCGGCGCGCTCGGCCGCCTCGTCATCCAGCATCTACGCACCCGTACGGAGGTGGTGGCCGCGGTGCGCGACCCCGGCCGCGCGCCCGAGGGCGTGCCGGCACGCCGCGGTGACTACGACGACCCGGCGAGTCTGCGCGAGGCGTTCGACGGGGCCGCCCGTCTCCTCCTGATCTCCTCTCCGGAGCTCGACACCGTTCGCAAGATCGGGCAGCACCTGAACGCGGTGACCGCCGCCAAGGAGGCCGGCGTCGGCGCGGTCGTCTTCACCAGCTTCCTGGGGGCCGACGTCGGCGCGACCGGCATGACGGAGGCCTATCACGCCACCGAGCAGGCCATACTCCGCAGCGGCCTGCCGTACACGTTCCTGCGGCACCCCTTCTACAGCGACGCGTTCGTCCCGCGGGTCGTCGAGGGTGAGATCACCAGCAGCACCGGTGGGCGCGGGCTGAACACGGCGTTCCGGTCGGATCTCGCCGAGGCGGCGGCCAACGTGCTGACCGGTGAGGGACATCTGGGCCGGGCGTACGACTTCACGGGACCCCTGTGGAGCTATCCCGAGGTGGCCGAGGCGCTCGGCGTGCCCTACCGTGAGGTGCCCGACGCCGGGCCGGGCCCGATGAGCTGGATCAACGCGCAGATCCGCGGGGGCATGCTGGAACAGCGGACCGATGATCTCGAACGGGTGCTCGGTCGGCCCGCCGAGACGGTCGTCTCACGTGCTCTGGGGCATTTGCCCGGGTAAGTAAGGTCAGCCGGCCGCCAGGACCGGGCGGCTGTGGGTATGCGGAGGAAGCGTGCGCAGCGCCGCCCTCGCCCGGTCGCGCCACCAGTGCAACCCGTTGCGCTCCGCGAGCCGTTCCACTGTCCGCAGGTGCCGGGCGGCCATCCCGGGGTCGTTCACGGTGGCGGCGAGCAGGTGCAGGTGCCAGTCGATCGGCCCCAGCCCGGCGATCCCGTACCCCACCGCGATCGCCCGCTGTAGGGGAGGAGGTCGGCATGGGCGGCACGGCAGGCGTCGGCGTCGCCGACCGCCGCCATCGCCGCGGCCTGCATGCACCTGATGGGCGCCCAGGACGCGTCGGAGGGCGGCACCGGCCACCCGCCGGCCACGAGCCGGTATGCCTCCTCGTATCGCCCCCGCGCGAGCAGATGCAGGATCTGGGCGCAGTGCACGAAGCTCGGGTGCATGTCGCTGACCATGTCGATCAGCGGCCCTGCCGCCCCCATGGCGCCACTGGTGTAGCCGACCGTGAGCCGCGCCGTGGCGACGATCCTCTTGGCGTGACACATCCCGATCTGCTCGGCCTGACGGTCGGCCTCGCCGTACACGGCCTCGGCGTCGTCGAAGCGGCCGTCGAGGGCGAGCCGGTTCGCCTGCCACAGCGTGTGCTGCAGACGGGGCCAGGGCGGCGACAGACGGTCCGGCCAGCAGACGGGCACGCATCAGCACGTCCTCGCCGGGAAGCTCGCGTAGCGCGGTCTCGAAACGGCGGGCCAGGCGCGGCCCGGCCGCCTCGTAGGGGTCGCGCAGCGTCCACAGGGCGGGGGCGTCGAGCGCGGTCAGCGCGCGGGCCGCCAGCTCCGGGCGGCCCGCGGCCCGGTCCGCCACGCGCAGGGCCTCGGTCCTGATCCGCCGCGCCCCGATCAGGTCGCCCGCCTCCAGCAGCGCGCCGACCTGGCGCAGCAGCAGGTCCACGTGCCTGCCGGGATCGCCGGCCGCGGCCCCGTGGGCCCGGACGGCCTCCTCCCACCAGGACGCCGCCTCCCGGTAGGCGAGCCGCCGACGTCCTCGATGAGCGTGTTCCGCGGGACGAGCCGTCCGCCCGCGACGAGCAGGCGGGCCAGCACGATTCTGACGTGAATGATCCTCGATTTCGGGCCTCACCGTACGCCCGGCCGTGGGGGGAGTCGTCCGCCTCTGGGGGATACGGCATCAGCCGTACGACGACTCCGAACAATCCAACTGTCTTGACAATTTATTTTTTCGGAAGCTACCGTGAGAACCACGACGGAGCCGACGACGGCGCCGGCGGACACCAAGGAGAAGCGCCATGGGTATCACGGTCATCGAGTTCATGAGCCTGGACGGCGTCGTGCAGGCGCCGGGCGGTCCCGAGGAGGACAGGGACGGCGGCTTCGCGCACGGCGGCTGGACGCACCCGTTCTTCGACCCGGAGATCGTCGGCGGCGCCTTCGACGACGCGGTGAGCAAGGCGGAGGGGCTGCTCTACGGCCGTCGCACCTGGCAGAACATGGCCGCCGCGTGGCCCGCGCGGGCCGGTGACCCGTTCGCCGACCGGATGAACGCGATGCCGAAGTACGTGGTGTCGGAGTCGCTGAGTGACGACGAGCTGACCTGGAACACCACGCGAATCCCCGGCGACGCGGCCGTCGCCCGCATCCGCGAACTGCGGGACACGGGCGACGGCGATCTGGTCGTCATGGGGAGCCCGAGCCTCGTGCGCACCCTCCTGCACGAGGGCCTGGTCGACGAGCTCCGGCTGATCGTCATGCCGGTCATCCTCGGCGGCGGTAAGACGATCTTCCCGGGCGACGGCCTGCGGCACAGGCTCGAACTGGTCTCCACGACCACCGGCGGCACCGGCGTACAGGTGTGCATCTACCGCCGGGTCGCGGAGTAATTTCGCGTCTTGTCAGGGGGTGGTGAGGTCGAATCGGCTGACGGTGACCGCGCCGCCCAGCGATTGGGTGGCGTAGTTGAAGATGGCGAACCGGTAGCCCATGAAGAACTGCCAGGCGTTGCCCATCGTGAAGGCCGGTCCGAAGGAGGTGAAGTTCACTC